>JAITGN010000103.1 GCA_031280565.1 Accumulibacter sp. | reverse complement strand
GGCGCGCACCGCGCCGCTTATGAAACGATTCTCGACATGGAAGGTTTCGAGCGCTGGATGAATAAAATCGAAACGGCCCCGCTGACCGCCATCGATACGGAAACAAGCAGCCTGGACGTTTTCGGCGCGCGCATTGTCGGCATCTCGTTTGCCGTCGCGCCAGGCGAAGCGGCCTATCTTCCTCTGGCCCACAACTACGCGGGCGCGCCGGCGCAGCTCTCCATCGACGGGATACTGAAACGTCTTTCGCCCTGGCTCGAATCGCGCGAGCGCGCGAAAATCGGACAAAACCTCAAATACGATCAACATGTTTTCGCCAACCACGGCATCGCGCTGGCAGGCGTCGTCCATGACACCCTGCTCGAATCCTATGTCGTCGAATCGGGCAGGAGCGGCGCATATGCGCACGATCTCGGCCAGCTCGCGCTGCGTCACCTCGGCATGAAGACAATCGCGTATGAAACACTGTGCGGAAAAGGCGCTCACCAGATCGGATTCGACCAGGTCGACATCGAACAGGCCGCCGAATACGGCGCCGAGGACGCCGATCTGTGCCTGCGCCTGCACGAACGGCTCTTTCCTCGAATCGCCGCCGACCCGGGCCTTGCGCGGGTTTATTCCGAAATCGAGATTCCGTCGCGCGAAATACTGTTCCGGATGGAGCGAAACGGCGTTCTTGTCGACACCGCGCAACTGGCGCGGCAAAGCCACGAAATCGGCATCCGTCTGGCTGAACTTGAGCGGCAGGCCCATGAAATCGCAGGCGCGCCGTTCAACATCAATTCGCCCAAGCAGCTGGCTGAAATCCTGTTCAACCAGCTCGGTTTGCCGGTCAAGAAAAAAACCCCGTCGGGCACGCCCTCGACCGATGAAGAGGTGCTTTCCGAACTCGCGCTCGATTACCCCTTGCCCAAAATTTTGCTCGAATCGCGGCAGATCGCGAAACTCAAGGGAACCTATACCGACAAACTGCCGAAAATGATCAATCCGGCGACCGGCCGGGTACATACGAATTACGCGCAGGCCGTCGTCGTTACCGGCCGGCTGGCCTCCAGCGACCCCAATCTCCAGAACATCCCCGCGCGGACGCCCGAAGGGCGGCGGATCCGCGCCGCGTTCATCGCTCCGCCGGGCTGCTGTCTCGTTTCCGCCGATTATTCACAGATTGAGCTGCGAATCATGGCGCACCTCTCGGAAGACGATCGTCTACTTGAAGCGTTCACACAAGGTGAGGATGTGCACCGCGCGACGGCGGCGGAAATTTTCGGCATAACGCCGATCGAAGTCAGAAGCGAACAGCGCCGGATCGCCAAAGTCATCAACTTCGGTCTCATCTACGGAATGAGCGCATTCGGCCTCGCCCGCCAGACAGGACTTGAGCGCGGCGCGGCGCAAGCGTACATCGACCGTTACTTCGCGCGCTACCCCGGCGTCGCGCGTTACATGGAAAAAACGCGCAATGCCGCAAGGGCCGAAGGTTACGTCGAAACCGTGTTCGGCCGCCGCCTGTGGCTTCCCGACATCCATGCCGCCCAGGCCGGACGCCGTCAGGGCGCCGAACGCGCCGCGATCAACGCGCCCATGCAGGGAACGGCCGCCGACCTGATCAAACTCGCGATGATCGCCGTACAGAACTGGATCGACCGGGAAAAACTCGAAACACGCCTGATTTTGCAAGTGCACGACGAACTTGTCCTTGAGACGCCGGAGGCCGAACTCAAACGCGTTCGCGCCGAACTCGCTCCCCTGATGACGCAAATCGCCGCGCTCCGCGTCCCGCTCGCCATCGAAATCGGCGCAGGAATGAACTGGGAGGAAGCACATTGACCCAGAGCGCATTGACCCGCGGGCAGCCTCCAGCATTCTCACGAAAACACACGGCGGCGAAATCTTCCGAGGCAGCCTGAAGAGGCTTGAAATATAACCATCGTTTTTTAGCTATTTTATCAATTTTTAAAATAAAAACTGCTAAAGAACGTATGTCGTTATAAAATAATATTCTTTCTGCATCCATATAAAACCAATAAAATGTTTCAAAAACGTTATTTAATTTTCCTGAATTCTGTTTTTTTCAGATAAAAAATATTGAAAATCCTGACAAAACGGGTTGTTCAATGAAACGATTCCGGAATAATCTGAATATGATCAAGAAAAAACAGCTACGCCTGTCCCTTCGCGTTCGCGATGTGCCGCCATAATGCGGAGGAGGCATGTCCGCGCAGAGGCCCCATCATCCCCTCCTGCCGCTTCACTCCCGTTTCGCATAGCCGTTTATGATTTGACCATTGCCGTCACGATGTAGATATCCTGAAAATTTCATCAAAACTTCCACCGGTTGGAAACCTCTCCTTTCAGGGGGATAATCGCGCATGCTGGAGGCGCAGTCTCTTCATGCGGCGTTGCCCGCTTACGGGCGTGGATTGAAATATCGGATTCAGGGAAAAACCATGGAAATCACTTCTCTTGGCAAGGCGCGTTTTGACAATCCTCTGCCTTTCCACGTCGACGACGACGCGCGAGTACGTCACAAAGTCGTCATCACGCCCGGCGCGTCCCCGTCCCCCGACGATGATCTGTCTTTCGAAATCGCCGGCCCGCGCCGGCGGATTTTTTTCGACCCGTCGAGAACCCGTGCCGGTATCGTGACCTGCGGGGGGCTGTGTCCGGGTTTGAATAACGTTATCCGCTCGCTCGTCCTGGAGCTTTATTACCGTTATGGCGTCCGCGACATCTTCGGATTCCGCAACGGATATCGCGGCCTCGACCCGCGAATCAGCGAAAAACCGGTCCGCCTGACGCCCGAAGCTGTCGAGGAAATTCACAAGGATGGAGGCACAATTCTCAATACCTCGCGCGGCCCGGTGGATATCCGGATTGCCGTCGATAATCTCATTTCGCAGGAAATCAACATTCTTTTCACGATCGGCGGCGACGGAACGCAGCGCGGCGGCGCGAAAATTTTCGAGGAGGCGCAACGGCGCGGATATGCGCTCGCTGTCGTCGGCATCCCGAAAACCATCGACAACGATGTCGCGTTTGTCTCGCGGACATTCGGCTATCTGACCGCCGTCGAGGAAGTCTCGAAAGTCATCGACTGCGCGCATACGGAAGCGCACAGCGTCCAGAACGGTATCGCGCTCGTGAAAGTCATGGGGCGCAACGCCGGCTTCATCGCGGCGGGCGCGACGATCGCGAGTCAGGATGTGAATTTCACGCTGGTGCCTGAAGTTCCCTTCGTTCTCGACGGCGAGGACGGTTTTTTGAGCGCCCTGAAAATGCGCATTCTCCGCAGGGAACATGCCGTTATTCTTGTCGCCGAAGGCGCGGGGCAGCACTTTTTTTCATCGGGAGAACAGAAATTCGATGAATCAGGCAACCCCAAACTCAACGACATCGGCGTTTATCTGCGGCAGCGCATTGAAGAATACTTCAAGGCCGAGAATCTGTCCTGCATATTCCGCTATTTCGATCCGAGTTATCTCATCCGCAGCGTTCCGGCCAACGCCGAGGACGCCATCTTGTGCAATTTTTTCGCCAGAAACGCCGTTCATGCGGCAATGGCGGGAAAAACCGGACTTTTGATCGGCCATCAGCACGATATTTTCACGCATGTGCCTATCGAACTCCTGGCCCAGCGCAAGAAACAGATCAACCTCAACAGCCCGCTCTGGCATGGCGTCGTCTCGTCAACGGGCCAGAATTTCGCCTGCCGCGCGCAATAATGCCCGCCTTTGGGAACGCCTACCGCGCCAATTCCGCGTTTCCGGCGCACGCGTATCAGGGATAACATGGCCGTTCATCGGATTCTGTCGTCTTTAATCGTCGCATCTATTTTCATAGGCATATTCTTGTTTGAATATCCCATGTCCACCGGAGAAATGGTGATGGTTATCCTGGGTTGGTATCTTGTTTACCACGGAGCGGAAACAGCCCCGCTGATTGGCGTTAAATGTTCTTCCGGCACATATGATCTCGTCGAGTCTTTCATCCGATTCATTGGCTGTTTTTTTCTGTTGTTGGCCCTGATACTGTTTTTTATGTAGCCCTTTTGTGGCCGGGCGTCCACTTGACCCATGGAAGACGGAGTAAATGTCGCCTTGTATTTCAATGCAGGCATCAATGCTGCGGCCATATTGAGCGGCCAGTGCGCAAATGACACGATGCACCGTACCGGGCACATTCCAGACGGTAACGGACGGTATCTTTCAAAACCTCTCCGTGATGCAAGTTCCCGCACTTTAGCAAATTGCAATAAACGACAAAATCATCAATCGCGCCCGGCGGACATAGCGCTGTTCTGTCCCATGCTAGAGCGTTTTCGATTCAAATAGCGGCATGTGGCCAGAAGAGGACGGCCTCCGCCTTTCCGATCTATTCACCCTGCTCCGTCCTGAGCATGTCGAAGGAAGCTTCTCGAAGAACACCTTTCCAATCCGTTCGCCCTGCTCCGTCCTGAGCATGTCGAAGGAAGCTTCTCGAAGAACACCTTTCCAATCCGTTCGCCCTGCTCCGTCCTGAGCTTGACGAAGGAAGCCTGTCGAAGGGTAAGGATTGGAAAGGCCAGGATGCCTTTACCTTGAACGCCTCTGATTAGAGAGGCTTTGGGAAGACCTCGGAGCGTCCGTTCATACTTCGACAGGCTCAGTACGAACGGAAATAGATGCCATCAATGCGTTCCGGCAAAATCAGTACGAACGGCGGTGAAAGGAAACAGCGCCACTTCATCACCTGCGGGATTTTGCGGTCATCTGAATCGAAAATGCTCTAAAATGCTTCGGTCTCAAACGTTTCCGGCACCGGTTCATCCCCTTTGGAAAAAGGCATCTGCCGTCTCCGGCAAGGTTTGCGGACTTTATAAATCAAAATATCATGGTGATTCTCACGGTACTACGCGCTTTTTCGAACAAGGAATGCGCCTGTGAGAGCGTGTTCCTCACATTGACAGGACATCGATATATCATGCGCTCATTTATTCTCGCCTTTCTTTTCGTCGTGTTTGCCGTTCCCGGCGCAAGCGCCAAAGAGTATGGAAATCACGATCTGACCCGCCTGCTCAAGGAATCGGAAACGTCTTCGGGAAAAAAACATAGCTTCAACGCCGCTTATCTCGACAAAATATTGAACGATTTGTCCGCCCACGCGCGAAATTACCCGCCACGATTTGACACGCCGCAGGATCAGCAACGCGCCGCCAAGGATGTCAAAATATTGTCGGGGATGCTCGATACCTTGATCAGCGTCCCCACGCCCAACCTGGAACTTCTCGTTCGCGCCGGATTCCTCAACAGCATTGGCCACAATCTCGATATTCCCGGAGCCGCCGAAAAAGCCAATTCGATCTTTTTGCGGCTGCTTGCCCTGTCGCCTTCCGACCCGAGAGGCAATTATATGTATGGGAACTTTCTCTCCGGCACAGGCAAAGCCAAAGAAGCGCTTCCGTATCTTGAAAAGGCGCTTGCCGCGGGCGTTGTTGACGCGGGTTTCTCCATTGGCCTCGCATATGTATTTCTCGGAGAAAAAGACCGGGCCATAAAGAGCCTTGAAGATTACAAACGCCGCAAGCCAGACGATGAAAACGTCGACAAGATTATCGACGCTATCCGTCATGGAAGATTCGAGATCAAAAATACGGCTCCCGTTGAACAGCCCTAGTTCTTTCATGTGGGCGCTCGACACCGGTAAATCGCCTCCGCGTTCCCGGGTTTTCGCGTCAGACCGCAGACTGCCGATGAAACTCTTTTTTCCCGCCATTTCCGCCGCGCTCTGGTGCTGTCTCGCCGCCGCGGCTTCGACGCCGCCGCCAGTGCGGGCCGAAATCGACGCCTTGTTGACCCGATTGCAGGCATCGGGGTGTCAGTTCAGCCGCAATGGTTCCTGGCATAGCGGATCTGAAGCCAAGGAGCATTTGCTTCGCAAACTTGAGCACCTTGAAAGCAAGGAGACCGTCCAAAGCGCGGAGCGCTTCATTGAGCTGGCCGCCTCCAGGAGCAGTTGGTCGGGCCAGGCGTACCAGGTCAAGTGCGCCGGCGCGTCACCCGTGGAAAGCCAAGTCTGGCTCTCGCGGCAGCTTGAGATCATCCGCGTATCCAGCAGCCACGGCAACAGGAGTCCGGCCTTTACGCCGCCCTGAAGGGCGAAGTTTCAAGCTGAAAGCTAATCGACGAAAAGGAAACGCCATCATGAAAATCGACACCGCTTTCCTGGGGAGCCTTGACGTCCCGTTCGAGGACGGTTTGTACGGAAGTTACAGCGCCGTTCCCGGAAACAGGAAAATCAGCTTCGACCTTTACATTGAGGAAGAAATCGCGAGTGAGGAGATAGCCCCGACGATTGCGAATTTCGTGGACAACATTCCATTCATGTACGCGCGGGCGAAAGCGGCTATCCTTGCCAACGCGGATTTGGAACGGGTTTCCTTCTTCGCCGAATGCCAATTGGAAGGGCTGGACGAAGACGCCTTGCTCTCCGTCTTTCCGGTGAAGTCCGTGCAAGCCATCACCCGGGACATGTTTCTCGCCGCGCTGGAACCACGCGCCATCCGCATCGGTTTCAACAGCCAGGGCAAACTGGATTGCGTGTTCGACTTTTCATTGGACGAGGAAATTTCCGACGAGCTGCTGGTTATCTGTTTCGATGAACAGTTCGAGATCACGAATATCACGCAAGAAAGCTAGAAACCGTCAGCAGCTTCCTGACCGGAGAAGGCGCGAAGAGTCGATGGTCAATGACGATGCGATATCAAAAGATTAAAGCAAGAGGGAAAATCATGGCACAGGAAGAGAAACAGTGCATCGAATGCGGCAAGGCAATCTATTTCGAGGGCATCTGTTACGAATGCCGCATGCGCAAAAACCGGGAAAAATATCAGTCCATGCCCGAAACGGAAGTTGCGCGGAAAATCGAAGCCATCCTTCAGGAAATGGACGATTCTTTTTACAAGAAAAAGGAATACGACGATTTTTTCGGACTGCTGGCTTTCCGCGGCATATCCACTGAAAAAATCGCGGAAGCCGCCGCGAGCGCGGGCGTTTATTGGCCCTGCGAACTGTATCGGAATGCAGCGCCAAGCGCGCGCGAAAAGCTGATTACCGCGTTGAAGAAAAAAGATTGCCAGAACGCGAACCACATCCTGCAATGTCTGGCCATTGCCGGCGGCGCGGATGTTCTGGCGGTTTTCCGGGAGCTGGAGGCCAACCCCTTGCCCTGGTCGAAATTTCTCCACGTGCCGCCGTCCGTTTATGCGCACGCCGGCGGCTGGACGTTCGACAAGGACGGAAACCGGATTGAACTCAATTTTCCAGAATGCTATCCGGCCATTCCAGCCGCTATTGACGCCGCCGAAAACAGCGCAGTTTCGGTGGCGGTACCACGCGAGGATACCTGCCCGCATTGCGCTTCCAGGCTGATCGACATCCTGACGATCGATGGCAATGACAAGCGCTTGGCCTTTCTGGGACTCTCCGGAAAAACCGGGATTCCGGTATGTCCGCAATGCGCCCCCATGTGCGAGCGCACCATGGTACGTTACCGCCCGGATGGAAACAGTTCAGTGACTCAGGTCCAGCCTTTCGGGAAGTGCGAAAAAATGCACGATGAAGAATACGCGCAAATGACCTCCAAAAGGTTCGCGCTGGCGGAGCGCCCGGCCCCCCTGTTTTTCGCGCGCGGAAACGACGAATCGATCATCACGATCGGCGGCTTTGCGGACTGGATACAGGATTTTCAATACGATCCCTGCCCGGATTGCGGAAAAACCATGCGCTACCTCGCGTCCGTGCCGTGGGCCGCATTGTCCGATTATTCGGAAGGCACGCTATTCCTCGACATTTGCTCTGGCTGCCAGATCATCAGCGTGATTCATCAGCAGACGTGAAAGGCATCATTTCATTCCAGAATCATTGACGGCGACATCAAGCCGTTTGCTTTTTTTTATCTTTGGGGTCAAGATAAAACCATAATCGTTCTACCGTGGACAATTCATTCCTGCACACAATTTTTTGGAGACCGCAAACGATGAAAAACCATAGAATCGCCGTGGTTCCGGGCGACGGAATCGGCAAGGAAGTTGTTCCCGAAGGCTTACGCTGCCTCGACGCGGCGGCGCGCAAACACGGTATCGGCCTGCAATGGGACGAATTCGACTGGAGCTGCGACTACTACCTCAAACACGGCGTGATGATGCCTGCTAACTGGAAAGAACTGATCGGCGGACACGATGCCATTTTTTTCGGCGCGGTCGGCTGGCCGGAGAAAGTGCCCGACCACGTTTCGCTGTGGGGATCGCTGCTCAAGTTCCGGCGCGAATTCGACCAGTACGTCAACCTGCGCCCTGCCCGGCTGATGCCCGGCGTCCCATCGCCGCTGGCCGGACGCAAGCCCGGCGACATCGATTTTTTGATCGTGCGCGAAAACACCGAGGGCGAGTATTCGAGCGTCGGCGGACGCATGTTCGAGGGTACCGAGCGTGAATTCGTGGTGCAGGAGAGCGTTTTCACGCGCATCGGCGTAGACCGCGTCATCCGCTTCGCCTTCGAGCTGGCCGCCAGGCGGCCCAAAAAACACCTGACGTCGGCGACCAAGTCAAACGGCATTTCCATTGCCATGCCCTTCTGGGACGAGCGTTTTGCGGCGATTGCAAAAGATTACCCGGACGTGCGCACCGACAAGTTCCATATCGATATCCTGACCGCGAATTTCGTGCGTTACCCGGACAAGTTCGACGTGGTCGTCGCTTCCAATCTGTTCGGCGACATCCTCTCCGACCTGGGGCCGGCATGCACCGGCACAATCGCCATCGCGCCGTCGGCCAATCTCAACCCGGAGCGCAAGTTTCCGTCGCTGTTCGAGCCGGTACACGGTTCCGCGCCGGACATCTATGGACAGGGAATCGCCAACCCGGTCGGTCAGATATGGACCGGCGCGATGATGCTCGAACACCTGGGCTACCCGGATGCGGCGTCCGGCATCCTGCGCGCCATCGAAACCGTTCTCGCCGAAGGCCCGAGAACGCCGGATATGGGAGGAAAAGCTTCGACGGCGGATGTCGGCAAGGCGATCGCCGAAGCGATTGCGGCAGGCGATTGAACAGAACCGACAGTTCCGCGCCGAATTAAAAAAGTCCGTTCATACTGAGCCTGTCGGAGTATGAACGGCCCCTCCAGCGGTACTCAAACTTCGAGCCGAAAATACGGGCCGCGCCGCCCGTGCGGCGCTTCGATTCCTTGCCCGCCATCACTTGCGAAGGCTTCTACAAATCATTCCCAGCGTCAGGCTGCACCGTGATCGCCCGAAAATCCCGGGTTAGCAGGTGAAAGACTCCTCACAGACCCCGCGCCAAATCTGAATCGGGATGATTGCCGCAACGCCGGTAGTCGTCAAAATCGATTTCGAGTCCATGTTTGCGCCGTATCGCCTGAAGTCCCTGCGCAAGCCGCACGTAGTATTCGAGCGAAGCGTTTTTGTGATGCCCCAGAGGTGAGCCAGGGCGCGGAACCCAGATCATGTTGACGGTGGAAACACCCTGAGCGGCCAGCTCGCCAGCTTCACCCAGAACCGAATCAAGGGCTTCGTCTTCCGACGGGAAACCGAAAGGCGGCACGAGTTCCACGCCGGAAACGATGCCGGTACCCACGCGATTCGGGCCAAAGACCTCGACCGCGTCGATCAGGCGGCGCTTCCATTCCTGGTAGCCGATCCATTTCGCCTTGCCGGGGCAGATGATGCCGAAAAGCCTCTCATTCAGGACTTCGATGTCCATGGTGACGCTGGTCAGGCCGGTTTCATCGTAAAGGCGTTGCAGTTGATCCCTGGTAAATGCGGTGCAGAGAAGCTGCGAGGGGAATTTTTCCGCGGCGAAATTTTCGCCGACGGCTTTCATGATTTCGATGTAGAAATCAACTTCCTTGTCGAAAGCTTCCTTGCCGCGAAAATCGGAGCCGGACGTGAGAAAGACGGCGGTGAAGCGCCCTTTTTCCTTCAACGCCTCGCGGACGGTCTCGGACACGTCGCGTGGATCAAGCCGGGTCGGCATTTTGATTTCGGCGCGCTGTTGCTTCAGGTTATTGACGATGTCGCAGAAACCGCAGCCGCCGCCGCCCTCCTCGCTCCAGAAATGGCAAAAGCGGTTGGGCGTGATGTACAGCCTTTGCGGACGGCTGCCGATGACGTTCTGCATGAGCGTGCCGCGCGAGGTTTTTTTATCGTAGTAATCGGGTTTGTCCCAATAGAATATTTCGTCGATCTCCTTGCCTTTGTCCAGCAGAATCAACTTCTCGCCAATCCGGTCGACGACGTAGGGGTCGTTACCTTCCAGGGGCGTCGGCGTCGTCAAGACCAGCGTGCCGTCGCGCAGGGTGAAGGCTTCGGGACGGTAAGAGAGCTTGCCATCGCGGGTTCCGAAAATGTGCGTCCCGCCCGTTTGATGCCGCGACGGATCAACGGCTTGCAAAGCGCTTTCCGTGTAATACGCGCCACGACGGTGAAGGTCGATCTTCCGCATGATGAGCTGCGGAAAATCGGGGTATTTCGCCGCCACTTCGTCAAAGCCCAGGGCGCTCGCCATCATGCCTCCTTCGCCAGTCTGTCCAGATGCGTAAAGTACGGGCGCCGCGCTGTCTCCTCGGCAACACGGACGCTCAAACTCTGGTCGCTCACGCGGACAGGTTCCAGAATCCATATCGTCGAAAGATCAAGGTTTTTTCTCCACGCTTCCTCGTAATAGCGCTGGAATTCCTTGCCGGATACCAGCGCGCGCACAGGATGGGCGATCACCAGGAAGCTCTTTTCGCCGGGCCTGGCAATCAGGATGACGATATCCCTTTTGTACCACAGGCTTCTCGTCATGAAGCGGTTGCTGCGCGATGATTCGAGATATTCCAGATAAACAATATCGCCGCCCGAGTAACGCAGCGAGCTTTTCACCACGGGATGCGGAAGCCCTTTCTCGTCGACAGTGACAAGAATCTTCGTGCTCTCTTCATCGTTCAACAGTTCTAGAATTTCATTCCCCACCTTACAACCGTCCTCTCTTCGATGAATTTGAAAACGACGCCTTCGACCAGAACGCCGATGATGATGACCGTTAGAAGTCCTGCGAATACGAGATTGATGTCGAGCTGGTTTTTCTTTTCGTAGATAAACCACCCAAGACCACCGCTGCCGGAACTCACTCCGAAAACGAGTTCCGCCGCGATCAGCGTTCGCCAGGAAAAAGCCCAGCCGATCTTCAGCCCGGTCAGGATGTGCGGAAATGCCGCTGGAACGAGAATCCTGAAAACGAAGGCAAAACCTGAAAGCCCGTAGTTTCGTCCCACCATGCGCAGGGTGGAACTCACGCCCATGAAACCTGTGTAGATATTGAGCGCAACCGGCCAGCTGACCGCGTGCACGATCACGAAAATGATACTTGGATAGCCAAGGCCGAACCACAGCAAGGCCAGCGGCAAAAGCGCGATGGCGGGAAGCGGATTGAACATCGAGGTCAGGATTTCCAGCAGGTCGGTTCCGGGGCGCGTGGTAATGGCAAAAACCGTGAGCAGCCCGGCCAGGATCACGCCGCCCGCATAGGCGACGACAATGACGCGCAAGGAAGCCAATGCGCGTAAAGGCAGTTCTCCGCTGCGGACGACCTCCACGAACCCGGCCATCGTGTCCACCAGGGAAGGAAACATCAGCGGGTTATCGACGCGCATCGAATAGAGCTGCCAGGCTATGGCGAGGAAAATCAGCAGAAAGAGTTTCCGCGCCGCCGCACTGTTATAGAGCTTTTCATGCAATGAAAGCGTCCGTTTCATTTCATCGGGAATATCAGCCCCGTCCGCCTCCGCCTTATATGACATAATCAATGTCCCTGAAAAGAATCTGCGTAATCCTTTCTTTCAGGCTCGCGGATTCGCCATATTCCTCCGGCCCCCGTGTCCAATCGACACTGAATTCGTCGACAACACGCCCCGGATGCGGGGAAAGCACGATGATGCGCGTGCCCAGCGTGATCGCCTCATCGATGGAATGCGTCACAAACACCAGGGTAAACTTCGTTTCGGTCCATAGATACAGCAATTCTTCCTGCATTTTCTGCCGTGTCAGCGCATCCAGCGACGCGAAAGGCTCGTCCATCAGGATTATTTTCGATTTGATCGCAAGGCACCGGGCGATCGCCACCCGCTGTTTCATTCCGCCCGACAGGGCATGCGGATAGCTGTCCCCGACCCTCGCGAGACTCACTTTTTCCAGAAGAGCCTGGGCCTCCTCCACCGCTTCCTCGCGGCTCGCGTTGCGCGTCTGCCTGATGGCGAAAACGATGTTCTCCCGCGCCGTCTTCCAGGGCAAAAGTTGATCGAACTCCTGAAAAACAATGCCCCTGTCCGCGCCGGGGGCTTTGATCGGGCGGCCATTGAGTGCAATGGATCCACCTGCCGGTTTCAGGAAGCCGCCAATCGCCTTGAGAAGAGTCGATTTTCCACAGCCCGACGGCCCCAGCAGAACCAGCCTGTCCGATTCTCCGACATCAAAAGAAACGTCCCGCGTCGCTGTGACCAGATAACGGTCTGTCTTGTATTGCAGCGTCAGATTTCTTACTTCCAGGAAAGCTCCGGCGCAAGAGGGCACGTTATCCGCCATTACCCTGCTCAAAGATTTTTGGAAAAAACAGATCCCTCTCGGTTGGCTTCTTTTTAATCCTGCCGATCTCGTGGAGAAAATCGCTATAGACCGTCAGATTCAGCGGCTTCGTCGAGAACGTGTTTTCGGACTTGTCGAGGATCGCCTTGATCAACTCGATAGGCTCCCTGGATTTCGATACCTCCAGGTACAAACGCGCCGCCTCGTTCTTGTTTGCCGCGATCCACTCGTTCGCTTCGTTCAGGGATTTGATAATGACCGAGACAAGCTTCGGGTTGGCGTCGTAAAATTTCTTCGAAGTCGTCACGATATTGTTCGTATGTCTGCCAAACAGATCGTAGGAGCTCAATACCTGGCGAACGTTCGGATTCCGCTGTTCCAGGGTAATGAAGGGTTCCGAGGTGAAATGTCCGGTAATTTCCGACTTCCCGGAAGTCAAGGCAATCAGCGCGTCCGGATGCGGCAGCGCGACGGTCAGCGGATCGAACCTGGCAAATTCCTTCGGGCCGAATTCCTTCACGGCGGCGATTGACAGGGTAATTGCCTGGATAGACACCTTTACTGAGGGCAGCGCGATTCTGTCATTTTCGGTCAAGTCCCGGAGGGTCTTGACATTGGGATTCGAGGTGTTGAGCACGAGAGGCGATTCGTTCAGGGCGGCGAGAATCCTCGCCGCGCCCTGGGTCTTGTCCCAGAGGATGACCGCCGGCGCAACGCCGCCTGAAATGAGATCGACGTTTCCCGCCAGAAGCGCGTCGTTCGCTGGCACTCCTCCCGCGAAGGTAATCCACTCGACGGCAAGATCGCCCAGACCTGCTTCCTTCGCGTTCTTTTCCAGCAGCTTGCGCCCTTCCAGCACAACCAGCGGCAGATAGCCCAGGCCGTACTGCTTGCTGATTCTCAGCTTCGTCTGTTCGGCCGCGCATGCGCCGGACGCGGCCACAAGCAGCGACAAGGCGGCGGAAACCAGTTTGGTGCGTATGTTCATGATTCTCTCCATATCAAATATTCCTTCTCATGAAAGCGCATTGCCGCGCTTCAGGAAGCGTCAATCTAGCAAGCAGACACGCGATGACGAACGATTCATTTCTTATTTCGATATACGCCGCCCATGAGTCATGAATATGTCGAAAGACTTCCAGCTCTTCCACGAGGGGGAAAACCGCCTGATGAACGAAGCAGCGTGACACCGATGTGTTCACCGAACGCGATGGACGCAAGCCGTGTTCCACTCCATCTCCGGGGCCTGTGCGCTGTTGAATCCATTCGACTTTTGCGGGCGTCCCGATATAATCACAAGCATTGCCTGCCACTGAGCGAAAAACATGAGGATTCAGTATCCATGACAGTTTCTGACAATCTGTCCGGCAATCTGTCGTTTCGCCGTTTTATTGTCTGACGCTCATCCTCGCCGTTACGCCATGATCGTGATTCCCTTGCCTCTTACATTGATACGGCTCATTCTTGGCCCGCTCGCGCTTTTGATTGCGTTATACAACGCCCCACGGAGCATTTTTGCCGCCATTCTGATTGCCGGATTGCTCAGTGACTACTTCGATGGAGCGATAGCGCGTCGCCTTGGTGTCGCGCGTCCTTGGCTGCGCCGCCTCGACAGCACGGTTGATATCGTCTTTTATGTATCCATCGCGGCAGTCGCCTATATTCTTGAAACTGCCACTTTTGTGACCGTAATCGTAGCCATCGCATTTTTCATCGGGGCCGAGGCGATATGTATCGCCACAAGCCTGATCAAGTTTCGCTCCCTTCCGGGGATGCATTGCTGCAGCGCAAAAGCCTATGGCGGCGCGCGAACTAACCCGCCGCTTCGCGGCGTGGCCTGATCAGGCTTTTGTTTTCGATGCTGCTCATTTCCGGAGTCATTACAGAACTGCGCATCGCGTTGGAAACAAACGCTAACGAGGTGAAATTACTCACCTTCATTGATGAGCGCCTATCTTGCCTCAGGGCGTGTTATCGCCAGCGCCAGAACGAATTCACCGAAGAAACAGTGTCGTTTTTGAAATCGCTCGCCCCCGTCCAGGAGGCGTTGCGTGATCTGGCCGAAGCCGTTGAAGAAACGGAATGGGTGCGAACCCGCGACGACGCTCAGGAACTGGCTGCCCGATTCATGGAATTGAAAGACAGGCTCACTCCACACCTCGTCGCAAAACGCGCGGAAAAAGAGATCCGGGAGCTTGTCGAAAGAACGAAATCGCTGCCGTTTTTGGCCATTGTCGCTGAAGAGGCCGAGTTTCGCCGCCGCCGTGTCCAGCTAGAAAGCGCCGCTCGCCCATGTCATCGATGCGGAGCGAAAATGGCACTGCGCGAAAGTCAAAATGGCTATTTCTGGGGATGCGGCACTTTTCCCCAATGCTTTGGCAAGCGATGGCTATCCCATGATGAAGCAAAATGCCTGTTCCCAACCTGACCGTCTTTTATGAGACCTTCCCGAAAACCGTGTTTCAGTGGCAAAACGGCTGCGGTTCATCCTCGCTCGCGCCGCTTTCCAGGCCTTCCAATCCGCCGCCAGCCGAGAACGCAGCCGCTTATCGCCGCGAAAAACCCCAGCAACGACGCGCCTGTCGCCAGAATTTTCCGCGCTGTCTCGAAACGGTCAAACGGCGGGAAATCGAAACGGTGCAGCCCCCTGTACAGCCAGCGCTGCCGTCGTCCGCTCCGGTCGATTTTTGCCATCATGTCGCCGGTCGCGGGGTCGATGTAATAAACGCTTTCCGCCGCGTCGTCGAAACGCAGGCGCGCCACCGGCAAACGAAACGGACGGCGGCCCCGCGGATAATAATAGCGGTCGGGTTCGTTGAGCCAGTCTTGCGCGACGAGACGGTTTTGCGGCATCAGTTTTTTCGCGCTCGCGACCAGCGCTTCGAGCGAAAGCGCGTTTTCGGCGCGCGGTGCGTCTCCGTCAAAAACAACACGGCGCGGGATTTCCCCGTCGAAAAGCAAGAGCGTTGCCTGGCCATCGAATCCTGTCCAGCGGATTTCGCGCGTTTTTTCTCCCAGCGCTTCCAGCGGCACAGCGCGGCTCAAAACACCGGCGTTGAACGCTCCGCCCCTGATCCATTGCCGGTCTGTTTCCGAGAGGCGGGTCGAGCTGGCCCAGCCCATCGGCGATAACGAAAACCAGCCGCTGACAAGCCAGGCCAGCAGAAAAATGCCTCCAGCCAGCCCACTCCAATGATGCCATCGCTTCCACGTGTCGCGGTACGGCGAAAAGCGCCCGCCGGAACAGGGCGACGAAATTTTCAGGCGTTCGATCCCAAGATAACACCCTGACGCGACCATAAGGGTTGAAGCAAAAGCGGCCCACAGGATAATTCCCCGCCAGAGTTCGAAATTCTGCCGTAATTCCGTGAAATACAGCCAGTGAATGAAGGTTCCAAGCCGATTCCAGGCACGTTCGGCCAACGTTGTATCGAGCACGGTTTCCCCGGTGCGGGCCGAAACGTAATAATGCCGTCCGTCATTCAAGTCGACGCGCGTAAAAGGACGCCAGGGATCGAAGTACGAAACAAGCGTCCATTGATCGCGTTCGACCGGAGTAAAACGGACGGCTGGCGCATCCCCCGCATAACGTCTGACAGCGTGGCGCAGCGCCTCTTCATCCAGCGGCGGGAGGATGCCAGCGCCATCCGCGCGAACGGAAAGCCAGCGCGCGCCGTCAAGAAAATGGTAAGCCGCGCGGCCGCCGCCGGCGTTAAGGCGGACAGCTTGCGGCCATCCGGGGCGGTCAAGCGATTTCCACGCGTCGAGCGGTGAAATTTTGACATCGGCCGCGACAAGCGGCGGCAGTCCGGCAAGCCGTTCGGCGGTGAGCATCGCCGGGCGCGGCACAAAAACCATGACGACGCCTGAAAGAAGCCACAAAAAAACCAGCGGGCCGAACACAATCCCCGTCCAGCGGTGGACGAGATACGCGCTTCGCGTAAAACGCTTCATCGTCAAACCTGCTCCGGTTTGGAACCCGGCCCGATCGGCCGGGATTTCGACCGTAGCCATTGGGGAGGGGAGAGAACCCCTTTCTCAATGACGCCAGGCCGGTAACGGCTTCCGGGCTGCCGCTGATTTTCCGCTTGCAAAATCCACTCCATCGAACCACACCCCCTCCCCGTTCGCGCCGGACCTGACAAAGCGCTAGCCCGGATCAGGCAAGCGGCCCTGAACCTGCCCATGACAAACGGCTTCAGGGCGAGACGGACGGGGCCGAAGCATCCGTCCATTTTCACGCCATCAGAACTTGAATTCCGCCACAAGATCGAAACGACGCGGGTCACCCAGTATAAACTGGCTATTGTATCTGGCCGTCGCATACACCTTGTCGGTCAAGTTACGCGCGAAAAACCGGAACGTCGTATTTCTGGCGTAATGCCACGCGACGCTCGCATCGGCGACCATGTAAGACGGCATCGAATGCGAATTGGCGTTATCGGCGTAACGTTTGGCGACATAACGCGTTCCGAGCGACACCTGCCACTTGCCCATGAAGTGGTGCCCCCAGAGATTCGCCACGTGTTTCGGCACGTTGTACGGAACATTCCCTTCACGCGAGACGCTGCCCACGCTGCCCGGTTCGAGCAGCTCGTCGTAACGCGCCTTGATGTACGCGTAATTCCCCTCGAAGCGCCAGTTTTTGGCCGGAGAAAGCGCCGCGGCGAGTTCCAGCCCTTCGGAGTGCTGCTTCCCGCCCTGGATAGTCAGCGCCGAATTGGCCGGGTCGCGGGTCAGAATATCCTTCTTGTCGATCCGGAAAAGCGCCGCCGTCCATTCGCCGAGGCCGCCGCCGAATGTCTGCTTGATGCCCGCCTCAATCTGTTTGCCCTTCAACAGACGGTATCTGGATTGCGCCAGGTTCGCGGTAATCAGCCCCGTCACCGGGTCGTGTCCCCGGCTGAAGTTCGCGTACAGGCTTGTAGCGGGCGTCAGGAAGTGCGTGAGACCCAGCCGCCACGCAGTTCCATTCAATTTCTGGTTTCTGTAATTGTTCGTGCCGGGGCCGGTCAGATCATCCCGCGAAACTTCCGACATATCGCGGCGAATCCCCGCCATCACTTGCCAGCGATCGTGGAATTTCCACGCGTCCTCGACGTAAAACGCGTTGAACGTCGACGTCGTGTCAATCTTCGGCAGAGCCGGATCAGGACTGTTCCACACGCCGTGCGCGGGGTTGGAAGCGGAAACGGTCGAACTGCCGCCATACGGCGAATTATTCGTATGCCGGAAATTAATGCGCTGTGTTTCCCAACCAGCGACAATGCGATGATTCGACGCCTTGACAAGCGCTTCGATCCGGTTTCCGGTCTGTTCCAGATCGTGCCCGATATACAGGTAATCGCTCCTCGCGACGGTATTGGCCGCCGGATTCAGCGTATAGCGCTCAATGTTTTTCCACAGGCGTTTGGATTCAAGGTAATACACTTCGTCGGTCACCGTCAGCCAGTCGTTGGCCCGCCAATTCGCTTTCGCGCGCAGGCGCGTGTCTTTGTAACGGATGACCGAATCGCGGGCGTTGTAGTTTTCGTCGCGCAGGCTTTTGACGATGCGCCCGTTTCCATCGTAGGGCGTGCCCCAGTAACGCTGCGGGTTGTCTTCGCTGTAATCGGCCGTCAGATCGACATAAAAATCGCCGCGCGGCTGAATGCGAAAACGGCTCATCAGTTTGCCGCCGCGCGAGTCGCCCAGATCGCGATAACCGTCGTTATGAAATCCATACACATCGACGCGATAGCTCGCATATTCACCCAACGCGCCGCTGCCGCCCAGACCAAGCTGTTTATACCCGTCGGAGCCGACACCAACCATGACTTCCTGGCGCGATTCGCGGCTTGGCTGTTTACGAATCATATTGAGCGTCGCGCCGACGGTTCCGGTGCCATAGACGATGGACGCCGGGCCGCGCAAAACTTCGGCGCGCTCATAGCCCCAGGCGGTCGAAGGATAATTCTGCGATCCAGAGGCAAGCTGTATGCGAACGCCGTCCTCGGCGATGCCAACCGAGCCAGTCCCCTGGAATCCCCGGCTGGACATCGATAGTCCCCCCCCCCCCGGCGTCGCGACATTGACGATTCCGGTCGAACGCGTAACCGCGTCGATGACCCGCGTATCGCCGCGTTCGGCGATTGTTTCGCCGCTGATACTCTCAAAGCTCGCGGGCAGTTCACGCGCCGTAACGCCCGTGCGGCTGCCGGTCTCGGAGGGCGTCGAGAGGCCGAGCGTCGCTTCGCGCGGCGCGACAACATTGACCGTATCGAGAACGGTGTCGGCTGCCTGCGCCGGAAACGCGCATAAAATGGATAAAGACAGGCACAGCGGACGCAGTTTGAAAACCCGCCGGATAGATGATTGATGTTTCATCGAGATTCCCTTTGATTTTGCATTGTGCGGCATGAATTCCGCAATCCGGCGTCCCTTTCCTGCGCAGGAGAACGGCATCGGCCAGCGAATAAACGGGAAAACAGTTACAAGGCCCGGCAGCCGGTTCTCCCCACCCCGGGGACACCAAACCATTTTCGGGCCGGTCTTCTGGCTCGCCTTCTTCCTTCTTCGTCGCCTTCCCATGCGCTCTTCCGCACAGTGGCGTTTTGACAAAGTCGTCTGGCTT
>JAITGN010000086.1 GCA_031280565.1 Accumulibacter sp. | reverse complement strand
CGAAGGAAGCGTGTCGAAGGGTAAGGGTTGAAAAACGATTCGAAGAAAGAGTCAGGACTGGAAAGCTCATTTACGCCCCGGAGCGCCTGTTCATGCTTCGACAGGCTCAGCACGAACGGCGATAAGCGCTGTCGATGTGTTTTGACACAAAACAGAGACAAACGCTTTATAGGCTATTTCTCACGTAATTCACAAAGAACTGTTAAAGAACGTTATTTATGCCCATATTTCTGAACATACAATTGTTTTTAACGAACGACTAAATCCAACAAAATCGCTTAAGAACGTATGTTTTATTCTATTAAAAATAAAAATTCCTCCCGGTTTCTTTCTTAACCTCCTGTGTTTAAATACCCTTCAGAGGTTGTCATACATGAAATCAAGCCGCGATTTCGTTGCGGCGATTGCCCACGCTTTGCTTTTTTATAACGCCCGCTTTTTCGACCCGCAGCCGGGCGTTGAATTTCCCGGACGCGGGCCGTCGCGTCACGGGGCGGCGGCGTGCTAGAATCCCCTCCCGTTGCCTTGCTGCGCGCTGTTTTGAGTGCTGTCCGATGATTGAAGAAAACGAAAATCTGTTCAATGTGAAAAAATTGCTTGACGAGCACAGGCTCGTCGAGACTTTTTTTGCTCAGGATGCGCCGCTCCAAGAGAATGATGATGATGCGGAATATTGGCATAATCTTGCCGCGCTCCGCGATTTGTTGAGCCGCATTCCTTCCGAGGAAATCGTGCGTGTCATTGAGGCCCTGGATCCCGCCGAGCGTTTACTGGTCTGGAACGAGGTGCGGGAAGATCGCGGCGAATCGCTGCTCGATATGCTTGACGACGGCGTGCGCGGGGGCCTTGTCTGGGACAGCCATTTCCGCAACAAAAAGACGATGGTCTGCGCGTTCGAACTGCGCAATGGGCGTTTGAGCCAGATTTCCGTCAATACGCCCGATGACCTGAAAATGATCCAGCCGATTTGGGTCGATCTTGTCGCGCCAACGCCGGAAATCCGCTCCTGGATAGGGCGCTTTTTCGATATCGATTTGCCCAATCCGGGAACATTGACCGATCTTGAGGCGAGCGCGCGTTTTTATGTCGAGGAAAACGGCGAAATCCATTTGCATTCGGATTTTCTGTTCGATTCGAAGGAAGAATCCCGCAATGTCGCCGTGGCGCTGATTCTGCACCGCGATATTCTATTTACGGTGCGTACCGAGGAGCTTCCTGTTTTCCGTCTGCAACGTTTGCGCGCCCGGACGCAACCGGGTTATGTCACCGATGGAAAAGACGTTCTGCTTGATCTTTACGCGGCCGACGCCGAATATTCGGCCGACGCGCTTGAGGATATTTACGCCGAACTCGGCGAGGTCAGCCGCCATGTGCTTGGAACCGAGCTTACGGACGCGGAGGCCGCGAAAATCCTGGCGGATATCGCACGCGAGGAGGACTTGAACGGCCGTATCCGGCGAAACGTTCATGATACGCGCCGCGCGGTGTCTTTTTTGACGCGCGGCAAGTTTCTCAATCCCAATCAGCTTGAGGATGCCTTGCAGATTATGCGTGACATTGAGTCGCTTGATGGACATACATCGTTTTTGTTCGGAAAAATCAATTTTCTGATGGATGCCACGGTCGGTTTCATCAACATCAATCAGAACAAGGTCATCAAGATTTTTTCGGTCGCTTCAGTCGCGTTATTGCCGCCAACGCTGATAGCGAGCATTTACGGGATGAATTTTAAAGGCTGGTTTCCGGAACTCGACTGGGAATACGGTTATCCGTTCTCGCTGCTGTTGATGGCGCTTTCCGTCGGTTTTCCGATTTGGTTCTTCCGGAAAAAAGGCTGGCTGAACTGACCAGGCCGTAACGCTCTCCATGCCCGCCAACGGCGGGCGCGGCGCTGTTGGGCGATTTTGTTTTGGAAATCCATTCACATCCCGCTTTTGAAAATTTTCCCGGCCGCGGCAATGCTCGCTTCTATGTCGTCGTTGGAATGCGCTGAGGAAACAAACCCGCTTTCGAACGCGGACGGCGCGAAATAATGGCCTTCAAGCAGCATGGCATGGAAAAAACGCCTGAAGGCCTCCGCGTCGCACTCCATGACTTCAGCGTAATTTTCCGGAGGTGAGGCACGAAAATACAGTCCGAACATGCCGCCCAGCGATTGCGCCGAGAAAACGATGCCGTGCCTGTTTGCCGCTTCCGCCAGACCCGCGCAGAGCATCCGGGTTTTCTTTTCCAGCTCTTCGTAAAATCCGTCCCGCTGAATGTGTTTCAAGGTGGCGAGGCCGGCGGCGACGGCAACTGGATTGCCCGATAGCGTTCCGGCCTGGTATACGTCCCCGGACGGGGCGATTCTTTCCATGATTTCACGCCGCCCGCCAAACGCGGCCAGAGGGAGGCCGCCACCGACGATCTTGCCCAGCGTCGTAATATCCGGTTCGATTGCGTAATGGCCTTGAGCGCACCGCAAGCCAACACGGAATCCGGTCATGACTTCGTCGAAGATCAATAACGCGCCATAGTGGCTGCACAGGGCGCGCAGCGCCCGCAGGAAAGCGGGCTGCGGCAGAACGAGATTCATGTTTCCGGCGACCGGCTCGACGATGACTGCGGCGATCCGGTCGCCGTAGTCCATGAACGCTTTTTCGACGCCGTTGGCGTCGTTGTAATCGAGTACGCATGTGTGTTTCGTCAGATCGGCGGGAACGCCCGCGGAACTCGGGCAGCCAAGTGTTAATAGTCCGGATCCCGCCTTGACGAGAAGGCTGTCCGAATGTCCATGGTAGCAGCCTTCGAATTTGATCAGCATGTCCCTGCCGGTAAAGCCGCGAGCCAGACGAATGGCGCTCATGGTCGCTTCTGTGCCTGAATTGACAAGACGCACGCAGTCCATTGAGGGCAGTAGACGGCACAAAAGTTCCGCCATTTCGATTTCCAGAAGCGTTGGAGCGCCGAAAGAAAGCCCCCGGGCCGCGGTTTCCCGCACGGCGGAAAGCACTTCGGGGTGAGAATGCCCAAGAATCAAAGGACCCCAGGAGCCTACATAGTCGATGTAGCTTTTCCCCTCGACATCGAAAATGAGCGGCCCTTGGCCGCGCGTGAAAAAACGCGGCGTCCCCCCGACGGATTTGAACGCGCGAACCGGTGAATTGACTCCGCCAGGAATGACGCGCTGCGCGCGCTGGAATAATGCCTGGTTTTTATCGGACATTGTTTTTTTCTCCTGGGAGGAAACAGAAATTGGAATTGAAATTCGAATTTGGATTTGAATTCGCGAATATTTTTGCATCATTTATACGGTTCGTCACGGTCATGCGGCTGGGAATAAGCTGCCCTTTGCCTAGACGAAACGCGTTCGCCAGAGAATTCCACGTAAAGTCCAGCGCGCGCGATGCCGCGTCGCCGACGGAAAGGCCATGAGCAAGTCCAGCCGCCAAGGCGGAGGCCAGGGTACAGCCGGAACCATGATAATCGCCGGGCAGGCGCGGGCAGATACTGCTCCGCGCCAGGCCGTTTTTGTCGAAAAGCCGGTGGGTTACGTTTTCTGAATTTTCATGCGTTCCTGTCAGAAGGACATGGGGGCATCCGCATGCCAGCAAGCGCCTGGCGCATTCATTGAGCGGAAGCGTGTTTTCATCCTCTGTGTCTGCCGCCGCCAGGCGGCGCGCCTCCAGGGTGTTCGGCGTGGCGATGAGCGTTAACGGCAGCAGTACATCTCGCAAGGCGGCAATCACGGATTCGCCGGACAGCGGATCGCCGCGTCCGGAGGCCAGCACGGGGTCGAGAACGACCGGGACGCCGGCATGTTCCGCGAGGATCCGGGCGATGACATGAATGTTTTCGGTGCTGCCCGTTACTCCGATCTTGAAAGCGTCGACGTGTATGTCTTCAAGAATCACGCGTGCCTGTTTTTCAACCAGACTGGCGCTGACTGCCTGGATTTCGGCGATTCCTCGTGTGTCTTGCGCGGTAACGGCGGTCAGTACGGAAAGCGCGTGGCAGCCGAACGCGGAAAGCGTCATTACGTCTGCCTGAAGTCCCGCGCCGCCGGAGGGGTCGCTGGCGGCGAACGTCAGAACGACGGGAGGGGCCGGAAACATTTCGATCGCTGGTAATTCATATGGGCACAATTATAGTCCCGGAGCGCCTCAGAACGCGGGAGCGGCTTTGCGGCGGATATCCGGGCTGTCCATGCCCTGTCGTTTTCCGCGTGCGCGATTCATCAATGCGCGATTAATGCTGGTATAGTGCCAGTTTATGCCGTGTATTGAAGGAACTCCCCGTTTCCGTACTGCTGCGCTCCGCCGGTACTGTGCCCGCATGGTTTCCTGGAGGCGATAATTTGGCTGAAACTGAAAAACTGAACAGCGTCAAGGTAATGGTTATCGATGACAGCAATACAATCCGGCGAAGCGCCGAAATCTTTCTTTTGCGCGCCGGATGCCAGGTTATTCTCGCAGAAGACGGGTTCGACGCGCTGGCGAAAATCGCGGACCATCAGCCCGATATTATTTTTTGCGACATTATGATGCCGCGCCTTGATGGTTATCAGACCTGTTCCCTGATAAAGAAAAATCAGCGCTTTCGGGCAACGCCGGTTATCATGCTTTCGTCAAAAGACGGATTGTTCGATCGCGCGCGCGGGCGCATGGCCGGTTCGAACCAATACCTGACGAAGCCTTTTACCAAAGACAGTTTGCTTCAGGCAGTCTCCGCGTTTTCGCCGCAACGCGCCAGCGGCGGGACAAATGGTTGAGCGGGGAAGAGAGCTTCATATGCCTGTTAAAAATATTCTCGTGATCGACGATTCTCCGACCGAGCGTTATGTTCTTTCCGAAATTCTGACCAAGGGAGGGTATCAGGTTTCTGTGGCCGAAAGCGGCGAAAAAGGCCTGGAAAAGGCGAAAACAGACCTCCCGGACCTCATCCTGATGGATATTGTGATGCCGGGGCTGAACGGTTATCAGGCAACACGAACACTGTCGCGCGATGAGATGACGAGAAATATTCCGATTATCGTCTGTACGTCGAAAAATCAGCGTACCGACCGGATATGGGGCTTGCGCCAGGGCGCGCAGGATTTTATTTCCAAGCCGGTCAACGGCAAGGAATTACTGGCGAAAATTGCGGCATTGTGAAAATTTCGACCCAATGAACGGTAATTCGGACGAACCGCGCGCGCCTCTTGCGATGAAACCTGCCGGAACGAATGGGCAGAAGACGGCAAATCTGATAGGCGTTCAATCCGCGTCGGATTTTTGGCTGCTGGATTTGTCGGATTCCGGGGAGATCGTTCCCATGGTTCCGTTAACGCAGGTTCCTCTGACCCGTTCATGGTTCGCCGGCATCGCGAATATCCGTGGAAATCTCTATGCGGTCACGGATTTCGCGGCTTTTCAGGGAAAAGCGCCAACGCCCCAGAATTCCAGTTCGCGTTTTTTGTTGATTGGAACCCGTTATGGAAACAACGCCGCGTTATTGGTGACGCGAATGCTCGGTTTGAAAAAGGCGGATGATCTGAAATCCGAAGAGACCGGTCCGGATACCCCGCCGTGGGTTGACGCGATCTATGCCGATAATGAGGGCCATCAATGGAAAAAATTGAGTGTGCGCAAACTTTTATCGGATAAGCGTTTTATGGAAATCGGCATTTGATCCGCCGGCGTTTTGCGGAATTTTATCCGGTTCGGGTGAGACGGAGAGCCAATATCTCATGAACGAGGGTGTAACGGAATTCGATGTCGGCCCGCTGGTTTGGGTCAAAAACGAAATCGACCAGGCGTTGTCGCACGCAAGGCAGGCGTTTCAGCATTATGTGACCGGCTTGTCTTCAGGCGCAGGTGATCCGACGCAGATCCGCTTTTGCCGTACCCATTTACATCAGGTCAAAGGCGCGTTGACGATTGTCGGACTTGACGGAGTCAAGCAATTTACCGACGCGCTTGAGGCATTGCTCGAGACGATCGAACAGCAACCGCTGGAAAAACCGCCAATTCCGCTGTTGCTCTCGTCAATCGACAGCATCGGCCATTATCTTGACGATTTGCTGGCGGGCCAGCCCGACCAGCCCTTGCGTCTTTTCCCGATTTATGAGCAGATACAGCAGGCCCGCGGAATAGAGCAAATTTCGCCAACCGAACTGTTTTTCCCGAATCTGGATGTCATGCTTCCCAAACAGGCATCCCTTCAGCGCCATAGACTTGCACCGGAGATTGTCCAGCCTGCCCTGCGCCAGGAGCGCACCCGTTTTCAACGCGGTTTTCTTTCCTGGCTGAAAAATCCCGGGGAGTCCGGCGGGGTGGACGAAATGCTGATGGCTGTCCAGCGGATTGAAGTGGTGCAGGAAACGCATGCGACGCGCGCTTTCTGGTGGGTCGCGGGCGCCCTTCTTTCAGCGCTTGCTGAAGGTGCGCCGTTCGAAAATTTCGATGTAAAACAGTTGTGTTCGCGTATCGATTTGCAGATTCGCCGGCTTTCGGAAGGGTCAAAAAACGTTGTCGAACGCTTGATGCGCGATTTGCTCTATTTCATCGCGACCGCGCGGAATACCAGCGCGGCGCTTCAACAGGTCAGAGAGGTCTACCGCCTCCGGGAACTCATTCCGGAAGAGCGCCTTGTATCTACTACGCCAAGAGAAATCGTCCGCCGCAAGCTGCGCGAAGTCATCACGATTACCGGGGAGGAATGGAACAAATATTGCGCGGGAGCCGCGTCGTCGTTTCCTGTTTTTTGTCAACACGCCCAACTTTTGGCTTCGACGGTGGAACAACTCGGGCAGGCGGATTTTTGCCGGCTTGCCGAATGTATTGTAAATGCCGCCAACTGGCTTAGCGCGGATGTGTCGCGCCTTTCCGATTCTCTGGCGATGGAGACGGCAACGGCCATTCTGCTCGCGCAGAGCGCGCAGAAGAATTTTCAGGCATTGGGGAATGATTTCGCCCGCCAGGTCGATATCGCGGTTTCCCGTGTACAGGGATGTCTTGCCGGAATATCGCCAGATGAAAACGCGGAGTGCGCGGCGCTTGATGAGATATCATCAAAGGCGCAGGAAAAGTTGCTTATCCAGCAGGTCGCGAAGGAAATCAAGATCAATCTGGCGCAGATTGAACATGTCCTGGATGATTTTTTCCGCGATGCCAGCAAACGCGCGGAACTTGAAACGCTTGATGTCCCGGTGAGGCAAATCGCGGGCGCGCTGACAATGCTACGCCACGACAAGGCGGTCGCGGCGCTTGATGAATGCCGGCAGGAAATTCAGCGTTTTGTCCGGCCAGATTATATTTCCGACGGAACGGATTTCGAACGGGTCGCCAGTCAACTTTCGATCATCGGACTTTTCATCGATTCGATTCCTTATGGCCCTGCCGATTTCACGAGTTTTACGCAGAAACTCCGCTCCGAACTCGCATCTCCTCTCTCGCCCGACAGGGAAGCGGATAACAAACCCCGGATATCGTTTGAGCAGGAAATTGAACAGAAGAAAACCGAAATTCATTCTTTGTTGGGTGAATTTAAGGAAAAACAGGCCGATTTGGTGCTAAAGGCGGCGCTGCGACAGCATCTGGAAGCGTTGCAAAAGGACGCCGATCTTATTGATGACGCGGCGCTTGGCGAACAGATCGGGACGCTCAGGAACATTTTGTCGGCGGAGACGCCCGACATACGGCGGCTTGATGCGGCGATGGCCACCCTCCGATCCGCCCCGAACGATGCGCCCCCGGAACCTTCTGTTGAAACACTGGAGCTTTCGCAGGCCAGCGAGGAAAAAATTGACGCCGAACTGCTGGAAATCTTCCTGCAGGAAGCAAGAGATGTTTTGGGAGCGGTTGAAGCAAAACTCACGACGTTAAAATCAAGGCCCGGCGATAATGAAGTATTGATGACGATCCGCCGCTCGTTCCATACCCTGAAAGGCAGCAGCCGCATGGTCGGCCTTCAGGATTTCGGCGAGGCGGCCTGGCTTGTCGAGCAGACGCTCAATCTCTGGCTGCGCAAGGAACTTGACGCTACGCCGCAGATTCTCGATTTGATCGGACAGGCATATGCTGCTTTTTCGCGATGGATCGATTATCTGAACGATCCATCGGCCGCCGTTCCGCGAATTTCGGAAATGACCGCTCTGGCGCGCACGCTGCTGGATTCCAGGGAAAACGACACCGCAACGGCCAGGGAAGGGGCAGCGCGGCAAATTGGGCAGAGCGAAAATCAGCCGGAAAAGGCTCCGGCGAACGCGCCTCTCCAGGATCGCGATCCTGTTTTTACCCAGGATGCGCCTGACAGCGCGCTTATCGATTCGTCTGTCTCGTCTGCCACCACGCCGGAAATCTCGCCGGATCTCCGCGAGATTTTCCGTCAGGAATCCGCCTCCCATCTGGATGCGCTGTTGGACGGGCTGCATGAACTTGAGCAGAACGAAGAATCGCGGACACCCGAAGCAATGTATCGCGCGGCGCATACGCTGGCGGGCATTTCTGTCTCTGTTGGACTCAGAGCCTTGAGCGGTCTGGCGCAATCTTTGCAGGACGCGCTGGCCCGGCGGGAAAGTTCGGCTCAACGCGGAAGCCTGGAAGCCATTGGCATTGTCCGGCAAGCCGTTAACGAAATCGATCAGATACTTTCTTTTTTCGGCAATGGACAGGAAATCACGCTGTCCGCCGATTTGATCGACGCGCTTGACGCGCTCTATCCAGTTCAGGCGGCTCTGTCCCCGGAAAATGCGGCAAAAAACGATGTGTCGAAGATATCTGCCGCGCGCCTTGAGACTGATTTCGCGCAGGCCGGAGTTCAGACACTGCCTGCCCGGTTGAGTGAGTCCGCAAGCCTCGCCGATGAAATCGACGAGCAATTACTGCCTGTTTTTCTTGACGAGGTAGCCGACCTTACGTTGGAAATCAGCGAGCAATTGCGCATTTGGCGAGAAAATCCGGATAACACGGAAGCCGTGCGCAGACTCGCGCGCCTTTTGCATACCCTGAAAGGCAGTGCGCGAATGGCGGGCGCGATGAATCTGGGGCAGATGACCCATATTCTGGAATCCTGGGTTGAAAAAACGCTTCACACGCGCAAAGTGTCCGTCGAAGTCATTGATGAAATCAACGAAGCGCTGGACGAGGTTTTGAAAATCATTGAGCGTCTTCAAAAAGGCGAAACTTCCGAAACAGTATGTCCACCGGTATTTTTTAAAGAAAAAACGCTCATTCCGGAAGAAACCGTTTCGCGTCCGCCTGTCCAGCGCGTTGATTCCTCCGTGCTGGACGGGCCGCAAACCGATGCGCACGACGCGCGGGAAACCGACGCCGATACGACACAGCGGCATGCGATGCTGCGTGTCCGCGCCTTGCTTGTAGACCGCCTTGTCAATGATGCGTGCGAACTGTCGATTACGCGCGCGCAAATCGAAAGCGAGATGCGCGGCATCAAGGATTCGCTTATCGATTTGACGGAAAACGTCACACGTTTGCGCCGCTATCTGCGCGATATACACATTCAGGCCGAATCGCAGATGCAATCGCGTACGGCGCTGGATGGCGCGACGCGCCGAAAATTCGACCCGCTCGAATTCGATCGTTTTACGCGCTTTCAGGAGCTGACGCGAATGATGGCCGAGTCGGTCAACGATGTCGGCAACGTTCAGCAAAACCTGCTGAAGAACCTCGACAGCATTAATTCGGCGCTCCTCGTCCAGTCCAGGCTGAACAAGGAAGTGCAATGGGATTTGATGACGATCCGGATGCTTCCCTTCGGAACGATCAAGGAACGGCTTTATCGGATCGTCCGTCAAACGTCCAAGGAACTTGGCAAGCGCGTCAATCTGGAAATTACGGGAGAGCAGGTCGAGCTGGACCGGAGCGTCCTGGATAAAATGATTCCGGCGCTGGAGCATCTGCTTCGGAACGCCATTGCCCACGGCATTGAGGATCACACTACGCGCATGGCGCTCGGGAAGCCGGAAATCGGCGAAATTTCGCTGAGCCTGAGGCAGGAAGGCAATGAGATCATCCTGCGTCTCTCGGACGATGGCGCAGGCCTCGATTTTGAATGTATACGCTGGCGCGCCCTTGAGACGGGCCTGCTGAAACCCGATGAGGACGTTGATAAAAAACGTCTTGTCACGCTGATTTTTATGCCCGGTTTTTCAACCGCCGCGGAAGTTTCGCAAATCGCGGGGCGCGGCGTCGGCATGGATGTCGTCAAGACAGAAGTGTCAAGTCTTGGCGGACGCATCGAAACATCGTCGGAGCCTGGAAAAGGCACGGAATTCCGGATATACCTCCCGCTGACGATGGCGGTTAGTCAAATACTCCTGCTCCGCGCCGGCAGGAAAAACCATGCCATTCCGTCGCCAATGGTCGAGCAGGTGCTTGAGATCAAGGAAGGCGATCTGGAGCGCATCCGCAAAGAAGGATATGTTGAATGGATGAACGGGCGTTATCCATGCCATTATCTGCCGCGCCTTCTGGGCGATACGCGGATACAGCCCGAACAGCGGCCGCCTTACCGGATATTGCTTTTGCGTAACGGCATGCGGCGCATTTCGCTCGAAGTCGACGAAGTCGTGGGCAGCCGCGAAATCATCGTGAAAAATATTGGACCGCAGTTGACGCGAGTTGCCGGTCTCGATGGCGCGACAGTTCTGGCGAATGGCCAGATTGTCCTGATTTTGAACCCGATAGCGTTGAGCTTGCGCGAGCCGCCGCCTGACTCCGCTTTGTCGGAGGAAGCGCTGCGTGTGGCGGAAATGAAGCGGTCCGGACCGCCGACAATCATGATCGTCGACGATTCATTGACGATACGCAAAATCACCAATCGATTGCTTTCACGTAATGGCTATCAAACCCTGCTTGCCAGAGACGGTGTCGAGGCGATGGAACTTTTGAACGACACTATTCCGGATATTATGCTGGTCGATATCGAGATGCCGCGCATGGACGGTTTTGAACTGACGCGTAACATCCGCTCCTCGGAGCGTCTGAAAGATATTCCAATCATCATGATTACTTCGCGGACGGCGGACAAGCACCGTAATTACGCCTTCGAGATCGGGGTCAATCATTTTCTCGGAAAACCATTCCAGGAAGAAGAGGTACTCAAACTGGTCGCCCATCATGTCGAACACCGGACAGACGCGATAAATATCTGATCTATCCGCATATCGTCGGCGCCGGCAAGCGATATTCGCTTGAAAAACAACAAGGATTTTTTTACAATGCCAAGTTCCACATTATCCATTGGATTTCGCGTTCAGGAAGGAATTAATGCCAGCCATTCGATTGAAAGAAAATGAGCCGTTTGAAGTCGCTATCCGCCGCTTCAAACGTACCGTTGAAAAAACCGGTCTCCTGACCGAACTGCGCGCCCGCGAGTTTTACGAAAAGCCGACGGCCGAGCGCAAACGCAAACTGGCCGCCGCGGTCAAGCGCCATCACAAGCGTATACGTAGTCAGACCTTGCCGCCCAAGCTTTTCTGATCTCGGGATTTTCCCGATTGATCTTCAAGAGCCGTCTGTCCCGCGTGGGGTAGGCGGCTTTATGCGTTTCCGGGCTGACGCGGCGCGTTATGATTTGGCTTATTTGCTGAGGATTTCGCAATGACTTTGAAAGACCGCATCACGGAGGATATGAAAACAGCGATGCGCGCCGGAGAGACGGCGAAACGCGACGCGATTCGTCTTTTAATGGCCGCCATCAAACAAAAAGAAGTTGATGACCGGGTCACCCCGGATGATGGAATGGTCGTTTTGATCGTTGAAAAACTGATCAAACAACGCCGCGATGCGATTGCGCAATATGAAACCGCAGGACGGCAGGACAAGGCGGACGCTGAAAAATTCGAGCTGGATATCCTGTCTTCCTATCTTCCCGTGAGGCTCCTTCCGGAGGAAATCACTGTTGCAGTGGATGCCGCGATCGCTGAAACGGGCGCACAGGGCGTTAGCGCCATGGGCAAGGTAATGGCGCTTCTCAAAACGAGACTGGCCGGCCGCGCCGATATGTCCGAGCTTTCGAAACAGGTCAAAATCCGCCTTGGCGCATGAACGGTGGAGGCGGAGATTGCTCCGCCTGTCCGGTTTGTCGCATTCTTCCTTTAGGTCATGATTCCCGAATCGTTTATTCAGGAGCTGTTGCTTCGAATAGATATCGTCGATCTGATCGACGGCTATGTTCCTTTGAAAAAAGCGGGAGCGAATTATGTTGCCTGCTGCCCCTTTCATAACGAGAAGACGCCTTCATTCACCGTCAGTTCCAGCAAACAGTTTTATCATTGCTTCGGCTGTGGGGCGCATGGAACCGCCATTGGTTTTTTGATGGAATACTCCGGCATCGGCTTCGTCGATGCCTTGAAGGAACTGGCGAACCGGGCGGGCGTGCCGATTCCGCAGGAAGAAGAACGCGCGCGGCGAGACAAACGCGAGCTGCCCGATCTGGCGGGAATCATGGCCGCGGCCGCCAGGTATTATTACAAACAGATGACGTGTTCCGAACGGGCTATCGCTTACCTCAAATCGCGCGGGCTTCAGGGAGATATCGTCAAGAAATTCGGCATCGGGTACGCGCCGGACAAGTGGCGGAACCTGGACGGTGCGTTTGAAGATTACGCCGATCCCGCTTTGCAAGCCGCGGGGCTGGTTATCCGGAACGAACAGGGAAGATTCTACGACCGCTTCCGCGACCGGATCATGTTTCCGATCATCAATCAGAAAGGCGAAGTCATCGCGTTCGGCGGACGCATCCTCGACGGGGGAGAACCGAAGTATCTGAATTCGCCGGAAACACCGTTGTTCGAGAAAGGGCGCGAAGTTTACGGATTACCGCAAGCGCGCGCCGCGTTACGCGAAAAAAATACGGTAATCGTCGTCGAGGGTTACATGGATGTCATCGCGCTTTCACAGCACGGCGTCGGCAATGCCGTGGCGACTCTTGGCACGGCGACGACACTAAATCACGTTCAGAAACTGTTCAGGCAGGCCGGCCGCGTCGTATTCTGTTTTGACGGCGACGGCGCCGGACGCAAGGCAGCCTGGAAAGCCCTGGAAAACAGCCTTGAGGCGCTCCCTGAACAAAAAAGCATCGGCTTCGTTTTTCTTCCCGATCCCGAAGATCCGGACAGTTTTATCCGCGCGCATGGAAAAGAAGCGTTTGAGCGCTTGATTGCTCAGGCGACCCCGCTTTCCGAATTTTTATTGCGCGAATTGGCCTCGCACAGCGACATGGGCAGCGCAGAGGGCCGTGCCGCATTGGTATCGAAAGCCAATCCTCTGCTGAACCGCTTGCGGTCTCCTCTGCTTCGCCTGCAGATTGTCAAGCGTCTCGCGGAAACGAGCGGTTTTTCAACCCAGGAAATCGAGCGCCTCTGCGGTCTGCGCCCGATCGTGCGGCCATCGCCTCCCAAAGCGCCCAGACGAGCTTATTCCGTCTGGCGTCGCCTGCTTCGGTTATTACTGCAAAAACCGGAATTGGCGCATCGTTTGCCGCCGGAACTCCTTGATGGCGTGTCGCCTGATTTGCCCGAAGAGGCCCGCGCGACGAAACGGCTCCACGAAACAATTCTTGCCATTGCGCAGACGATTCCATCTTATGCCATGTTGCTTGAAAAATCGCGCGGAGACGGAAGCGAACCCGTTTTACGTGAAATTGCCGCGGAACTCATGGAAATTCCTCTTGTTGAAGAGGACATCGAAACCGAGTTTGCCGGTGTGGTGGAGTGTCTGACCGAGGCTGGGCGCAAGCGTGATTTCGAGACGCTGCAAAAGAAAGTGGCGCGCCTGGGAATAGCGGGATTGACGTCAGAAGAAAAAGAAGATTATCTGATGCTGATTTCCCGTAAAAATGATCGTAAGTTGTAGTACCATATAAAGTTTTTCAATTCAGTTCTTCCGAGATCGTTCATGGCAAGGGAAAAGACAACAAGCAAAAAATCGGCAAAAGCCAAAGCCGCCGTATTGGCTCAGGTGGGCGGGCAGCCCTCTCCCGCCGATGAGGAAGTGCGGAGAACGCGTCTTAAGACGCTGATCAAGCTGGGTAAGGAAAGAGGGTTTCTGACATACGCGGAGATCAACGACCATCTCCCGGACGATGTTGTCAACGCGGAGCAGATCGGGAGTATCGTCACCACGTTTAACGACATGGGCATTCAGGTTTACGACGAGGCGCCTGACGCCGAAACCCTGCTTATGTCGGAAGCGGTGCCATCGGCCGTCGTAGACGAAGCGGATGTGGAGGAGCAGGCTGAACAAGCGCTTTCGACCGTCGATTCCGAATTCGGACGCACGACCGATCCAGTTCGCATGTACATGCGCGAGATGGGGGCGGTCGAGCTTTTGACCCGCGAAGGCGAAATCGAAATAGCCAAACGCATCGAAGATGGCCTCAAACACATGATTCAGGCCATCTCGGCATGTCCGACGACAATCGCAGAATTGATTGATTGCGCCGATAAGATCACGCGCGAAGAGATGCGTATTGATGAGCTGATCGACGGTCTGGTTATTGACCCGGAGACCGAAGAGACGATACAGGCGCCCACCGGCGCCGAAAGCGCTGGCGATGATGAGAGCGACGAGGGCGAATCCGCCGTGGGCGAAGCCGCCATGGCATCTCTGCTTAGACTTAAGGAAGAAGGGCTTGCGCGGCTGTCCGAAATCAAAAAACTTTACACGCGGGCACGCGGCCTGTTAACAAAAAAAGGATCGCAAGATAAATCCTATCTCAGTGCCCGGAACAAAATTTCAGAAACGATGATGGACATTCGCTTCACCTCGCGCGCGATTGAGCGTCTGTGCGAATCGGTTCGCGCCATGGTCGAAGAAGCGCGCGCCTGCGAACGTAAAATTCAACGCATTTGTGTCGAGACGGTTCGCATGCCGCGTCCGCATTTTATCAAGGCGTTTCCCGGTAATGAGATCAATCTGGAATGGGCCGACAGCGAATTGGCCTCGCCGGCGGGAAAGGCTTACGCCGCCGCGCTTTCGCGCAACGCGCCGAATATCAGGGAAGAACAGAAAAAACTTCTGGCCCTGCAGGAACGCATTGGCATTCCCCTGAAGGAACTGAAAGACATATACAAGCAGATGTCGAACGGCGAAGCCAAGGCGCGCCGCGCCAAGTCCGAGATGACCAAAGCCAACTTGCGGCTCGTAATCTCGATCGCAAAAAAATACACGAACCGCGGCCTGCAATTTCTTGATCTGATTCAGGAAGGCAATATCGGATTGATGAAAGCGGTCGACAAATTCGAATACCGGCGAGGCTACAAATTTTCCACCTACGCTACATGGTGGATCCGGCAGGCCATTACGCGCTAGATCGCCGACCAGGCGCGCACGATTCGCATTCCGGTTCACATGATCGAAACGATCAACAAAATGAACCGTATTTCGCGGCAGATTCTCCAGGAAACGGGGGTCGAAGCCGATCCCGCGACACTCGCCAGAAAAATGGAAATGCCCGAAGAGAAAATCCGCAAGATTCTCAAGATCAGCAAGGAACCCATCTCGATGGAAACGCCGATTGGCGATGACGACGATTCGCATCTTGGCGATTTCATTGAGGATTCGTCGACGCTGGCACCGACCGACGCCGCGCTTTCATCCAGCTTGCGTCTCATTACCAAGGACGTGCTCGATACATTGACGCCGCGGGAAGCAAAAGTGTTACGGATGCGTTTCGGCGTCGAGATGAACACCGATCACACGCTGGAAGAAGTCGGAAAACAGTTTGACGTCACGCGCGAACGCATACGCCAGATCGAAGCCAAGGCCTTGCGAAAACTGCGTCATCCCTCGCGTTCGGACAAATTGCGCAGTTTCATCGACAATGGCCATTGATAGTTTTGAAAGTTCGTTCAATCGGGCGGGATTTTCCGTCCGACGGGCCTGTAGCTCAGCCGGTTAGAGCAGCGGACTCATAATCCGTTGGTCCAGGGTTCAAGTCCCTGCGGGCCCACCAGATTCACGCCTGACAAGACGCGGACATCCCTTCCCGCGTCTTTTTCCCGTTCATACTGATCTCGTCGAAGGATGCTAATTAAAACGACGTTCTTAAGCTATTTTTAAATCCAAAAGATGCTTGTTCGGAGAATGCCTTTCCAGTCCGTTCGCCCTGCTCCGTCCTGAGCCTGTCGAAGGAAGCCTGTCGAAGGGTTAGGATTGAAAAACTATTTGAAGAAAGAGTGAGGACTGGAAAAGCGGAGCGTCCGTTCATACTTCGACAAGCTCAGCACGAACGGAAATAGATGGTGCCGAAGGGTTCCGGCAAAATCAACGCAAACAGAGACAGGCGCTGTCGATGGTTCGGAAGACTCAGCGCGGACAGGTTTTTAACACGCTCACCCCGAATGGCAAAAAAAGAACCGAAGATAAAAACAACGTCCTTAAGCTATTTTTAAATTCAAAAGCCGCTTGCCCG
>JAITGN010000129.1 GCA_031280565.1 Accumulibacter sp. | reverse complement strand
CTGAGATATCGTGCCGTCGGTGCGCCGCTTGGAACATGAAAGCCTCGCTGGTAATTTATCCACCAGCGAAGCATGCCATAAATACCACATCAAAACAATCTCGTGACTACACTGTCTAGAGCGTTCTTGATTCAGCGCGTGAGATGTGGCTGTTTCGCCCTGTCCAACACGCTGGAAAGAGGAGAGGTCGCTCTCTCGCTCACGGAAGAGAAGCGCTTTTCCCTTTTCCCGCAAGCCGCACGCGGAAGAGGGCGCTCCAAAGGGGCGGGAGAAGGTGGATTCCGCCTTTTCGATTCATTCGCCCCGCGTCCTGAGCCTGTCGAAGAGTGTCTTTCCAGTCCGTTCGCCCTGCCTGTCCTGAGCCTGTCGAAGGGTAAGGACTGGAAAGGCTGGAGCGCCCATTCATACTTCGACGGGCTCAGTACGAACGGAGATAGGCGTTGCCGATGCTTCGGCAGGTTTATCGCGGACGGGTTTTTAACGCCATTGCCACCCAATGAAAAAAAACAGAGAAAAATATAAAAACAACGCCCTTAAGGCATTTTTAATCTTTGACACGGCCTCCAGAGTTTGAATCTGCTGAGAGAGGTTCTTCTTCATCCATTCGCCTTGCGTCGTCCTGAGCCAAGCAAAGGAAGCTCGTCGAAGAGCGCCTTTCCAGTCCGTTCGCCCTGCCTGTCCTGAGCCTGTCGAAGGAAGCTTGTCGAAGGGTAAGGACTGGAAAGGCTGGAATGCCTGTTCATACTTCGACAAGCTCAGTACGAACGGGAATACGCGCTGTTCATATGGCTCGACAGGATCACCCCAAAATTTGACAGGCTCAGGACAAACCGGCGCGATTTAAAATATACGTTCTTTAGCTATTTTTTAGACAGAGAATGAGAACGCCGTGTTCATGTCGACTCGTCCGCTCCGCCCGTCCGGGCATGTCGAAGGAAGGGGGCAGGTCGTGAGCAAGAAATTAGCGACAGCCCGGAAGCCGCTGTCGATCCAACATCATTGGGAACGGGTTTTTCTCCCCTCACCAATGGTTATGATCGAAACTACGGCCGATTGAGCGGGGTTCCAGCCTTCGCGCCGCTTCTTTCGGGCGTGGGTTCAAACCGGAGCTGATTTTACGATGAGGGCATGTGGTGAGGAAAAAGCCCCGGTCTGGAAGCCGCGCGCATTTCACAGCGAGGGTGTCTGCGCAATTTGTCTGGCGGACTCCTGTAGAATGACGCCTCTATTCCGGTATTTTGACGAACGTGCGATGGATTCTCTTTTTTCTTTTGGCGGTTTCAATGTTATCGACATCATCCTGCATCTGGACAAATACCTTGAAATTCTTGTCCGCGACTATGGCATCTGGATTTACGCCATTCTTTTCGCCATCGTTTTCAGCGAAACCGGTTTTATCGTAACGCCCTTTCTGCCGGGCGATTCCTTGTTGTTCGTCTCGGGCGCGCTGGCCGCGCTCGGCGGAATGGAAATCGGCCTGCTGCTGGCTGTCCTGACGCTTGCCGCCACGCTTGGAGATTCGGTGAACTACCATATCGGCCGATTTGCCGGGCCGCGCGTATTCAGATGGGAAAATTCATTCTTTTTTAACCGGGAAGCGTTGGGAAAGACGGAAGCATTCTACGAAAAGCACGGCGGGAAAACGCTCGTCATCGCCCGTTTCATGCCGGTTTTGCGGACATTCGCACCCTTCGTCGCGGGCGTTGGACGGATGAATTATTCGCGTTTTCTTGCGTTCAATCTGGGTGGGGGGGTGCTCTGGGTCGTTTCCCTGACGCTGGCGGGCTACTTTCTCGGCAATCTGCCCTGGGTCAGGAAAAATCTGACTTTTCTGATTCTGGGCATTATTGTCGTTTCATGTTTGCCCGCGCTGATCGGCTGGTGGCTGGAGCGGCGGAAAAGCTGAATGTTCCGGCTGTTTTCCGTCGCGCCTGGCGCCGAAGGCCAAGGACTGGAAAGGCGTTGCTGCTTCAAGGCGCTGACTGAAAAAGTATTTTGAAAACCGTTTATTCCGACTCTGTCGAGGAATGCTGATTAAAAAAGCGGTTGAACAGTTCCTTGAATATTTCAAGAAACATCAAGATATTCCGAAGTCATTCTCGTATAACCCGCCTGATCACTTGAGATTTATAATATTTTTATGGAAAATACGGCGTATTCTAAGAATTGATACACGTTTTCAAGCGATATTAGATGTTGCATGAAGGAGAAAACAACGATATTCAGAATAATGAATAGCGGTATCAAGCCATTTTATGTCTAATTTCATCATAAATTCGCTTGAAAACGACGACAGGATTATCTTTCCAGAACATTCAAGAAAGAAGAAAGCATCCGGCGGCCGTTACCGGATTTTTTGGCGTGTTTTTGCGATGGAACTTTTTTAAACCGGTAGACTCGCGCAATGAATACCACTTTTGAACCGGATTCCCATATTCACCGCCCGCGCGGTCCGTTGATGATCGATATCGCCGGACTGGAACTTGACGCGGGCGACCGCGAACGCCTTCTTGATCCAAACGTTGGCGGCCTGATCCTGTTTGCGCGGAATTACCATTCTCCGGAGCAGCTTCTCCATCTGACGCGGACGGTTCACGCGCTCCGCTCGCCGCCCTTGCTGATCGCCATCGACCATGAAGGCGGGCGGGTTCAGCGCTGCCGTGACGGTTTTACGCGTATCCCGCCGATGCGCCGGATCGGGTGTCTTTGGCAAGGCCATCCCCAGCGGGCGCGTGATGCCGCGTATGCGATTGGTTTTGTCCTGGCGGCGGAATTGCGCGCCTGCGGCGTTGATCTTTCCTTTACGCCGGTGCTTGATCTTGATTGGGGGCGGAGTGCCGTTATCGGCGACCGCGCGTTCCACAGCGATCCAGAGGCGGTCGTCCAGCTCGCGGGCGCTTTGATCGCCGGTTTGCGCCGGGCCGGTATGGCGGCTTGCGGAAAGCATTTCCCCGGACATGGGTGGGCCGAAGCGGATTCGCATACCGCGATTCCCGTCGATGAACGCGCGCTGGACGATATGGCGGCGGATCTCGCGCCCTATCGCCGTCTGGCGCTGGATGCGATTATGCCCGCGCATGTGATTTATTCTTCGATTGACGATCAACCGTCCGGGTTTTCAGCGTATTGGCACGCTTATTTGAGAAATATTCTTGAATTCGACGGCGCGGTTTTCAGCGACGATTTGTCGATGGAGGGCGCATGCGTTGCCGGGGATGGCGTGGCGCGTGCGCGCGCGGCCTGGGAGGCCGGATGCGATATGCTGCCGGTGTGCAATGCGCCCGGAACTGTCGATGAGCTGCTTTGCCGCTGGTCGCCGTCCTCTGGCACGCGAAGACGGGATCGCGTCGAAAAGCTGATGCCGATGGGCGGGCCGGGCGATTTCCGGAACGCCCCCGAGTATCGGGATGGTGTGGACTATTGTCGCCGCCTGAATGAGGATTGAAGTTGTTTTTCCGGTTTTCAGCGCGGTTTTTTGTGGGCATTTTTGCCGTTTGCGTCTTTTTCGCCGGAGTCTGGACGGAGCGCCTTTGACGCGTTCCAGGCGGGCGGCGGTGATGTTTGGGAGAAAAAAATGCTTGGCGGAATCATCGGCGATATTTGCGGCTCCATTTATGAATGGAGGAACCGGAAAACAGAAAATCCGAATGAAATCGAGCTGGAGCATCCAGCGTGCCGTTTTACCGACGATTCGGTGTTGACATTCGCGGTAGCGGAGGCCTGCCTGGGCGGCGGCGATTACCGGAACGCCCTCAGAGCGTGGGGATTGCGCTATCCCGATGCTGGATACGGCGGCACGTTCCGTCAGTGGCTTCAGCGCGAGGACGGCGCTCCATATAACAGTTGGGGAAACGGTTCGGCCATGCGCGTCGGCCCGGTCGGATGGGCTTTCGGAACGCTCGAGGAAACCCTCGATGAAGCCCGGCGTTCCGCGGAGGTCACGCACAATCACCCCGAGGGAATCAAGGGCGCGCAGGCTGTCGCCGCGTCCATTTTTCTCGCGCGTTCCGGCCATTCAAAAGATTCGATTCGAACGTATGTCGAAACATCTTTTCAGTACGACCTAGGGCGCGCGATCGCCGAAATCCGGCCCGGTTACGATTTCGATGTGAGCTGTCAGGGAAGCGTGCCCGAGGCGATTATCGCGTTTCTCGAAAGCGCCGATTTTGCGCACGCGATCCGGCTGGCGATTTCCATCGGCGGCGACAGCGATACGATCGCCTGTATCGCGGGTAGCGTGGCGGAAGCGTTTTACAGGGAAATTCCCGGCAGTCTCGTCCGCATGGCGCGGGACCGCCTGACGCCTGAAATGCGCGAGTCGCTTCGGCGTTTTCGCCGCGATTGCATGAATGCGGCGGAGGAGTGAGCGGCGGGAAAGGACAGAATGTCCCCTGCCAAAGATTTTCGCTAGAGCGTTTTTCGTTCAAATGACCGCAAAATCCCGCAGGTGATGACGTGGCGCTGTCCCCTTTCACCGCCGCTCGTGGTGATTTTGCCGGGACACATCGACGACATATATTCCCGTTCGTACTGATTTTGCCGGAACGCATTGATGGCATCTATTTCCGTTCGTACTGAGCCTGTCGAAGTAGGAACGGACGCTCCGAGGGCTTCCCAACGCCTCTTGAATCAGGGGCGTTCAAGGTAAAGACATTCCTGGCCTTTCCAATCCTTACCCTTCGACAGGCTTCCTTCGTCAAGCTCAGGACAGGCAGGGCGAACGGACTGGAAAGAAGGTTTCCGGAAACCCAAAGAGATTAAAAATGGCTTAAAGACGTTATTTTAATTAGCATCCTTCGTCAAGCCCAGGACGGAGCAGGGTGAATAGACCGGAAAGGCGGAGGCCGTCCTCTCCCGGCCACATGCCGCTATTTGAATCGAAAATGCTCTAGCTGCCCTGATTCAACAGGTAGCGCGGCGCGCCGGTATCATCGCCGGTTTCTTCTTCCCACAGGGTTAATCCTTCGAAAAAGTGGTGATCTTCGCTTTCCAGGTTTTCGATGACCTGGTTGTGTATCTTGAATAGAAGCTCTCCGGCGGTGAATCCGGTGTTATTGTCGGCGGTCAGATCGAAATCCTCTTCAATCTCGTCGTTTTCCTCGTCGTCCCGGTAAAAATACTGAACGGTCAGGCGCGGAAAGGCAAGAACCGTTTCGTCCGGAATCCAGCCGCCGGATTTCGCGTTGTCGCGTTGTATTCGGCTGCCTCGCGGATGAAGTTTTCGCGGGAAACGTAGTGGCCACAGGAAAAACTCCAAAGAATTTCCTTCATCAGTTCTTTCGGAGGCATGCGCCGCTCCTTGCCAATACGATGAGATATGCGATGAGGCATTTCGCTTTTAGTGGCGCTGTTCAGGGCTTGATTCAGGCTATTGGCTGAACGACAACGCATGGAAAGGAAAGGTTTTCAACCGGAATTCGTTTTGGGCGAATTTTGGGATTCCGCCGGAAAGTCGACGGCTTCGACCGAATCGAATATCTGTCCGCCGTTCAGGTGGAGACGGCCCGGCCAGGCGGCTTCGTCCTTCAGGACGGCAAGCGCGTCGAATCCTCCCTGTGGCGACGGCGCGGCGCAGATTAGCGTTCCGCAGGCGGTTCCGGCGTTTTCGGAGTCGAAAATATCTTCACCCGCCCGGGGCGTTTCGCCAAGGGTGAGATGAAGCCGGCAAAGATGCCGTTTGATCTGGCCGAGGTAGTGCGAGCGCGCGACAATTTCCTGTCCCGGATAGCATCCTTTTGTGAAACTGACGCCGCCGATTTTGTCGAGTCCGATCATTTGGGGAACGAACTTTTCCGCGGACGCTTCCGTAATTAAGGGAATTCCGGCGCGGATGTCGAGCCATCGCCAGGCGGAATTTCCAACGGGGGGCGCTTTTCTTTCGATCTTTTCCCAGAGTTCAATCGCTCTGTCTGTTTCGGCGGTCACGATGTAGCGCAGCGGATCAAGGCGGAGAAGCGTCCCTCCGTCGAATGCAGCCGCTCCGCTTTCGGGCGCAGGCAGGGCGAGAGCGGTCAGAATTCCAGCGGCTTCCGGGCCGGAGAGTCCGATGAGCGCCGCCGGTTCTTCAGTCAGCGTGACCTTTGAACGTAAAACATACATCCGCAGGCGTTTCAGCGTCGTTTCGATCAATCCGGCGGAAAGAAGGGCGCGATACGCGCCGTCGGCCCGGCAGAGGATGAAATTCGAGAGTATCCGCCCTTTGGGTGAACACCACGCGGAATACTGGAGCGCGCAGTCTTCGAGACGGTTGACGTCGCTCGTCAGCAGGTTGTGCAGGTAGGTTTTCGCATCGTCTCCGGAAAAAGCGATCAGGCCAAGGTGCGTCAGCGGACAGACGACCGTCGAATCGCGGGCGGCGGCGCTTTCGGCGGTTTCATCATCAAAGGCGATATCCGCGTTTCCGGAAAGGGCGCGCGCGCCGGAGTCCGCGAGAAATTCGAGCCAGGAAATGTTTTGCATGGGTTAATTGAAATACTGGACGACGTTTTCCGATTATGGCTCATGTGTTCATTGAGCGAAAGGTTTCCTGAATTCCGTCTGTTTACGCTGTTCGCCCGGCGTGTCGAAGGGCGTTCGCCGGAAGGGAGATTCGTGATTTATTTCACAGACGGCCCTGTTTCTCGGTTATTATGCCGGGTTTCGGTAGCCTCGGTTTTTAAGCGGCGTATTCTTGTATATGCGGACAACCCTGAAGTTTACCCTGAGCATCGCTAAATGGCTTTTTATCTTCGGCCTCGTGATTCTGCTGGCCGGCGGATGGCTGTTTTATCAGGATATTTCCGCGCCGCTCGTTCTTTCCGGAGAACGCGCCGATTTTCAGATACGTCCCGGAAGCGGCCTGCGAACGGCCATTCGGGATATATCGAAGGCGGGCGTTACGTTCAGTCAAAGTTCTTTTCTTTTGCTTGGGAAAATCATGCGCGCCGAATCGGAAATCAAGGCGGGCAATTACGAAATCCAGCGAGGCATCACGCTTCAGGAACTTCTGGACAAACTGGTGCGCGGCGATGTTTCGCAGACCGAGATTACGTTTATCGAAGGCTGGACATTCCGCCAGATGCGCGAGCGGCTCAACGCGCATCCCGATGTGCGCCATGAAACGAGGGATATGACGCTACAGGACATCATGCGGCGCATCGGCGCGCCCGATGTCGATCCCGAGGGGCGTTTTTTCCCGGACACCTACCTTTTCGCCAAACAAAGCAGCGATATCGACATTCTCGCGCGCGCGTTCCGGGTCATGCGGACGCATCTTGCCCGCGAGTGGGAAGAACGTCAGCCGGATCTGCCGTACAGCGCGCCTGACGAGGCCCTGATCATGGCGTCGATTATCGAAAAGGAGACGGGACGCGCCCGGGAGCGTCCGATGATCGCTTCCGTTTTTGTAAACCGTCTGCGAAAGAATATGCCGCTTCAGACGGATCCGACGGTGATCTATGGAATAGGCGAGGAATTTGACGGAAACCTCCGTAAGCAAGATCTGCTCACGGATACGCCCTATAACACATATACGCGCGCTGGTCTGCCGCCGACCCCCATCGCCATGCCTGGCCTGGCTTCCCTGCGGGCAGCGCTGAATCCCGCGAAAAGCACGGCGTTTTATTTTGTCGCGCGCGGCGATGGAAGCAGCCAGTTTTCCGATACGCTCGAAGAACATAACCGGGCGGTCGACCGTTATCAACGAAGAGGGCGGCGGGAAAATCCTCCGGCCGGCGACGCACAAGACGCATCAGCAGGCGCGCCGGAAAGCCCGTCGGCAGCTCCGGCGGAAAATCCGCCAGTAATCCCTCAAACGAACGCGCCGGAAAATCCGTTGGCGAGTACGCCAGGCGTTCCAGATACGCCAGCGCCGGCCAGCGCGTCCCCGAACGCGCCATGAACGCGCCCGCCTTGCGGCAGGAACCCGAAGAAGCCGGAGAGATACGCCGCCATCTTGCGCGGGGAAAGCTCATCACCTTTGAAGGTATCGACGGCGCGGGCAAAAGTACGCATATTGCCGCTGCGATTGATCTGCTGCGCTCGAAGGGCTTCGGCGTCGTTTCGACGCGCGAACCCGGCGGAACGCCGCTGGGGGAAAAACTGCGCGAGCTGCTTTTGCATGAGCCGATGCACCTGGAAACCGAAACGCTGCTGATGTTCGCGGCGCGGCGTGAACACATCGCCCAGGTCATCGGGCCAGCGTTGGCAAGGGGCGATTGGATCGTCTGCGACCGTTTTACCGATGCGACCTATGCGTATCAGGGGGGAGGGCGCGGCCTCGACGAAAACCGGATAGAAATCCTGGAACGCTGGGTTCAAGGCAGTCTGCGGGCCGATTTGACCTTTCTTTTCGATCTTCCAACGCGGGTCGCCAACAGCCGGATTTTGGCGCAAGGCAGAAAAACCGACCGTTTCGAGCGGGAAAAGGCCGATTTTCATGAGCGCGTTCGTCAAACCTATCTGGCGCGCGCGAAAAGCTCGCGTCATTTTTGCGTCATTGACGCGGAACGCCCGGAGGGCGACATCGGGAAGCTGATTGAAGAGTATGTTTTAACCTGTTGTATCTGAATCATTCTTTACATGCCATTCGCTCATTGCGGCAGGCGATGGACGATCGGACGCGCGGATGTATTTGAGCGCGCAAATTGTTATAGTAGGAAACATGACGCGGCTTCTCTTGCTCCGGTAATTTTTCAGGATTTTATTTATGGCCAAACAGGCAAGCGTTTCCTCCGGCGAGGAGCATATGGAACATCGGCTGACCCTGGGAGAGGTGCTCGGTTATCTTGTGGAAGATGGCCTCATCTCCAGGGCGAGTGCTGACGCAATGCTCGCGGAATCCAGGCTGAAACGGATCAAGGATCATCCTTTAACCGCTGTCGCCGACCAGAAATGGAAGTCCCTGCGTTCTCCGAATCAGATCATGACGCTCGAATTCCTTGGTGAGTGGTTCGCCAGACGGGTTGGCCTGGACTATTTTCATATTGATCCGCTGAAGATCGATTTTACGGCGGTGACGGAAATAATGTCGAGCGCCTATGCGACGCGCTTCGGCGTCCTTCCGGTGCAGGTTTTCGCTGAAGAAGTCGTTGTCGCCACGATTGAGCCTTTCATGCGTGACTGGGAAAGGGAAATCAAGGCGATCATCAAAAAGAACATCCGCCGCGTGTTCGCCAACCCGCAGGATGTCGCGCGTTATCTGGTCGAGTTTTACAATCTGGCGCGCTCGGTCAAAAAAGCCTCGTTGCAGAGCAAGGAATCGAGCGGTATTTCGTCGTTCGAACAGCTTGTTGAGCTGGGCCGCAGCGACAAGCAGTTTGACGCGAATGACCAGCACATTGTCAATATTGTCGACTGGCTCTGGCTGTATGCGTTCGAGCAGCGCGCCAGTGATATTCACATCGAACCGCGGCGCGAAATCGGTGTTGTGCGTTTTCGTATCGACGGCGTGCTGCATCAGATATATCAGATTCCGATGAGCGTGCTGACCGCGATGGTCAGCCGTATCAAGCTCCTCGGCCGCATGGATCTGGTCGAAAAGCGCCGTCCGCAGGATGGGCGCATCAAGACCCGCACCGCCGATGGGCAGGAAGCGGAATTGCGGCTTTCGACCATGCCGACAGCGTTTGGCGAAAAACTCGTCATGCGGATTTTCGATCCCGAAGTGCTGGTGCGCAATTTTTCCGATCTCGGTTTTTCTTCCGAGGATCAGGCTAATTGGAACGCGATGTCGGAAAGCCCAAATGGCATTATTCTGGTGACGGGGCCGACAGGGTCGGGCAAGACGACAACCCTCTATTCGACGCTGAAACACCTGGCGACGCCGGCTGTCAATGTCTGCACAATCGAAGATCCGATTGAAATGGTCGAACCGGCGTTCAACCAGATGCAGACGCAGAACGCGATCGATCTCGATTTCGCCCAGGGTGTTCGCGCCCTGATGCGTCAGGATCCGGACATCATCATGATCGGCGAAATCCGGGACCGCGCTACCGCGGAAGTCGCTATCCAGGCCGCGCTGACCGGTCACCTCGTCCTTTCGACTTTGCATACCAACGACGCGCCGTCGGCAATCGCGCGCCTCGTCGATCTCGGTCTGCCGCCGTATCTTATCAGCGCGACCCTGCTTGGCATCATGGCGCAGCGCCTTGTGCGCGTGCTGTGTACGAATTGCAAAAAAGCCACGCCGATCACCTCGGAAGAAGACAATCTCTGGAATCACCTCGTTTCGCCGTGGAAGGCCAATCGTCCGACGCAGTTTTACCATCCGGTCGGCTGCCTGGACTGCCGGATGACCGGTTACCGCGGGCGGATCGGTATCTATGAGATCCTTCTGCTTTCCAGGGAAATAAAGCAGGCGATTATCGACGGAGTCGACATCGAAAAAATCCGGGATATGGCCTACCGGACCGGGATGAAGCCATTGCGGATTTCCGGCGCGATGAAGATCGTCTCCGGAATGACGACGCTTTCGGAAGTCTATAAAGTGGCCTCGCCGGCGGAAAACGCATAACGTGCCCAGATATAAAGCATTTTCGATCGTATGACAGAATCTCCGTTGCCTGGCCAAATGCCACCCGCGCCTGGAATTCACGTCCACACCTGCCTTGTTCCGATACGGTGGGGTGATATGGACGCGTATCGTCATGTCAATAACGCGGTTTATTTCAGTTATATGGAGCAGGCCTGCGCCGAATTCATTTCAAGCTTGGGATTTCGCGCTCTTTCGGCGGCAGGGCCGGTGGTTGTCAATTCCGCCTGTTCTTTTCTGAGACCGTTGACATATCCTGGCATGGCCGAAGTGAACATGTTCTGCGCTTCGCCCGGAAACAGCAGTTTTCTTGCTTTTTACGAAGTGCGTCTACAGGGAGAAGACTCCCTGTACGCGAGGGGGCAGATGAAAATGGTCTGGGTCGATCGCGCGACAGGAAAGTCAACGCCGCTTCCGGATGAAATCCGCGCCCGGCTTTCCTTGCCTTCCCTTTTGTCATAAATGGGGTCTGGCGGGAAATTGGAAATTCTCCTTTTCCTCCTGAAAAAATCACGCGTAAGGGAGGGGCTTCGTTGGCCCGAATCGAAACCTGAGGAAAAATCATGACATTTATTGAAACAATGACGAAAGGGTTTCTGACATTTTCCGCCGCCGCCTCTGCCGAAATACCGCGGCGGCGTCTGGCGTGGGGACTTTTCTGGCGTTTTCTCGCTGTGCAATCGGGAGTGCTTTTCTTCGCAGCGGCGGTTATCTGCTTTTTCGCCTACAACTGGACGGAACTGTCTTCTTTTGCCAAATTCGGGTTTATCGCGTTTCTGATGGCGCTCTCCGCCGTTCCCGCGCTTTTGCGCGGATTTTCCTCGTCGTTGTCGCATGCGGGCCTGTTGCTTTGCGGTATTCTCGGCGGCGTGCTTTTTGCCGTGTATGGGCAGGTTTATCAAACGGGAGCAGACGCCTGGGAGCTTTTCCGGGCGTGGACGTTCTGGCTCTTCCCGCTGTTCCTGATAAGCCGTCGTCCCGGGGTGTTCTTTACCTTGTGGCTGGTCGCGACGCTGTGGATTTCGTTGTACCTGGGTTTGATGGACGATATAACGCTGGTTTTTTTGTGCATGCAGGCATTTGTCTGGGCCGCCTTCGAGACGGCATCGCGGTTCTGTTCGTCAAAAGCGCTTCCTTTCCTCGCCGCGCGGTGGATTCCCCGCTGCATCGGCATTCTCCTCCTCGTTCTTTTGACTGTGGTTATTTCCGGCGACTACATCCCGCTCTTGGGGAGTGAATCGAGATATTCCCGGATCCGGTTTTCATGGACTTCGGAAGATACTGGAATAATTCTGCTTTCCTTGTTTACATTGGCCGGAGGCGGGTACTGGCATACGCGGGTTCGTCGCGATCTTTTCATGATTGCCGCCGGGTTGTTGAGCCTGATCGTTTTAATCCTTCAGCTGCTGTTGGTTAATACCAAAAACATTTTTGATCCTGCCAACCTGTTTTTGATGTCGTTGACGATTCTGGGCCTTTCCGCGGCGGCTGGAAAGCTTTTGATTCATCTGCATGGGCGCTTCAAGGAGGCAGCCAGCTTTCCGGGAAGCGAGGATACGGCGGCCGGCGCGAAAACGGAGGAGGATTTTCTTCCCCGCGCCGGAGAAGAAGAGAGTGAGACGCCGCCATCGGCTTTGCCTTCGTTGCTTTCATTGCGCGTCATGAGGTTTGTTTTGTGGGAGAAGGTCGCGGGCGGGAGCGCTTATCCGCCGGCGGCGGAAGAAGAATCTTCTCCCTGGGTCGCGCGCGCCCTGATGGGCGCGTGCGCCTGGATTGTTGTTCCTGTGTTGATTCTTCTGCTGGTCTTGTTGCTGGAGACATTGGATCTGCTTTCGCTTTTCAACGTCATTGTTATTTCTTTCATTTTTCTCGCAGCGGGGATCGCGTTTTCCGGCCAGCGGGGTATTTTCATTCGTCAGGCTGTTTTCTGCATTACCCTGGCGGCAGCTATTACGCTGAGCGCTTCTATTGTATTTGAATACTTCGGCAGCGTGCGCGATCCCCTTATATTCGTTCCGGCCCTTGTCGTTTTCAGCATTTCAGCAGTGTTGACGCGCGATGAAAGCTTCCGTTTCTTCTCCTCGGCGTCTATCGTTCTTCTCGTGTCTGCCCAGTTGGATCATTATTTTTTCAGAGGGGCGTATTGGGCAAGCGGAAATTCCGGCGTTCCCGTTTACATGCGTTATTTGTTTCTTCACAGAACGCTTTCTCTCGTTCTGTTTTCGTCGTTGGCGGCTGCGCTCGCGCTTTTTTGGGAAAAATCCGGCGATTTCATTTCAAAACCGTTGCGCTGCTTGAACAAAGAAGGCGTATTGGCCGCGCTCATGGTCGTCGGGTTGGCCTCCGCCGTTACGCGAAATTTGCCGTTCGGACGGACGCTGCTTTTTTCGCTCATGCCATGCGGCGTGGGCGTGGGGATTGGGCTGTTGGTGTTCGCATTCCGCCTTTCTGCTGAGCTTTCTCTGTCGAAAGCTGTCCGCGCGGCGATTTTTGTCCTGTGTCTTGCGGTCGCGTGCGTCAGTTATCGCCTTCCCTGGTTTGGCGTCGGGCTGTTCGTGTTCGCGCTTGCGCGTTACGCCGCTTCTTTTTCGTTTTTCGGCCTGTCTGTTTTTTACACGGCATTTTGCGTTGTCATGGAGTATTACAATCAAACGACGACGCTGCTCGACAAATCGAAATCGCTTGCGCTCGTCACGGCCGGTTTGACGCTGACGGCCCTTGCGTTGCAGGCTTTGCTTTCATCCGCGCTGAAGAAGGGAAATCTGGCGATACCGGACGCTCTTGCCGGATTCTGCAAGCCATCCGGCGGCGGCCGCGGTAGCAGGATGGATTCTGCGCTGCGCATGGTGTTGTGCGCAGCCATGGCGTTTTTCATGGTGTCGTTTGTCCATTCCGTCTACACCAAAGAGGCGCTTTTGGCCCACGGCGAACCGGTTGTTCTTGAACTGACGCCGCGCGATCCGCGCTCGCTGATGCAGGGCGACTATATGACACTTGGTTTCGAGCTGGAACGCGAGATATCCCGGGCTGTGTCGCAGCGCTTTCCCGGAATATTTGAAAAGAAAGAAAAAAACATCTCCAGTCCGACTGAAAGGCTGGCCGTCATTGAGCCGGACGAGCGCGGCGTTTATCGCTACGTGGCGCTTTACGATCCTTCCATCCCATTGACAGGGAAGCAGAAAAAAATTATCTATCGGCTCAAAAAAGGCGGCGTGAGCGTCACTTCAGGCTCGTTTTTCTTTCAGGAAGGGACGGGAAAAGAGTTCGAGGCCGCGCGTTATGCGGATCTGCGGGTTGATGACGAAGGCCGGAGCCTGATTGTCGATTTACGGAATCAGGATATCGGGATCATTGATCCTTCCGGGCGGAGGAAACGTTGAAATTTCGCCGTATGGCCATTTTGCCGGGATGGATTTGATCTGGCGGGAACGGAAAAATGTAAAGACGCTGTAAACTGTTCCGGAAAATCCCTCAGGAAAATATCATGGATGTCATTGTGTTATCGCGTCTTCAGTTTGCGGTCGCCGTCTTTTTTCATTTCATCTTTGTGCCATTAACGCTGGGGCTTTCGGTGTTTCTGGCGGTTGTGGAGACCCTGTATGTCCGGACAGGAAACGAACAGTATGAGCGAATGGCGCGATTCTGGGGAAAGCTGTTTCTCCTGAACTTCACGCTCGGCGTGGTTACGGGAATCACGCTGGAGTTTCAGTTTGGCACCAACTGGTCGAGATATTCCGAATACGTGGGTGACATTTTTGGTTCCCTGCTGGCTATCGAAGCCACGCTGGCTTTTTTTCTGGAATCGACGTTCATTGCGGTCTGGCATTTTGGCCGGGGGCGCATTTCCAAAAAACTCAGCCTTTTTTCCATCTGGGCGGTCGCTTTCGCAGGCAATCTTTCCGCGTTGTGGATCATCCTCGCCAACGGGTGGATGCAGCATCCCGTGGGCCATGAAATCGTTGGAAACCGCGCGGTCATCGCGGGTTTTCGGGAAGGTTTTCTCAAAGTGGTCTCGAATGGCTTCGCGTGGACAATGTATTGTCATACCCTCCTGGGCGCCTGGCTGCTTTCCGGTTTTTTTCTGATGGGTATTTCGGCGTGGCACCTTGCGCGCGGCAATGAAAAGGATTTTTTTGGAAAATCGTTCAGACTTGCTTCCCCGTTTACTCTGATAGCCGCCGTTCTTCTTCTCGTTCAGGGGCATATCAATGGCGTTGTCGTGGCAAAACACCAGCCGGCCAAGTTTGCGGCAATGGAGTCGCACTGGGAAACATCAGCCGCCGTTCCAATGTACCTGTTCGTTTGGCCTGATCAGGAAAACAGGCGAAACGCCTTCGAACTTCTGCCGATTCCGGGACTCGTCAGTCTTCTTGCTTTTGGTGATATTGGTATCGAAGTGAAAGGGCTGAATGAAATTGCCCCTATGGATTTTGCTGAATTCCAGGCGAAGACGAATTATGACCCGCAAAAACCCGTCGCCATTTTGCCGGACGGTTCGCCGTTGATCCGTCCGCTGACGCCTGAAAACGCAATGCCGCCGGTGCTATTGACCTTCCTTTCATTCCGTCTCATGGTCGGGCTGGGCTTTTTCTTCATCCTGCTTTCCACGCTGGCCTGTATCTACAGGGAAAAAATCGCGGAAAAGCCCTGGCTTGCGCGCCTGCTAATATGGAATATTCCATTACCCTACATTGCGCTGATGGCCGGATGGGCCGTCGCCGAAGCCGGACGTCAACCCTGGCTCGTCTACAAGCTGATGACTACCTCGCAGGGAATTTCTTCCGTGCCTGCCTCGTCGGTCGGGATTTCGCTGCTGGCATTTATTCTCGTCTATGGTTTTCTGGGGGCGGTAGACATTTATCTGCTGCGCAAATTCGCCATTCAAGGTCCCGCCGGGGGGGCGGGCGAAAACGCACAGAGAACGTTTTCGGCAAATTTTTAATCGGGAGGACACAAGCATGTCAGACATCCTGAGTCACGAGAATCTGCAAATTATCTGGTTTTTTCTCTGGGGTCTGCTTTGGTCGATCTATTTCGTTCTCGACGGTTTCGACATCGGCCTTGGAACCCTGCTTCCGCTGGTGGCCGCGGACGACGATGAGCGGCGGATGGTCTACAACGCCGCCGGCCCGTTCTGGGATGGCAACGAAGTCTGGCTGATTACCGCCGGAGGAGTGACTTTTGCCGCTTTTCCGAAGGCTTATGCCGTCATGTTCAGCGCGCTTTACGCGCCGCTCCTGATTTTGCTGTTCGCCTTGATTTTTCGCGCTGTTTCTTTCGAATTCCGGAACAAGATCGATTCGCGCGGCTGGAGGAAAGCGTGGGATACATGCCACTTTTTCGGTAACTTTCTGCCCGCGCTTCTGCTGGGCGTGGCGTTTGCCAACCTTTTCAAGGGAATTCCAATCGACGGACGGGGAATCTATCTTGGAAGCATTCTCTCGCTGTTGAATTTATATGGCATTGCCGGAGGGGTTTTCTTTGTAATCGTTTTTGCTTTTCATGGAGCGCTCTGGCTGGCGATCCGCGCGGAAGGAGCGTTGCATGACAAAGCCCGGAAAACCGCCTCCATGCTCTGGCCGGCGCTTCTTGTCATGACACTGCTTTTCCTGGCGCTGACCTGGGTTTACACGCCGCTTTACAACAATTATTTCAAAACGCCCGCGCTTTTGACGGTACCCTTTCTGGCTGTGACGGTGCTTCTCGCCCAGCCGTTCTGTCTGAAAAAAGGACGCCTCGTTTCCGCGTTCACGGCGAGCGCCGTTTTTATCGTGGGCGTGACCCTGTTTGGTGTTTTCGGCATGTTTCCGGCGCTGGTTCCCTCGAGTATCAGCGCGGCGGCAAGCATCACGGTCGCTTCCGCGGCCTCCTCGCAAGTAACGCTCACGATCATGCTCGTTGTCGCTCTGATCTGCGTCCCCGTTGTTATCGCCTACCAGGCCTGGGTGTACTCTCTTTTGTCATTCAAAATCATTCCGGAATACCTTGCTTCCGAAGAGGCGTATTGACGCATTGGCATATTGACATAATGGCGCGTTTTTCATCGTGATATATTATGCCAATGAGTTCCCTCTTTTCGCGCCGCGCGGCAAATCCGGAACGTTCCGCGTGGAGCCTTTGTCCCACCCCGGAAAAGAGCGATCGCGTATGCGCCGTGGATTTCTTGCGCGCGTAATATCCTTGAAAAACGGCCTCTAACCCGGAATTGATCGTAAAACCAACTCCGGTTTGAAACCCCGCCCTTCAGGGCGGTGCGGAGGTTGGAACCCCGGCCTGAAGGCCGGGGTTTCGACCGTAGCCATTGGCAAGGGGATGTAAACCCCTTGCCAATGATGTTAGAGCGACAGCGCCTTCCGGGCTGTCGCTAATTTCTTGCTCCGTCCCCTTCCATTTCGCTGATTGTGGTGATTACGGCAATCTGTCTGTTAACCTGCTGCTTTTTTTGTTGTCTCGTTTCTTGCAGCCAGCGATTGAAAGAAAGGCTCAATTTATATTGCTGGAAAGCGTTGCGTTTCAAATTACATTCCACGCATTCCATTGACGCTTTTTTAAACGACATTGGTCTGGATGAGGAACATAAAAGCGGCGTGTATTTTTTACTTTCCGTTCTGGCAGGTAGGGTAAATATCTCGCCCGGACAGATTGAAGCTGGGAAGCTATGCCCCCTTGTAAACTAACGTTTTATAGCAATTTTCAATAAGGAAATGAAGAAAATGCGTTGAAAACGTAATAATTTATGAGTTTATTGATTAAATTCTGTTCTTTTCGCTTCGTCGAAATTAATAAAATAGCTTAAAAACGTTAGTTTTTGTTTTTCCAATATCTTTGTTTTTCTGTTGTTTCAATTTTATATCCTGTATTCTCAAACCTTTCATGGATTGTCATGGCGATATAATGACCTTGGGTTACTCCGGTTCCGCTAAACGAGATCGGCCGCCGTTTCTCTCCTCTGTTGGTCTCGATCAGTCCATCACGTGCGAAACGAGGCCGTCGACGAGTTTTGGCTCGAACCAGGTTGATTTCGGCGGCATGATTTCTCCCGCATCGGCAACCGACATCAGGGTGGAAATCGATGTTGGATAAAGCGCGAAAGCCGCTGCCATTTCGCCGCTGTCGACGCGGTTTTCGAGTTCTTTCAGGCCGCGGACTCCACCAACAAAATCGATCCGTCTGTCGCGGCGCATGTCGGTGATGCCGAGAATCGGCGCGAGAATCAGATCCGACAGCATGGAAACATCAAGGCCGCGTACCGGATCGTTCACCGGAATGCGGCCGGGATGAACGGCAAGGCGGTACCAGCGTCCAGGAAGATAAAGGGAGAATATTCCCGCTTTTTCCGGCGACGCTGCTTTCGGCATTTTCTCAACGGCGCAACATGTTTCGAGCGCCTTGAGAAAGCCGTCGGGCGAAAGGCCATTGAGGCCGCAGACAACGCGGTTGTAGTCCATGATACGCATCTGGTTGGCCGGAAAAATGACGGCGAGAAAGTATTCGGAGGATGGCGGCGCACCGTGGCCGCGCCGCGCCGCGGCGATGCGCGAGGCGGCCGCCAGGCGGTGGTGGCCGTCAGCGATATAGAGCGCGGACATCGTACCGAAGGCCGTGTTGAGACGCGTGATGATTTCCGGGTCGATGGTCTGCCATAACGTATGGCGAACGCCGTCGTTGATGACGTCGGTAATCGGATCGCCGGACGCGATCAGAGAAACCAGGCATTCGGCATCGTCGTTGTCCGGATGGGCAAGCAGAACCGGGCTGGTTTGCGTATTGAGCGCCTCAATCTGGCGGATGCGGTCATTGACTTTGTCCAGACGCGTCTGCTCGTGCTGGCGAATATAACCGTTGTCATAAGCAGAAACCGGCAGGACGGCAACCAGTCCGATCTGGGTGGCACGCAAGCCTTTTCTCATCCGGTAGGCGTAATAGCATGGTATTTTGTCGCGGATCAGCAGGCCACCGGCCATCATACGTCTGAAATTCTGCGCCGATTTGTGGTAGACCTCGGGCGCGTAGGGATGAATATCGGGCGGAAGATCGATCTCCGCGCGCGATATATGCAGGAATGAATTGGGTTTTCCTTTGGCAAGATCGCGCGCTTCTTCTACCGAAAGCACATCATAGGGAGGGGCCACAATCTCGGGCGCGCGCTCCGGGAGCGGCCTGAGTCCGCCGAACGGACGAATAATCGGAGTGGGTTCCTTCAAAAAAATCTCGCTTCGGATGAACGACAGATTTATGTTTTCATTTGAAGATTTCCATCATGCGATATTGCCGGAAATCTCTTCAAGTTTAAAGTAAATTGAAGCGGTTGGGTACGTAAGGTCGGATGTCGGTTTCCGGTTCCCCGTTGTTCAGAAGCTGGCATACAAGGCGCGCGGTTCGCGCCGATGCGGCGAATCCTGCGCGGCCGTGGCCGAATGCGTGAATCGCATCGCGGCTTGCGGAGGCATATCCAAGGCAGGGAAGGCCGTCCGGCGTCAGGGGCCGCGCGCTCATCCCTCTTCCGATGTTTCCTTCCGGAATATCGGGAGGCAAGCCAGGTAATATCTCGCGCAGAACCGGCAGCAGGAGGTCGGCCTGTTTCCAGTTGGGTGGCGCGTCGAGCGTGTCGATTTCCGTCTGGCCTGTAATGCGCACGCCATTTTCCGTCCTTGAGACGGTAATATTGCGGTCATCGAAAAACAGCGGACGGCGCGGCCCCGCTGAAACGCCGGAAACCTCGATAAGATAGCTGCGCTCGGTTTCGAGCGAAACACAGTCGCCAAGCCGGCGCGCCAGCGCACGTGAAGAAGCGCCGGCGGCAATGACGGCTTTATCGCATGGGATTTCGCCGCTTCGTGTATAGACGCCCTTTACGACTCCGGCTTCTATGCGTAAAGCGGTTGCGGTCGTTTGGCGGAATACGGCGCCGCTTGCGATCGCGTGTTGCGCCAACGCCTTTGAATATGCGCCCGGATCCAGGCAATTTCCGGCGTCGTCGATCAGGACGGCAAACTGGAATTCCGGGGAGAGATCAGGCTCTTCACCGCGCAAGTCCTGGTTTTCGAGGTCTTTCCATTCAATCCCGGCCTGACGGCGGATCGTCCAGCCTTGCGGGTCGGAGGTGAAATGTGTTCGGGACGAGAAAACCGCCAGCGCGCCATTTTGCTCGATCAGGCGCGGCACGCCCGCTTCTTGCGCGAGGCATTTGTGCAATTTGGCCGAGTCTTTGAGCAGAGGATACAGATTCGCCGTGATTTTTGCGGCCTTTTCCCAGCTCAGGCCGCTCAAGATGTAACGGCAGAGCCAGGGCAGAGCCTGCGGGAAACGATCCGGACGCAACGAAAAAGGTTTGAGAGGATCCCTCAGCCAATTCGTAAACCGCGCGCAGGCGCATCCGTGCGGGGAGGGCGGCAACGGATCCGTCATCCATGAGGATTTGAAGATTTTCCCTGGCAGGGCGGTGGGGAGGGCCAAATGCGCGGAAAGAACACTGTTGCCGACGTGGCCCGCAGCCTGAGCGCCGCCGGGCGCTTCGGCGTCGATGAGAGTGACATTGAAACCGCCGCGCAAGGCTTCGATGGCGATTGACGAGCCAATAACGCCTGTGCCGATAATGACTACGTGTTGCTTGCTCATGAAAGGGTTCCGTTCCGGTAAGAGAGACTGCTTCGATATTAGCATCTAATATTGGCGGTGAGAAATCATCGCGTTCGTTTTGCCGGGGTACGCAGCCAAATGTCCGCGTGGTTTTCTTTCGGTTTGCCGTGAAAACCCGCTGCGGGATACCGCGGGAGCGGTGCCGATTCGACGGTGGAACATCGCGGTGCGAGAGAAGTTCAGGTATAATCCAAAAGTTTTTCAGGCATCCGCCTGAAGATGGGCATGCCGGTGACGGCGCGCCAATTACGCACATTCGCCTGTTCAAGGGTGTCCGCCGTTGTCGGCGGACGTAGTTCGGCGAATGGTGGTTTTAACCCTGAAAGGAAAATACTGTATGTCCGTAACCATGCGTCAAATGCTGGAAGCCGGTGTCCATTTTGGCCATCAGACCCGCTTCTGGAACCCCAGAATGGCCCCGTACATTTTCGGTTCGCGCAGCAAAATCCATATCGTCAACCTCGAAAAAACGCTCGTCAAGTACAACGAGGCGATGGCGTTTGTCCGTAAGCTGGCATCCGGTAAAGGGACGGTATTGTTTGTCGCTACCAAGCGTCAGGCTCGGGAAATCATCGCCGAAGAGGCGGCGCGCGCCGGATCGCCCTATGTCGATCAGCGCTGGCTGGGGGGGATGTTGACCAATTTCAAGACAATCCGTCAATCGATCAAACGCCTCAAGGAAATGGAAGCCATGCGGGACGACGGCTCTATCGAGAAGTTGCCCAAAAAGGAAGCGTTGCATATGCAGCGCGAACTTGAGAAGCTGCAAAAATCGATTGGCGGTATCAAGGAAATGAATATTTTGCCCGACGCGCTGTTCGTCGTGGATGTCGGCTATCACCGGATCGCGGTAACCGAAGCGAACAAACTGGGTATCCCGGTCATCGCCGTGGTCGATACCAATCACTCTCCGGAAGGAATCGATTATTTGATTCCGGGGAATGATGATTCTTCAAGCGCGATCCGCCTGTATGCCCGCGGTGCCGCCGACGCGATTCTCGAAGGGCGCAGCCAGTTTGTCGAGGAACTTGTCGAAACGATTGCCGGGGATGAGTTTGTCGAGGAAATCGCCTGACAGGCGCGCCGGGCGCGATGGTGCGTCCGGCTGAAAAGGACTATGTGGAGCGGTTTGGAGACCGTTTTATAGAAACAGGAATGGAGAAAAACGATGGCGGAGATTACCGCAAGTCTGGTTAAGGAATTACGTGAACGAACCGATGCGCCGATGATGGAGTGCAAGAAGGCGTTGACCGAAGCGGGGGGCGATATTGCCAAGGCGGAAGAGGTTCTGCGGATCAAGCTGGGATCCAGGGCCAGTAAAGCGGCTGCGAGAATTACGGCTGAAGGCGTTGTCGCCGTCACGATTTCCGGCGATGCCAGGACGGCTGCTTTGCTTGAAGTGAACTGTGAAACCGATTTTGTCGCCAAAAACGAGGATTTTCTTGCGCTGGTGGCGCGGGCAAGCGAACTGATCATGGAGAAAAAGCCGGCGGATATTTCGGGGTTGTCCGCGCTGCCATTGGGTGACGGTACCGTCGAATCAAGCCGCGCGTCCCTGGTGGGAAAAATTGGCGAAAACATCACGCTGCGCCGTTTCGCGCGCGTTGAAGCCAAAGGAACACTCGTATCCTACATCCACGGCGGCGCGAAGATCGGGGCGCTTGTGGATATCGTCGGCGGTGATGCGTCGCTCGGTAAAGACCTGGCGATGCATATTGCGGCGTCCAGGCCGAAATCACTCGATGCCGATGGAATTCCGGTCGAATTGATCGAGAGCGAGCGGCGCGTGGCGGCCGAGAAAGCCAGAGAGGCGGGCAAGCCGGAAAATATGATCGAAAAAATCGTCGAAGGTTCCGTCCAGAAGTTCATCAAGGAAATGACCTTGCTCGGGCAGGTTTTTGTCAAGGCTGAGGACGGAAAGCAGACTGTCGGGCAATTGCTGAAGTCAAGAGGCGCTTCCGTCGCCGGGTTCTGGTTGTACGTCGTCGGCGAGGGGATCGAGAAACGCGCGGACGATTTCGCGGCGGAAGTCGCCGCGCAGGCCGCCGCGGCGAAAAGCAATCTGGACAAGACAGTTTCATGAGCGAAAATCCGCTCCCCCGGTTCCGGCGCATTCTTCTGAAACTGTCAGGCGAAGCCCTGATGGGGGAGGATGCTTATGGAATTAATCGCCAGACGATTTCGGAGATCGTTGGTGAAGTCAAAAGCATCGTCGATCTTGGCATTCAGGTGGGCATCGTCATTGGCGGCGGGAACATCTTTCGGGGCGTCGCGCCGGCGGCGACCGGAATGGACCGGGCGCAGGCCGATTACATGGGCATGCTGGCGACCGTGATGAACGGTCTGGCCCTTCAGGATGCGATGCGCACAGCGGGGATGAAGGCCATCGTTCAGTCCGCGCTGAACATTGAGCAGGTCGTCGAGCCTTATATTCGCGGCCGCGCCATCCGAGCGCTGGAGCAAGGGAAAACGGTCATTTTTGCAGGCGGCACGGGCAATCCTTTTTTTACGACGGATACCGCGGCCGCCTTGCGCGGCGCCGAAATCGGCGCCGAGATTGTCCTCAAGGCGACGAAAGTCGATGGAATTTATTCCGATGATCCGAAAAAGGACCCAATGGCTACCCGCTACAACCGGATCAGTTTTAACGAGGCTATTTCCCGCAATCTCGCCGTTCTGGACGCGACTGCCTTTGCGCTTTGCCGGGATCAACGCCTTCCGATCAATGTTTTTTCAATCTTCAAGCAGGGCGCGCTTCGGCGCGTCGCGCTCGGTGAGAATGAAGGAACGCTGGTGTATTGCTGATTTCTGGAGGACATTCTCATGCCGATTGCCGAGACGAAAAAAACAGCCGAACACAAGATGCAAAGATCGATTGAGGCGCTTAAAGCCGATCTTGTGAAAATTCGTACCGGTCGCGCGCATATTGGCCTGCTTGATCACGTGCAGGTGGAATATTACGGTTCGATGGTTCCGATCAACACGGTATCCGGTGTGACTTTGCTTGATTCCCGGACGATTGGTGTACAGGCTTGGGAAAAGGGGATGTCGGCCAAGATAGAAAAAGCCATCCGTGACTCCGATCTGGGCCTGAATCCAGCGGCACAGGGAGAGATCATCCGTGTTCCAATGCCCCCATTGACGGAAGAGCGCCGGCGTGATTTGACCAAGGTAGTCAAACATGAATGCGAAAATGCGCGGGTTGCTTTGCGTAATCTGCGGCGGGATGCCAATTCGACGCTGAAGGATATCCTCAAGAAAAAAGAGTGTTCGGAAGACGAAGAGCGGCGCGCGCAAGACGATATCCAGAAATTGACAGACCGGTATGTCGCGGAAGTCGACAAATTGGCCGCCCAGAAGGAATCCGAAATAATGGCGGTTTGATTTTTTCCAATGACATTCTTTAAAAGCTCGACGCGTGAAGTTCCAGAAACGACAGATGTGCCCGGCCATGTCGCCATTATCATGGATGGCAATGGCCGGTGGGCGAAAAAACGTTTGTTGCCCCGTCTGGCGGGGCATCATCGTGGCGTCGAAACGGTTCGCGGCATCGTCCGGCATTGTCTTGAGCGTGGAATCGGATTTCTGACGCTTTTCGCGTTCAGTTCGGAAAACTGGCGGCGTCCACAGGAGGAAGTTGCCCTTTTGATGCAACTGTTTTCCAGAGCGCTTCAAAGCGAGGTTTCAAAACTGGATCGCAATGGAGTGCGTCTGAAAATTATCGGCGACCTTTCATGTTTTGACGCGAATTTCCGCGGGCTGATTGCGGCCGCGGAACAACAGACTGCCGGTAATGACAAACTTACGTTGACAGTCGCCGTCAATTACGGAGGACGCTGGGATATTCTGCAGGCGGTCAACAGAATGGCGCTTGATCATCCGGATAGGCTTGGAAAATGGACCGAGGCCGATTTGACGCCTTATCTTGCGGTCAATTATGCTCCGGAACCCGATCTTTTCATCCGGACCGGGGGCGAGGAGCGTGTCAGTAACTTCCTTCTGTGGCAATTGGCCTATGCGGAGTTCTATTTTACCGATACGCTTTGGCCGGAATTCGACCAAGCTGCGTTCGATCGGGCTATTGACTCGTACCGCCGGCGCGAACGCCGTTTCGGTCGGACCAGCGAACAGCTGGCGGCAAACTTTCTGCCGCCGTTATCTGTCGAGGCCGCGAATCGCTCTCCCGAAAAACCTCTTCAGGAAGTGAAGCTCGATGCTTAAGGCGCGGGTGTTTACCGCTGTCGTTCTTCTGTCGGTTTTCGTTTACGCGCTGTTTGGATTGCCGCCGCTCGGCTGGGCATGTTTTGTCACGTTGCTTGCCGCGCTTGCCGCCTGGGAGTGGGGCGGGTTGATGGCGATCTCCTCCTGTATGCGGATCAGCTTTGGTGTCGTTATGTCGCTGATTTGTGCGGTACTCGTCTTTGCGTTTCCGTCGTCCATGGGGTTTGATGCGAATTTTTCCGGAGCGGCCTGGGGGCTTGGGCGTTATTTTTATATTCCAGCGTGTTTTTTCTGGTTTTTATGTGTCCCCTTTTGGATGAAGCGCCGCTGGCCGCTGAGAAAAACCGTTGCGGGCATGGCGACGGGAATGCTGCTTATTCTTCCGACCTGGCTGGCGCTGATTCAGTTGAAGCGGCTGGGCGCCTGGTTTTTGCTTGCCATTATGGCAGTTGTCTGGCTCGCGGATATCGGGGGGTACTTTTTTGGGCGTCTTTTGGGGCGGCACAAACTGGCGCCGGCGATCAGTCCCGGAAAAACCTGGGAAGGTGTGTGCGGCGGCGTGCTTGCCGTCGTTGTTTATGGCTTTGTTCTTCAGGCGAAATTCCCGGAATCGGTGACCCTTCAACCCATGCTGTTATTGTTCTCGCTGATTTTTCTGGCGCTCTTCAGCGTTGTCGGCGATTTGTTCGAATCGATGTTGAAGCGTCAGGCGGGCATCAAGGACAGCAGCCGTCTTCTTCCTGGGCATGGAGGAGTGCTCGACCGGATCGACAGTCTGACATCGGTGCTGCCGCTTGTTGCGCTGATTTGGCTGTCGCCTTTCGGCTCGTGGCTGTAGCGATGGATATTCAAAATATTGTCATTTTTGGGTCAACCGGTTCAATCGGAAAAAACGTGCTGGAAGTCGTCCGGCTGAATGCGGAACGATTTCGGGTTATCGCGCTTTGCGCGAATACCCAGATTGACCGGCTGTTTGATCAATGCATGGAATTCAGACCGTTATACGCCGTCGTTGGAGACACTGGCCGCGCGGCCTTTCTGGAGGATCGTTTACGAGCCGTATCCTGTCCAACGCGTGTCAAATGGGGAGGAGACGCCCTGATCCGGATGGCGGTCTTGCCGGAAGCTGATTCCGTGATAGCCGCCATTGTTGGTTCTGCGGGATTGCCATCCACCTTCGCGGCGGCGAAAGCCGGAAAGAAACTTCTTCTGGCAAACAAGGAAACCCTGGTGATGGGGGGCGAAATCTTTATGCGAACGGTCCGGGAAAACCGCGCGACGCTTTTGCCGCTCGACAGCGAACATAACGCAATATTTCAGTCGTTGCCGCACGATTATTCAGGCGAACCTGTCCGGCACGGCGTCGAAAGCCTTTTGCTGACCGGGTCGGGAGGGCCTTTCCGCGCTTCTACACGTGCTGAAATGCGCGATGCGACGCCCGAGCAGGCATGCGCCCATCCAAACTGGAGCATGGGGAAAAAAATTTCCGTGGATTCGGCGACTTTAATGAACAAAGGGCTTGAAATGATTGAGGCGCATTGGCTTTTCGGCGTGCCCGTCGATCGGATCGAGGTTGTTATTCATCCGCAAAGCATTATCCATTCGCTGGTACGATATACTGACGGCTCGGCGCTTGCCGAGCTTGGGAATCCGGATATGCGGACGCCGATTGCGCAGGCGCTCGCGTACCCGGAAAGGATCGTTTCCGGAGTTGGAGCGCTTGATCTTTTCAGGCTGCCTTCGCTCTGTTTCGAACCGCCGGATTTCGGGCGTTTCCCGTGTTTACCATTGGCATACGAGGCCATGCGGCTTGGAAAAAGTGTTCCCGTGGCGCTGAATATCGCAAATGAGCTTGCTGTCCAGGCTTTTCTTGGCAGAAAGATCGGTTTTTGCGAAATTCCGGAAATCGTGGAATCCACGATGGAGCGTATGCCTCCGGTCGTTCTGGATTCGATGGAGGATATTCTGCTGGCAGCCGAAGAAGCGCGCCGGTTTGCGGTTGATGTGATCGATGAAAAGATGAAGTCATATTCATGAAGGGTGTAATGGACAGTTTCTTATTTTATGCGTTGGCTTTTATCGTTGCTCTGAGCGTGCTTGTTATCGTTCATGAATGTGGTCATTTTCTGGTGGCGCGTCTGGCGGGAGTGAAAATCCTGCGTTTTTCCTTGGGGTTTGGCCCTGTGCTTTATTCGAAACGTTTTGGCCGCGACGGGACAGAGTGGGCGTTGAGCGTCGTTCCTCTCGGTGGTTATGTGAAGATGTTGGGAGAAGATGATGATGACGTTCCTCCCGACGAGTTGCACAGGGCTTTCAGCCAGCAGAGCGTCTGGCGGCGGATGGCAATCGCCGTCGCGGGACCGGCGGCTAATTTTCTGCTTGCCATCCTGCTTTTCTGGGCGCTGTTCTTTCATGGAACCGAGGAATTCAGGCCCTTTCTTGGGGCGCCCGCGGCTGGAACTCCCGCTGCTCTTGCCGGATTTGAGGAAGGTGAACTGGCGCTGAAAATAGACGGAGAGCCTGTTCAAACCTGGCAGGAAATGCGATGGCGCGTGCTTCGTCTCGCGGCTGAACGGGACTCGGTGGAGATTGTGGTTATCAATCCGCAAAGGGAAATCAATCACCGGCGTCTCGATCTTTCTCTTTCAAAAGAGGGTCTGGAGGCTGATTTTCTGCGCAAACTGGGACTTGTTTTTTTTCGTCAAAAAATTCCACCCATAATCGATCGCCTTTCCCCGGATGGCGCGGCTGCGCATGCCGGAATGCTTCCGGGTGACGAGGTCGTGGCGATCAACGGTGAAAATATCCCGGATTCGTCGGAAATGATCGCGCGGATCAGCGCCTCGCCCGGCGTATCGATGGAACTCGTTGTCCTTCGCGGAGGGAAGCGGCTGTCGTTTTCAGTTGTTCCCGGCGCGGTCGATGAGAATGGAAAGACAATCGGGCGGATTGGAGTATTCATCCGGGCGCCGGACTGGAAAAAAAAGGAGATCGTGACGACCGTCCGTTATGCCTTTTTTCCGGCATTGGGAAAAGCGGTCTATGAAACATATGATAAGTCGCTATTTACATTGAAAATGATAGGAAAGATGCTTGCAGGCTCCGTTTCCTGGCGAAATATCGGCGGCCCGTTGACCATCGCGGATTATGCGGGACAGTCGGCGCGTCTTGGGCTTGATTATTATTTGAATTTTCTGGGAATGATCAGTATTAGCCTGGGAGTTTTCAATTTGTTGCCAATCCCGATTCTGGATGGCGGTCATTTGCTGTATTATGTCGTGGAGCTTGTTCGGCGCAGGCCGCTTTCTGAGCGAAGTCTCGAACTGGGCCAGAAAATCGGCGTTGCTTTATTGATGCTGTTAATGGCGTGTTCGTTCTATAACGATATAAACCGGTTGATTCATGGCTGATTTGTTTTCTTTGACAAGAAAAATCCTTCTGGGAGCTTGTCTGTGTGTTTCCGTCTCCGGGGCGAATGCCTTTGAGCCTTTTGTCGTCAAGGATATTCGCGTCGAGGGCATTCAGCGCACGGAAGCCGGCACCGTGTTCGGTTATCTCCCCGTGAAAGTCGGCGAGACGATGACGAACGAAAAAGCCGTTCAGGCGATCAAGGCGCTTTTCGCGACAGGTTTTTTCAAGGATGTTCGCCTGGAAATCGATGGCGGCGTGCTTGTCGTCGCTATTGAAGAGCGCCCCGCCATTGCTCAGATCGATTTTGTCGGGTTAAAGGAATTCGATAAGGAGCAGCTTGTCAAGGGATTGAAAGAAACAGGATTCGCGGTTTCGCGCTCTTTCGACCGCAGCATGCTGGAGCGCGCCGAACAGGAGCTGAAGCGTCAGTATTTGACCAGAGGCAGGTACGGCGTCGCGGTAACAACGACGGTCACGCCGCTTGAGCGGAATCGCGTGGCGATCAACTTCAATATCGACGAAGGTGAAGCGGCGAGAATCCGCCAGATTACCATCGTCGGCGCGCGGGCGTTCAAGGAAAAAGATATCCTTGACCTTCTTCAGTTACAGACGCCGAACTGGATAAGCTGGTATACGAAAAACGATCAATACTCGAAACAGAAGCTTTCCGCGGATATCGAAACGCTTCGTTCGCATTACCTCAATAACGGTTATCTGGAATTCAATATTGAATCGACCCAGGTTTCCATCAGTCCGGACAAGCAGGATATCTTTATCAATGTGAATATTTCCGAAGGAGACCGTTATATCGTTTCCTCGATAAAAGTCGCGGGCGATTTGATTTTGTCCGAGGAGGATTTCAGGGCATCAATGAAAATCGGGCCAGGCGACGTTTTTTCCAGGGAAAAGCTCAATGGCAGCGTCAAGAGTATAAGCGAAAGGCTGTCAGCCCAAGGCTACGCTTTCGCCAATGTCAATGTATCGCCTGAGGTCGACAAGGAGAAAAAACGGGTGGCGTTTACCGTGTTTGTCGACCCGGGAAAGCGCGTTTATGTCCGGCGTATCAACATTGCGGGGAATACGAAAACACGGGACGATGTTGTCCGCCAGGAAGTTCGTCAAATGGAGGGTGCCTGGTATGATGACGAGCGCGTGAAACTCTCGAAACAGCGCATCGATAAAACTTATTATTTCAGCGAAGTGTCTGTTGAAACGCCGCCTGTTCCGGGGACGACGGACCAGGTGGATGTCAATTTCAACGTTACCGAAAGGTCGACGGGCAGCCTCATGGGGGGGGTCGGTTTCTCCCAGGCGGAAAAGCTGATGCTGCAGGCCTCGATAGCGCAATCGAATATCTTCGGCAGCGGGAAATATCTGGCCCTGCAAATGGCCACAGGCCGCATCAACCGTGTTGTGTCGATGAGCTATACCAATCCCTATTTCTCTGTAGATGGCATCAGCCAGGGCTTTGATATTTATCACACGAAAAGCAATCCCTGGTCGCTTGGGTATGCCTATAAAAGAACTTCGAATGGCGTTGGCATGCGCTTTGGCATTCCGATCGGTGAAAAGCAGTCTATTCATTTTGGCGCGGGGGTCGATTACACCTCGGTGGAGATTGACCGGAACGATCCAAATACGCCGATTCAATACAGGGAATTTTCGGACAAATTCTGTAGCGGCTCGGAGTCCTGCGGGAATACATCCATTCCATTGACGATAGGCTGGATCAATGATTCGAAAGACAGCGCCATTCTGCCAACTCGCGGAGGGATTCAGCGGATCAACTACGAAGTGAGTCCGGCGGGTTCGATCAGGTATCACAGAATTTCCTATCAGCAGCAGCATTTCTTTTCGATCATCGGTTCGTGGGTGCTTATGTTGAACGGCGAATTTGGATATGCTCGAGGGATTTCCGGACAAGCGTTGCCCTATTACAAGAATTTCTATGCGGGCGGGCCGAATTCGGTGCGTGGTTACGAGTTGTCCAGTCTCGGCCCTTACTGGATGTCGCCAAATGGCGATGCTGTCAGGCTTGGCGGTGTTCGGAGAGTGATTATGAACGCGGAGCTTTCAATGCCCGTCCCCGGCTTTGGCGTCGACAAATCGGTTCGGTTTGGTCCTTTCTTTGATGCGGGGCAGGTCTACGGAGACAAAAACAATAAAACGCCTGGAATGGGGTCGGAGGGGCCGATGCGGATGTCGGTTGGTTTGGCGGCGACCTGGGTTTCTCCATTCGGTCCAATGAAATTCAGTATCGCTTACCCGCTCAACGAACAGGAGCATGATAGAATCCAGAGGTTCCAGTTTCAAATGGGGCAGGCGTTTTGAGCTTTGGCGGGTTTAGGAGAGATGTTTTGAAGATAAGATTTACTGTCTTGGTAGTTTTTTTCGCGGGCATGTTGTTGCCTGTATCTGGCGTGTTGGCTGATACCCTTAAAATCGGCTATGTCAATATCCAGCGTATTTTTCGGGATGCGCCTGCCGCGGCGGCGGCGCAGAAAAAAATCGAAGCCGAGTTTTCCAGGCGGGATCAGGAATTGCAACGCCTGGCCAAGCAGATCCAGTCAATGGAAGAAACGCTCAACAAAAATGGCCTGACCATTTCCGAGTCCGAGCGCCGCACGAAAGAAAGAGATATCAACGACCTTACCAGGGAGTTTCAGCGTAAACAGCGTGAATTCCGTGAAGATCTGAACCTTCGCCAAAATGAAGAGAATGCGCTCATTTTCGAAAAGGCAAACAAAGCGGTCAAGCAGATTTTTGACGATGAAAAATACAACTTGATTCTTCAGGATGCCGTTTTCTGGAGTCCCTCGATTGATATAACCGATCGGGTTATCAAGGTAATGTCCAGTACGAAATAACTGTTTTTCGTGGAAAAGCGGCTTGATGAAATCGTTCGTTGCCTCGGCGGTCGAGTCGAAGGCGATCCGGCTATTGTCGTATCACAGGTAGCATCGCTCGAATCTGCGAAAACGGGGCAGATCGCTTTTTTATCGACGCCGAAGTTTTTGGACCAGTTGAGGGTGACGCGGGCTTCTGCCGTTATTTTATCCCCACAATTTGCCGAAACGACTTCGCTGGCGAGGATCGTTCATCCGAACCCTTATGCCTATTATGCCCGCGTTGTTGCGCTGTTAAATCCTGTTTTGCACGGTTTTTCGGGAATAGACCGTTCAGCGGTCGTATTGTCCGAGCTTCCCGCGTCGGCGAACATCGGAGCGCAGACTGTCATCGGAAAGCGCGTACAATTCGGAGAAAACGTGACTGTTTATCCGGGATGCGTGATCGGAGACGACGTTTTCATTGATGACGATACACTGCTCTATCCAAGAGTTGTTGTTTACAACGATTGCAGGATCGGTAAAAGGACGATCATTCATGCGGGCACGGTTATTGGCGGCGACGGTTTCGGTTTTGCGAAAGAAGGCGATGCCTGGGTAAAAATTCCGCAGATCGGGCGGGTTATCATTGGTGATGACGTCGAAATCGGCGTGAACACGGCGGTTGACCGCGGCGCGCTTGACGATACCGTCATTGGGAATGGCGTCAAACTGGATAATCTGATCCAGATCGCGCATAACGTACAGATAGGCGACCATTCCGCCATGGCGGGATGCGCCGGAATCGCGGGAAGCACGAAAGTGGGTAAACGCTGTACTATTGGCGGCGCGGGAATGATTGGGGGGCATATCGAACTTGCGGATGATGTTCATGTGTCTGGAGGAACGCTGATAGCGAAAAGTCTGAAAACGCCAGGGGTTTATACCGGCGTTTATCCGATGGAGATGCACGGGGAATGGCTGCATAACGCGACACAGATAAGGCGGCTCGCGCAATTGTCCAAGCGTATCGCCGAGCTTGAAAAAAAATTTGACCAATCGGGGGAAAAATCTTGAACGAGATGGATATTCAGGCCATTCTGGCGCACTTGCCGCATCGTTATCCCTTTTTGCTCGTCGATCGTGTCATCGAATGCGAGCTGGGTAAATCGATTCACGCCTATAAAAACGTGACGGTCAATGAGCAATTCTTTACAGGACACTTCCCTCATCATCCTGTCATGCCGGGTGTGCTTATCATGGAGGCGCTTGCGCAGGCTGCGGGCATTCTCTCGTTCAAGACCATGAACACGAAACCGGACGCGAATTCCGTTTTTTATTTTGCGGGAATCGACAACGCGCGTTTCAAAAAGCCCGTCATGCCCGGTGACCAGCTTCATCTGCATGTCGAAATTTTGCGCCAGATACGCAGTATGTGGAAATACAAAGCAGTCGCACGCGTCGATGGCGAAGTTGCCGCTGAGGCTGAATTGATGTGCGCCCAGCATATACTCGCCGGTTGAGCGCATGATTCATCCGACCGCTATTGTTCATCCACAGGCGCGGATTGGGGCAAATGTATCTATCGGCCCCTATTCGATCGTTGGCGAACATGTCGAGATCGGCGACGGTACCTGGATTGGCCCGCATGTGCTTATTACGGGACATACAAAAATAGGATCGGACAATCGTTTTTACCAGTTTTCTTCGATCGGCGAAGCGCCCCAGGATAAAAAATACGCAGGAGAACCGACACGGCTCGTTATCGGGGACAGAAACACTGTTCGGGAATTCTGCACGTTCAATGTCGGCACAGTTCAGGACGTGGGAATAACGCGTGTCGGCAGCGATAATTGGATCATGGCCTATGTGCATATCGCCCATGATTGCCGGGTTGGAGACAAGACGATATTTGCGAACAATGCTCAACTGGGCGGACATGTGCATGTTGACGACTGGGCCATTCTTGGCGGATATACCGGTGTGCATCAGTTTTGCCGGGTTGGTGCACATGTCATGACCTCGGTGGGGTCTGTCGTGCTGCAGGATATTCCTCCTTATGTCATGGCGGCCGGAAATACGGCAAAGCCTTTCGGCGTCAATGCCGAAGGACTCAAGCGGCGCGGCTTTCCCCCGGAAGCCCTGATGGCCCTGAAACGCGCGTACAAAACGATTTACAAAGCGGGCCTGAGACTTGAAGAAGCGCGTTCCAGGCTTCAGGAAGAAGCTGACATCTGCCCCGAATTACAGGTCATTCTGGACTTTTTCGCCATACCGTCCCGGCGCGGCATTATCCGGTAATGCCAAAGACCGTAAAAATCGCGCTGGTCGTAGGCGAGGTTTCCGGAGATTTACTGGCAAGTCATCTGATTCAGGCGCTCAGATCGAAACTTCCCAAAGCGGTTTTTTATGGGATCGGCGGATCGAAAATGTGCGAACAAGGATTTGATGCCTGGTTCAACATGGAAAAACTGGCCGTTCTCGGCTATGTTGAAGTCATTAAACATTTTAGGGAAATTTCCGGGATACGCAAGGAACTGAAACGGCGTTTGCTTGCCGATCCTCCGGATATTTTTATTGGAGTCGACGCGCCGGATTTCAATCTGGCTTTGGAAAAAGCCCTGAAACGGGCCGGGATTCAGACGATTCATTATGTCAGTCCGTCGGTTTGGGCGTGGAGAGGGGGGCGGGTCAAAAAAATCGGAGCGGCTGTTTCGCACCTCTTGACGCTTTTCCCGTTTGAATCCGCTATTTACGAAAAAAAAGGTATACCGGTCAGTTTTGTCGGGCATCCGCTGGCCGACATGATTCCGTTGGAAGACGGGCGTCGTGGAGCGCGGGAACTGTTCGACATTCCCTCGCAAAAACCGGTTATCGCGCTTTTGCCGGGGAGTCGTTGCTCCGAGCTTCATTCCATGGCGAACGTTTTCATTGAGACGGCGCGTGAAGTGAAAAAGCTGCTTCCGGACGTCATGTTTTTTGTGCCATTGGCGACGCGCGAGACGCGCCGGATATTCGAAACAGCCGTTTACAAGGCCAGTGCGGGAGATTTGCCGTTTCATCTGCTTTTTGGTCACGCGCGCGAAGCGATGGCGGCCGCCGACGTGGTGCTGGCTACGAGCGGAACGGTGACACTGGAAGCGGCATTGCTCAAAAGGCCGATGGTCGTTGCCTACAAAATAGCCCCGCTGACTTTTCGTCTTTTGAAGCGGCTCTATTATTTACCCTATGTCGCCTTGCCGAACATTCTCGCCGGAAAATTCATCGTGCCGGAATTCATCCAGGACGACGCAACGCCCCGGAACATGGCGCAAGCGTTGCTGAACTATTTCTTTGATGAAGCGAGCCGCGAACGTCTTTTCGATAGTTTCAGGGAGATACACCTGAAACTCAGGCAGAACAATTCAGATAAAGCCGCGATGGCCGTTATCCGGACTCTTCAGGGAGAAAATGCCGATGCCGTTCCTTGCGATGCCTGAAGGATTGGTTTGTGGAGTGGACGAAGCGGGGCGCGGAGCGCTTGTTGCTTCTGTCGTTGCCGCGGCGGTTATTCTTGATCCGGCGAATCCGGTTGAGGGATTGAACGATTCGAAGAAACTATCGGCGAAGCAACGCGAAAATCTGGCGCGGGAAATCAAGGAAAAGGCCCTGGCCTGGTCAGTTGCCGAAGCGGACAGAGAAGAAATCGACCAGTTGAATATTCTTCAGGCCAGCTTGCTGGCGATGGAGCGTGCTGTCGCGGGTTTGAAGCTTTCCCCCATTCGTGCGCTGATCGACGGAAACCGCTGTCCGCGTTTGGCGTGTCCCGCCGAAGCCATTATCGGGGGGGATGGAAAAGTTGCGCCGATCGCGGCCGCCTCGATCATCGCCAAAACGGCGCGTGATGCCGCGATGTCGCTCCTGCATGAAAAATATCCGGAATACGGCTTTGACAGAAATAAAGGCTATCCCACAGCGGAGCATCTCGAATCCTTGCGAAAGTATGGCGCGAGTCCGGAACACCGCCGCACATACGCGCCTGTAGCCCAGTTGCGCCTCTTATGAGAGAGATTACCTCGCGCGACAATCCGCGCTTCAAGATACTGAAAAAGCTTTTGGAAAGCAGCAGGGAGCGACGGAAGACGGGGCGGATATTTCTTGAAGGTTTGCATCTCGTCGAAAGCCATGTCCGGCGTTTCGACGCGCCGATTGAAATATTCGTTTGCGAAAAAGCGCTCCGGAATCCGGAAATTGCCGCATTTCTCGAAGGTTCGGACGCGGGGAAAGAAGCCGTTCTTTTATCCAGCGCGCTTTTCGACAGTTTGGCAATGCTCGAAACACCGGATGGAATCATGGCGATTGCCGCCCGGCCAGTCCCGAAGTGCGAACCGGATAAAACGCGCGACGCTGTTTTGCTCGACGGCGTCCAGGATTCCGGAAATCTTGGATCGATTTTCCGGAGCACGGCGGCGGCGGGATTTAATCAGGTTCTTCTTTCGGCGGATTGTGCGCGGGCATGGTCGCCGAAGACGCTCCGCGCAGGCATGGGATCGCATTTTCAACTGGACATTCATGAGGATCAGTGTCTGTCCGGTTTCATCGAAGCGTATAGAGGCGAGACAATTCTGACAGCGCTGGAATCGGAGACGGACTTATACTTGATCAATTTGAAAGGGCCGCTTGCCTGGGTTTTCGGAAACGAAGGCCAGGGAATACGTCCCGCGCTCTTCAAAAGCGTCCGGCGGCGCGTGAGGATTCCGATGCCAGGCAAAATCGAATCGCTCAATGTTGCCGCCGCTGCCGCCATTTGTCTGTTTGAAACGCTTCGTCAGCGGCGGGGCAATGTCTGAACAGGAGAGTTGAATCAGGCGAGCTGACGGATGAGCCTTGCCTTTTCCCGGTTCCAGTCACGCTCTTTTTCAGCTTCTCGTTTGTCATGCAATTTTTTCCCCTTGGCCAAGCCGATTTCAGCCTTGATCCGGCCGCGCTGAAAATGCAAATCAAGGGGTAGAAGTGTATATCCGGCGCGCTCAACGCAGCCAATTAGCCGGTTGATCTGGTTAGCGCGCAGAAGCAGTTTCCGTGTGCGGATCGGGTCGGGCCGGATATGGGTCGAGGTTTCCTGGAGCGGTGTAATGTGCATGCCAAAAACAAAAACCTCACCGTTCCGTATAATGACATACGATTCCTTTATGTTCGCGCGCCCGGAACGGATCGCCTTGACTTCCCAGCCTTCCAGCGCAAGGCCCGCTTCGAGTTTTTCCTCGATGAAATAATCGTGAAAGGCTTTTCTGTTTATGATGATGCTCATGGTGGTCTGACCGGCAATGCTATAATCTCAATGATACAGGATTTGCGGGGGCGATACGGATGACCGGGGTGACGAAATCGATTCTGATCAAGCGCTCCGCAGGACAGATGTTCGATCTTGTCGAGAATATCGAAAGTTACCCGGAGTTCCTGCCATGGTGCGGCGCGACCCGCGTGACCTATCGGGACGACAAAAAAACAGTAGCGACCCTGTATGTCGATTTTCTGAATATCCGCTCCGGTGTTACGACCGAAAACGAAAAAGACTATCCTGAAAGAATGAGGCTGAAACTTGTGGACGGCCCGTTCCGCCATCTTGATGGCGTTTGGGATTTCAAGCGGCTTGCGGAAAATGCGTGCCGGGTCGATTTCAGGATGTCCTACGCTTTTTCCAGCGGCGTGTTTGAAAGACTCCTCACGCCGGTATTCGCATCCATCGCGGATACCTTTGTGGATGCTTTTGTAATGCGCGCGGACAAAATTTACGGTGCGAAAAATGGCTGACCCGCTTACCATTGAGCTTGTTTATCCGCTGAGCGACACGCAGAAGATTTTTACGCTAAGCCTGCCGGAAGGCGCGACGGTGGGCGATGCTATCGAACGTTCGGGAATTTTGCTGAAATACCCGGAAATCGACCTTTCAAAAAATAAAATCGGCGTTTTTTCAAAACTCGTCAAACACGATACGCCATTGCGGGATGGAGACCGCGTTGAAATCTACCGTCCCCTGATCGCCGATCCGAAAGAGCTTAGAAAGCAACGCGCTGCCGGAGGGAAAAAATCCGCCGGGAACGGCGAAGAAAGGTGAGTTCTCAAAAGAATGGCCGCATGAAATTCCTGAAAAACGTTTTTGCCGACGCGATCAAGAATACATTCAATTTCAAGGGACGGACGAGCCAGGCGGGATTTTGCATTCCCGCGTTGATTGTGCCCATCATAATCGCAGCCTTTGATCGTGATCATCCATGGGGATTACTGCAATGGATCCTGTTTGTCGCCATGTTGACGTTCACGCTTTCTTTCTATGCTTTATCACTCAGAGGCGCGTGTGATTTTCCCGTTTCAGGCATCTGGAGGATTGTTCCGTATTTTATGGTGACAATGCCAGTGTTGTACTTTGTCCTCTTTTTAAACCGTTGGAAAACGATGTGTTTTGTCTTTTTTCCGCGGGTAATCCCAATGCGCCGCTTGTTCGCTTCAGAAATGGTACGCCATCCTGTGTAAACATCCTTCCGGGATGGGCGATACATCGTTCTGCGAATTTCTTTGGCTTCTATTTTGTTTGATCACGTTAGTGGAAAATTCCGCGCCTTGCCAAAAAAATCCTTCGCGTATTCCAGTCGGCCCGGCATCGACGATCCGGACTTCAACTTCTGGCCGGATCGGCAGAATTATGCCGAATCGCTTCCTGTGCCGGATGAGATGCCCAGGAAATCGGCGCGTCAGGAGGGTGTCCAGAAACGGCGGTTGTCGCGTTGAGCGCAAAACCGGTTTGAGCGGATTTTACGCCACCCGGAAAAATGGCCCGATCCGGCGCGGCGGGAACAGGAGGCAGTACCGCTGGCGGCGCGACTGGTGTAGAGTATAGCCCTCAAAAAACGCATTACATGAATAGGAATGTTCGTGTCGCCACGGGCGGCGCGATCGCCTGAATCATATAAGAGGAGTCATCGTATGGAACAGACCACCAATTATTCACCGCCCCTGAAGCCGGATCAGATCATTCGGATGCGAATACTCTCGCGGCTGGAACAGATCGATGCCGAGAGTACTCGACCTCTCCGCGCGGTGATGGTGGGCAGGGCGACTGACGCGGATCATGAAAAATTGCAGCAACTGGATACGGAAGCGGATACATTGCGGTCGGATCTTGCCAGGCTGCTGGCGACGCTGTAGCGCGGAGTAAAAAACGGTTTGCGCCGGACCTGTCCCTGTTCCGCCAGGGACATTCGGCGGAGGGCTATTCTCCTATTTGTCTGCGCCGGAATAAAAACGGCGCGGGCCATCAAGACAGCGTCAGGCTCGCGGCGGTTGTTTGTCGCGTGAGGCGTTGGCGCACACGATTTTCACTCCGTGAAACGAATGAAAATGATTTTCTAACAAAATATTCCGGAATCTTTCAAAGGAAACCTGCTTCGTTGATGGATTCTATTGAAAAATCTCGAAGAAAAATGGTGATCTTAAAAACATAACCCACGTTTCAAACAGATTTTATTGAAAATGAAGAACGCAAAAAATAGAGATATGGAAATCTCAATAACGTTCCTAAAGCATTTTTATCAAGATTTACATAGAAAACCGCTTGGGAACGTCGCAATATTTTTCGATCGGATTTCTTGCGGAACTCCCCTTCGCCATTCGTGGTAAACGTGCCGAACCATCAATGGCGTATATCTGTGTTGCCCCTGTCAAACCACATGAACGGCGTCGCGCCTGTCTTTTTAGTCAGCCTCCTTTATAGGCCCAGGATGGGGCAGGGCAAATGGACTGGAGAGGCAATCCCGGCGCGGGGCAAGCGTGTTTCCGCCCGCCGCCCGCGTATCTCAAAAGCTGTCATGCGCTGTTGGAAAGTGCGTTCCATCAGAATCTGCGAATCCACTATTGGCAGCTTTGTTCCATTTGTTGCTGCATTTCCTGGATTTCCTGCGCACGCTGGTTGTCTTCAAGGAAATAGCGCTCTCCCTTGTCGTCTCGCAGCGCGATCCGCTCACCCGACTGATATGTTTGAAGCCGGTTCTTCAATCCGGCGCAATATTTTTGCTTTTGTTGCGCCTGTGCCTGGGTCTTCTGTTCCTTTTCTTCTTTTTCCTGGGCTTCTTTTCTGCGTTTGCGGAATTCCATTTCCTGTTCTGAAAGGGATTTCTGCTCGGGCGCTGGAGACGAGGATGAAGATGATACGCCCGATCCGCGTTTTTGTTCTGCCTTCGCGTCTATCGGCGGCCTGTCGGAAATAACGACGCGCCCGTCTTTATCCTTCCACTGGTAGATTTGGGCTTGGGCGAGCATTGAAACGAGCAGCGTGATAGACAGAAAAATTAAGCGTTTCATGGCGTCCCTTAAGTTTTTGGTTTAAGAAATGATGCATCTTTAAGAAGTAGAGCATACGATATAATACCTCTTTGCGAATCTGGATTGTAGACCATGCGCTTGATTCAACGAGCACTTACTTTTGACGATGTCTTGCTTGTTCCCGCACATTCTGCTGTTTTACCGAAGGATGTCAGTCTGAAGACGCGCCTGACACGCGCCATTTCGATCAATATACCTTTGGTGTCCGCCGCCATGGATACGGTGACGGAAAGCCGCCTTGCCATTGTCTTGGCGCAGGAAGGCGGGCTTGGCATCATACACAAGAATTTCAGCCCCAAAGCGCAGGCGGTCGAGGTGGCGAAGGTCAAACGTTTTGAGTCTGGCATTCTCAAGGATCCGATAAGCGTTCCGCCGACCATGTCGGTGCGCGAGGTGCTGGAACTGAGCCATCAACACCGTTTTTCCGGTTTCCCCGTCCTGGAGGAAAAAGTTGTCGTTGGAATTGTGACGAACCGCGATTTACGCTTTGAAACGAATCTTGACCAGCCGGTTCGCGCGATCATGACGCCGCGCGAGCGTCTGGTGACCGTCCGGGAAGGCTCGACCGTCGAGGAAGGAAAGGCGTTGATCCACAAACATCGCCTGGAGCGCGTGCTGGTTGTTAATGACGCATTTGAATTATGTGGTTTGATTACAGTCAAGGATATCATCAAAACAACGGAGCATCCTCTCGCAAGCAAGGATTGCCATGGAAGATTGAGCGTTGGGGCGGCGGTGGGCGTTGGCCCTGGAACAGAGGAGCGCGTGGAACTGCTGGCAGAGGCCGGCGTTGACGTGATTGTCGTCGATACGGCGCACGGGCATTCCCAGGGGGTTCTGGACAAGGTGCGCTGGGTGAAGACAAACTTTCCGGAAATCGGCGTCATCGGGGGCAATATCGCGACGGTCGACGCTGCGCGCGCTTTGCGCGATCACGGCGCCGACGGCGTCAAGGTGGGCATCGGCCCCGGCTCGATCTGCACGACGCGGGTCGTGGCCGGTGTCGGCGTACCGCAGATTACGGCAATCCAGATGGTCGCCGGAGCGCTTGAGGATTCGGACGTGCCGGTTATCGCTGATGGCGGTATCCGTTATTCGGGCGACATCTGCAAGGCAATCGCGGCGGGTGCGCATTCGGTCATGCTCGGCGGATTATTCGCGGGAACGGAAGAAGCGCCTGGTGAAGTGGAGCTTTATCAGGGGCGTTCCTATAAGTCCTATCGCGGGATGGGGTCACTCAGCGCGATGGCCGCCGGTTCGGCCGACCGCTATTTCCAGGACGGCTCGGCGAATATCAACAAATTTGTTCCGGAAGGCATCGAGGGCCGTGTTCCCTACAAAGGTCCGCTTCTGGCCGTAATCCACCAACTGACCGGCGGCCTGCGCTCTTCGATGGGATATCTCGGCTCTCCGACGGTCGAAGAGATGCGCAAACGCGCTGAATTCGTTGAAATAACCTCAGCGGGTGTCAGGGAATCCCATGTGCATGACGTGCAGATTACGAAGGAAGCGCCAAACTATCACGTTGGCTGATTTTTACGGCAAATGACCGAAAAAATAGTTAGAGCGTTTTCGATTCTAAAAGCCTTTGGACTCTTTTTTACGACCCCCTGTGGTTTTGGGAGAGTGTCGAGGAGATACGTGATATGAAGACAGCTTCCGCTTTGTGGTTTGCTATCATTCCGGGCGCGGAAATGTATCTCCAATGTTCCTCATACCATATCCGGCGTTTTCCGGCGACGCCGGGCGGGAAGCGTTTCTAGACGCGGTAAGGAAAGGCGCAGGGCGAAAATTTTCCAGGCCAGAAATATGGCCGCTCCATACATTCATTTTATTTTCAGGACATGCATCAGAAAATTCTTATCCTTGATTTCGGATCGCAGGTCGCGCAACTGATCGCACGGCGTGTGCGCGAACAGCGGGTTTATTGTGAGCTTCATCCCTTCGATGTAAGCGAGCAGTTTATCCGGGATTTCAACCCAAAGGGAATCATCCTTTCCGGTGGTCCAAACTCAGTGTATGGAACGGAAAACTGGCGCGCGCCGCGAATCGTTTTCGAACTGGGTGTTCCTGTTCTCGGTATTTGCTACGGCATGCAGGCTATGGCCGAGCAGCTGGGCGGTAAAGTTGAAAATTCCGGAAAGCGCGAGTATGGATACGCTGAAATTCGCGTCCGGCAAGGTTCCAGCCTGTTTGGAAACATTGGCGACAGGCATAATGAAGCGGGCAGGTGCTTTCTGGATGTCTGGATGAGCCATGGCGACAAGGTTACGGAACTGCCGCCGGGATTCAATGTCGCCGCGAGCAGCGAATCGTGTGCGATTGCCGCCATGTCTGATGAATCGCGCGGATTCTATGCCGTTCAGTTTCATCCGGAAGTGACGCATACGCTCAAGGGCAAAGAAATATTTTCGCGTTTCCTTCATGATATCTGCGGTTGCGGACATGACTGGAACATGCCGGATTATCTTGAAGAGGCGGTTGAAAATGCGCGCGCGCGGATTGGATTGGACGAAGTCATTCTCGGCCTGTCTGGCGGCGTTGATTCTTCCGTCGCCGCCGCATTGCTGCATCGCGCAATCGGCGATCGCCTGACGTGCGTTTTTGTTGATAATGGCCTTTTGCGTCTGGACGAGGCCGGGCAGGTCATGCGGACTTTCGCGCGGAATCTGGGGGTGAAGGTTATTCATGTCGATGCGTCGGAGCGCTTCATGCGGTGTCTTCACGGCGTTTCCGATCCCGAAGAAAAGCGCAGGATCATCGGACGGGAATTCATCGAAGTTTTCCAGGCCGAGGCGAAAAAACTCAAAAATGCCCGTTGGCTTGCCCAGGGCACCATCTATCCCGATGTTATCGAATCCGCCGTAAACCGCATGGCGCAAACAATCAAAAGCCATCATAACGTCGGAGGATTGCCCGAAACGCTCAACCTGAAGCTTGTTGAGCCTTTGCGCGAGCTTTTCAAGGACGAAGTTCGAGAACTGGGTCTCGCGCTGGGATTGCCGGACGAAATGGTCTTTCGGCATCCTTTCCCTGGTCCGGGGCTTGGCGTGAGAATTCTCGGCGAAGTAAAAAAAGAATATGCCGATATTCTTCGGCGCGCAGATGCTGTTTTCATTGACGAACTGCGTTCCGCCATCGATCCGGAAAGCGGAAAAAGCTGGTACGACCTGACCAGCCAGGCGTTTGTCGTATTTCTGCCGGTGAAAAGCGTCGGCGTGATGGGCGACGGCCGTACGTATGATTATGTCGTTTCCTTGCGGGCAGTGCGAACGAGCGATTTCATGACCGCTGATTGGGCGGAATTGCCTTATGCCCTGTTGAAGCGCGTCTCGAACCGGATCATCAACGAAGTGCGCGGAATAAACCGCGTTGTCTACGATATTTCAGGGAAACCGCCCGCGACGATCGAGTGGGAGTGATCGGGCGTTCGGCAGCGACTTGAAATCAAAAGCACGAAACACCCCGCAAGCCCGCGTTACTGCGGGCTTTTTTACGTCTGAGTCTAGTTCCGGCTGGCAACATGACATCCCCCCAAGCACTGTTTTTTTATGGCATGGCGAATGGTATTATTGGGACTAATGCCATAATCGGCGCTCGATACCATGTCACGACTTTTCGGTGGTTCATGGTATCGAAATCGCACAAACCGTTGATGCACAAGGGCTAGAGAGGCGAAACGAGCGACTTTCTGAACATGGTATTGCGTTTCAATCCCCGCCCGCAAGCGGGCGACCGTTTGGAAGAGGTGACGCCTCTCCCAAACAAGAGTATCCCCCTGAAGGGGGAGGTTTCCAACCGAAGTGAGTTTCTGAGCAAGAAATTAGCGACAGCCCGGAAGGCGCTGTCGCTCTAACATCATTGGGGAGGGGTTTGCATCCCCTCCCCAATGGCTACGGTCGAAACCCCGGCCTTCAGGCCGGGGTTCCAACCTCCACACCGCCCTGAAGGGCGGGGTTTCAAACCGGAGTTAGTTTCTGATGAACCCCTCCGTCCAAGCTGCCCTGAACGCCCTGATAGCCCGTGTTTTCGCGGTCTTGCGCCCGCGCGCGCCGCTGATGCCGCTGGAATGGGCGGAAAAATACCGTTATCTTTCGGCTGAGGAAAATCCGGATTTTGCCGGGCCTTTCCGGACAGAAAACGTTCCCGCCCTGCGCGGCGTGCTAGCGGCGTGCGGGCGGCCGGGCGTCCGGCGCGTCGTTGCGCAAAAATCAGCGCAGATCGGTTATATTGCATTTTGACAAATGTTAGACAACCGCATATAATACAATCACTCGACAGGAGGATTATATTATGCAAAAACCGATTTCAAATGTGGAAAGAAATAAAGGTATCAAGCACAAGAACAACGGCGAAACAGATGCAAACCTAGCGCGTTGGCTATTCATCAGTAAAAGTGCCGTCGCCAAGATTTGGGGAGCTTACCGAAACACTGAAACACACCTTCTGAAATACAATAATTGTGGCAGGAAAAGTGTGATTTCCGAT
>JAITGN010000010.1 GCA_031280565.1 Accumulibacter sp. | reverse complement strand
GTCAATGCGTTCCGGCAAAATCAGTATGAACGAGAATATGCGCCGTTAATGGTTCAGCGTAAACGGGTTTTTAACACCCTCCCCACGAACGGCGGTGAAAGGAAACAGCGCCACTTCAGCGTAAACCTAACTCCGGTTTGAAACCCCGCCCTTCAGGGCGGTGCGGAGGTTGGAACCCCGGCCTGAAGGCCGGGGTTTCGACCGTAGCCATTGGCAAGGGGATGCAAACCCCTTGCCAATGATGTTAGACCGACAGCGCCTTCCGGGCTGTCGCTAATTTCTTGCTGGTTTATCTTCCTTGCGCCTGAAGAAAAACTCGAAAACCGGATCGGGTCAGAGACGAGAAAGGCCGGAAGGTCAGGCCGGCGCGTTCCGCTCAATAATCACGCCGACGCGCCCGATATCCCGCATCGCGCCCAGTTTTGCGACGGAAACACGCGCCCAGCGCGCGCCGTAGCGTTCCAGAAGCACGCTGGCGACGAATTCGGCGAGTTTTTCCAGGAGATTGAAACGCCGCGCCGCAAGTTCGTCCCGGAGACACTGAATGACTTCAGCGTAATTGATACTGTCCTGGATAGCGTCGCTCGCTCCCGCCTTGACGATCGATGTGCCGATCCAGAGAGAAAGTTCGATCGTCTGTGGCGCGGCTTTTTCGCGCGGATAAATCCCGACGGAAGCCGGCAGCCTGAAATTTTCGATAAAAAGGGTGTCCATAAGTGCGTTTTGCCCAAAAAGATAAAGCGCGGGAAAAGTGATTCTCCTCCACGCGCGGTTGTTCTCTGGAAGCGAAAGATTTAAAACCGAAGCCGGTTTATGATGAAGTCCGGCAAACACCTGGTGTAATTGGTGTAGAATCCGACGCCGCTATTCTTGGTATTTTAACCCGCGCCCGTTTTTAGAAACCATTCTGGAAAACATGCCCTTCTCCCGGTTGCCGCTTTCCCTGCTCGCCATTGCCGGCGCGTATCTTCTCGGCTCTGTTCCCTTCGCCATTCTTTCAAGCAAGCTGTTCGGACTGGCCGACCCGCGCAGTTACGGTTCGGGAAATCCGGGAGCAACCAACGTGTTGCGGAGTGGAAATCGCCTTGCGGCGATTTGCACCTTGATCGGCGATTCGATGAAAGGCTGGCTGGCCGTCTGTCTTGCTCAAATGGCGGAAATGAATCCTGACATCGTCGGCCTGATCGCGGTTGCCGTGTTTCTCGGCCACTTGTTTCCACTGTTTCTGAAATTCAAGGGAGGGAAAGGCGTCGCTACGGCCGCGGGAATTCTTCTTGCCATTGACCCCTGGATGGGCCTGGCCGCGCTCGGAGGCTGGCTGGCCGTCATGCTTGCATGGCGCTATGTCTCGCTGGCTTCGGTTGCTGCCGCGCTCGCGGCGCCGGTTTACGCCTTCTTTTTCCAGAAAGCGTATGTGTTGCCTGTCGCGCTGATCGCTGTCGCGCTGATCGTCAAGCATCGCCAGAATCTTGAGAGGCTTAAAAACGGAACGGAACCCAGGTTCGGCATCAAATAAGCGCTGAACAGACTGGATTTCCTGGCGTTTTCAACCGTCCAGTCTCTCCTCAAGCGGCCACCGGGGTTTTACGGAAAATCCCCCTCCCGGCGGAGCCGCCGGAAACCCCGCCTGAAAGCGCAACGCTCCCGCCAGCGCGATCATCGCGCCGTTATCGGTACAAAATTCAGGTTCCGGGTAGAACACGGTAAAGTTTTGAGCCTCGGCCGTCAGATCAAACCTCCGGCGGAGTTCGCGGTTCGCGCCAACTCCGCCCGCGACAACCAGCCGTTCCAGACCGCAGTCCTTCATCGCGCGCGCTGATTTTTCGACAAGCACGTCGATTACCGCGTCCTGAAAGCCGCGCGCGATGTCCGCGCACGTCTGATCGTCCAGCGGCGCGGAATCCCCCAGCGCGCGAACCTTGAGCAGCGCAGCCGTTTTGAGACCGCTGAAACTGAAATTCAGATCATTCGAACGCAGCATCGGGCGCGGAAAATGAATATGACCAGGTTGGCCGCGTTCCGCGAGCGCCGAGAGCGCCGCGCCGCCCGGATAGGGCAATCCCAGCAGCGCTGCCGTCTTGTCGAAAGCCTCTCCCGCCGCGTCGTCGAGCGTTTCCCCAAGCAGGGCATACTGCCCCACGCCGTTCACGCGCATTAACTGACTGTGGCCGCCGGAAACCAGGAGCGCGATAAACGGAAAACCGGGCGGATTGGACGAAAGCAACGGCGAAAGCAAATGTCCTTCGAGGTGATGTACCGGAATGAGCGGAACATCAAGCGAGAACGCCAGTCCTTCGGCAAACGCCGCGCCCACCAAGAGCGCGCCCGCAAGCCCGGGGCCGCGCGTATAGGCGATGGCGTCCACTTCCGCCAGATCGCATCCGCTGTCTTCGAGCGTTTTGCGGAGCAGGGGAACAACGCGCCGGATGTGATCACGCGACGCAAGCTCGGGGACGACGCCGCCATACGCTTGATGCAGCGCGATTTGCGTATGCAGGGCGTGGCGCAGCAAACGGCCCTTGCCTGCCGTATTGAAGAGAGCAAGGCCGGTTTCATCACATGAGGATTCGATTCCGAGAATCAGCATCGGCGCATTCTAGCAGGGGCGACGGCCGGGATTCATCTGTTTTTTGTCTTCCGGCATCCATAACAGGCGCTGTCCAGGGGAGCAGGTGGTTATGCCGTGAACTCTGTCTTTCTTCGGTGTGCGCGGCCTGGTGGAGAAGGGCAGCGGATTCCCCCCGCCATTCGTGCTGAACCTGCCGTGATCTTCAATAACCTCTATCCCCGTTCGTGCTGAGCTTGTCGAAGCATGAACGGACGCTCAAGGTCATAAATACTCTTTTCAAACCTGACTCTTTCTTCGGATCGTTTTTCAATCCTTGCTCTTCGGCAACGTATATTTCCGTTCGTGCTGAGCTTGTCGAAGTAGGAACGGACGCTCAAGGTCATAAATACTCTTTCCAACCCTGACTTTTTCTTCGAATGGTTTTTCAATCCTTGCTCTTCGGCAACGTATATTTCCGTTCGTGCTGAGCCTGTCGAAGTAGGAACGGACGCTCCAGCCTTTCCAGCCTGTACTCTTCGAATCATTTTTCAATCCTTGCTCTTCGACAACGTATATTTCCGTTCGTGCTGAGCCTGTCGAAGCAGGAACGGACGCTCCAGCCACCTGGAACGGTTTTTCAATCCTTACCCTTCGACAAGCTCAGGGCGAACGGATTGAAAAACGAGCTTCTGATGTGCCTCCTTCATCAGGCTCAAGACAGGCAAGGCGAACGGATTGAAAAACATGCCTTCTGACAAATTTCCTTCGTCAGGCTTCCTTCGACAGGTTCAGGACGGAGCAGGGCAGGCAGATCGGAAAGATGGTTTCCGGAAAGCCAGAGAAATTAAAAATGGCTTAAAGACGTTATTTTTATCTTCTGTTCTTTGCTATTCATGGTGAGCGTGTTAAAAATCCCTCCGTGCCGAGCCTGCCGAATCATCAACGACGTCTATCTCCGTTTGCATTGGTCGGAACACACTGACGGTATCTATTTCCGTTCGTGCTGAGCCTGTCGAAGCAGGAACGGACGCTCAAGGTCGTAAATACTCTTTCCAAACCTGACTCTTTCTTCGAATGGTTTTTCAATCCTTGCTCTTCGACAACGTATATTTCCGTTCGTGCTGAGCCTGTCGAAGTATGAACGGACGCTCCAGCCACCTGGAACGGTTTTTCAATCCTTACCCTTCGACAAGCTCAGGGCGAACGGATTGAAAAACGAGCCTCTGACGTGCCTCCTTCGGCTTGATCAGGACGGAACGGGATAAGTGGTTTTACTTGTCCGTCTTTTCCCGTACCCTTTGGCCAAAATAAAAAAAGGGCAGAAGATGAGAGGTGTTTCACAGATGAGCGCGTAAAAATCTTTTATACTTAAAAGATGTTCTATGATAAATATAACAAATACTTGATAGCGGTTCTTCTGTTGTCGATCTGTCTCCCTGGCAGCGTCAGTCAGGCGTGCGCGGAGACTGCCCCGCGGCAGTCCGACGATGAACTGACCCTCTTGCTCGCGCGTTATACGGATAAAACCGAAGAACTGGTACGGGAATCGCTTGAACATATCGGCGTCGATTACAGTTATGGCGGAACATCGCCGGACGAAGGTTTCGATTGCAGCGGCTTTGTCCAGTGGGTATTCCGGGCCGCGGTCGGAGAAAACCTGCCGCGTACCGCGAAAGCGCAAAGCCAGGCGGGCCGCTCGGTTCGGAAAAATGAACTTCAGCCCGGCGATCTGATTTTTTTCAATACACTGCGCCGCGCCTTTTCTCATGTCGGCGTCTATCTTGGCGATGGGCATTTCATCCATTCTCCCCGGAGGGGTGCCTACGTCCGCGTCGACGACATGCGGAAAAAATACTGGGCGCAGCGTTTCAACGGCGCGCGCAGGGTTTTCGACGATACGACCTCTTGGGCGGATTGATCCGTGCAGGTAAGCGAGCCGCGCCGGACTTGCCCCCGTTCCGCGCGGCCGCCTGATCCGCCCCCACCGTGTCCCGAACGGGAAAGCGGTCAGATGCCTCCCCGCGTTCCGCCGCGCTTTATCGCTTCAACAGTGACAAGCGCGCCCTTCTCCTGCGTAGTAAGCGCTTACCGGAGGAAGATGAAATCTTTCCACGAGCCAATCATTTCCTCTTTCCTTTCCGCAAAGCGCCGGGGTTTCCGGTACGATAACCGGTGTAAAAAACTCCGGAAAATTGAAACGCCATGCTTCCTTGGGTCGGCCCGTCTGACGAATTCCCTCGAATCGAAACGGCCCCCGTCCGTTACGATGGCCTGATTTGCGCGGGTGCTGATCTTTCACCGGAGCGCTTGCTGGACGCTTACCGCCGCGGTATTTTTCCCTGGTTTTCTCCGGGCGACCCGATACTCTGGTGGAGTCCCGACCCACGGATGGTCTTGTATCCAGATGAATTCATCGTGTCGCGTTCATTGCGCCAACGACTGCGGAGGGGAAATTTCGAAGTGCGCTTCGACCATGATTTTCCGGCGGTCATCGAATCCTGCGCAACGGCGCCGCGCAAAGGACAGAACGGCACCTGGATTACGCGGGAAATGCGGGATGCCTATATCGGGCTTTTCAGGCGCGGATTCGCGCATTCGGTCGAGACCTATAGTGGCGGCGTGCTCGCTGGCGGCCTGTACGGTATCGCGATCGGCAAAATGTTTTATGGCGAATCGATGTTCTCGCGCATCGATAACGCGTCGAAAATCGCGATGGCGCACCTTGTTTGTTTTCTTGCTTCCCGCGCGTTCGGACTGATCGACTGTCAGATGAAAACGAGCCATCTCGCTTCGCTCGGCGCGCGTGAGATTCCGCGTGCGGTTTTCATCAAAACGCTCCAGAAGCTGACGACCCTTTTACCGCTCAATGAAAATTGGCCGCAAAACGCGGGCGAAATGTTTCGGAAGGAGTGGTAACCGGGAAAAAGGCGCGTATCTCTCACTCATCTCTCACTCCGCCCAGCCAGTGATTGGGGCGTATATCGCTCCGGCTGTTTACGACGTTTTCCCGTACTCTAGTTTTTTTATTAATTACACAAATATTGATTTGTTTAATCATGATAATATTTACGACCTAAAATATAGTTAAAGCAATGACAATGCCAATAACTATAAAAAACACAGATAAAGAGAAAGCAAAAATAGCCTCTTTATTAATTCGTGATGTTTTTTTACAAAAATAATTTTTTAATGATTTCCAGTTTAGTACAATATGGAATATTGAGAATATGCCAAAACCAAATCCAACCAAAACATGTACAGCAGTTACGGAATGTAAAATTAATGTTAGATAAGGCGGAATATATTCAACCGTTTCATAATTTTCGCCCATACCCTCTGCCATCTGTATTGCAGCCCCTGTAACAACAAGAATTATAATAAAATTAAAAATACTCATTGAAATAAATTGCCGCCATTTAAATTTATTTATATTTTCCATTTTTATACTCCCTTGCAATTTTAGGCAAACAAAATAACAAAAAATTTAAGGCATGAGTAAATTCCTGTAAAAAATACACTCTAAAATAGAGTGTATATGTCTTTTTGATTTTTGTCAATGCTTTTTCTTAAATAATTCGAAAAATACAGGGCACATTTCGCATAACGTTCCGGCTGTTTACGACGTTTGGGCGGCCCGGATAAGGGCTTTGCGAAGCAAAAACCAGGGCCGGCAAAATGTGCCGCAATGAGGCATTGGAATGACGCAGCCATGACCTGGCCGAATGGAGGCGCCCAGCCCGTTACCGCGGACGCGGCGTTAACAGTCCTGTTATGCGAAGTAGCCCCGTACCCCTTTATTTTTATCCATAAAATGGCCGGATATTTCTTTGCGTCGGGTTCATCGTAAAACTAACTCCGGTTTGAAACCCCGCCCTTCAGGGCGGTGCGGAGGTTGGAACCCCGGCCTGAAGGCCGGGGTTTCGACCGTAGCCATTGGCAAGGGGATGCAAACCCC
>JAITGN010000141.1 GCA_031280565.1 Accumulibacter sp. | reverse complement strand
GATGATCCGGGAATGTTTTTTGAGTTTTGTGAAATTACACGACTTTGGGCGCGTCCGTTCATGCTTCGACAGGCTCAGCACGAACGGAGAGAGGCGTTGTTGATGCGCTTTGACAGGCTTCCTTCGACAGGCTCAGGACAGCCAAGGCGAACGGATTGGGAAGGTTATTTATGCTTTGGCAAAAGGTCGATTACGCTTTGGACGCCTGGCGCGTCCGTTCATGCTTCGACAGGCTCAGCACGAACGGAGAGAGGCGCTGTCGATACGCTTTGACAGGCTAACGGACTTTTTTAACACACTCACCACGAAGGGAAAAAAACAGAGTGGCGAATCAAAAACAACGTCCTTAAGCTATTTTTTATTTCTGAGTGTATTCGGAGGAAGACTTTTCAATCCGTGGAAATGTGTTTCTTTTTCGTTCATCCTCAGCGGATTAAAGGGTACGGATTGGAAAAGTCATTTACGCCTTGGCGCGTCCGTTCATGCTTCGACAGGCTCAGCACGAACGGAGAAAGGCGCTGTTGATGCGCTTTGACAGGTTCGGCGCGGACGGGGAGAGGCGCTGTTGGTCTGCTTCGGCACGTTCAGCGCGGACGGCGGATATATGCTTTGGATCATGAGAAGGGGCAATGGGCGCAATCAGTTCTGCACATTCGCTTCACAGCGCCTCAAAACGTACCGATGACCCACATGGGAACCCCAAGCCTGGGCGACCCTTGCGTATCCAGCGGAATGAAATTGCCATCTCCAGAAGGGTCGATAAGGACATAGGGCGGGGCGTTTTCCGGCATTACGGTGATCTGGTACAGCTTTCCATTGACCCGGCGCTCCTCGACAATTTCTCCCTGATCGTTTTGCCGAATCGTGACCTGCGGCTGTGAAGAATCGTCGATGACCTCGACAGCAGCCGGTTTCGCTTCCGGCGGCTGCGGCTGCGGCGTCTGCGCCGCAGCCGGAATGGCCAGACAGAGCGCTATAAAAAGAATCGGACGGCAATACATTTCAAAATCCCCCGGAAATTTCTGTGAATGACCTGCTCACATTATAAATTGAGCCAGATTTCCCGCTCGACAGAAAGCGTAGCAAAACCATGTTCTTCATAATGCCGGAAAATGGCGTCAACAACCGCTTTCGGCTCATCGAGCACCTGGATGAGTCCAGCGTCTTCCGGCGAAATAACTTTTTCACTGACCAGCGTTGTCCTGAGCCAGTCGACCAGGCCGCGCCAGAAAGGTTCATGAACCAGGATTATCGGAATTTTCCGGCTTTTTCCGGTCTGGATAAGCGCCAGCGCTTCAAGCAGTTCGTCGAGCGTTCCGAATCCGCCGGGCATCACCACATACGCATTCGCAAAGCGGACAAACATGTATTTCCGTGCGAAAAAATGACGGAAAGACAACGAAATATCCTGATAGTCATTCGGAATCTGTTCGCACGGCAATTCGATATTCAGCCCGACGCTTGGCGATTTGCCGAAAAAAGCGCCCTTGTTGGCCGCTTCCATGATTCCCGGCCCGCCGCCGGAGATAACCGAAAACCCCGCGTCGGAGAGCTGGCGGGCGATTTTCTCGGTCAGCGCGTAATACGGCGAATCCGGCGAAAAACGTGCGCCCCCGAAAATCGAGACCGCCGGATGAATCGACGACAAGCGCTGCGTCGCTTCGACGAATTCTGACATAATGCCGAAAATGCGCCACGCTTCCTGCGAAGCAAACGCGTTTGAAATTTCCGGATCGCCATCGAGAGGAATTTTTTCTGTCTTATTCATTCTGGATTTTCTTGGGTCATGCCTGTCCTGTTACTGGTTGATGGTTCTTCGTACCTTTACCGCGCCTACCACGCGATGCCGGATCTGCGAAATTCGCGGGGCGATCCGACAGGCGCCATTTACGGCGTGCTGAACATGCTACGCCGACTGGATAACGACTACAAGACAAAAAACGTTACTCATAAAGCCTGCGTTTTCGACGCGAAAGGCAAAACGTTCCGCAACGACTGGTATCCGGACTACAAGGCCAACCGCCCTGCGATGCCTGATGACCTTGTCCGGCAAATCGCGCCGGTTCATGCAGGCGCCGCCGCGCTCGGCTGGCCGGTTCTCGCGGTCGACGGCGTCGAGGCCGATGACGTGATCGGCACGCTTGCCCGGCGCGCGGCCCATGAGAATTTTGATGTCATAATCTCGACAGGTGACAAGGATATTTCCCAGTTGGTTGATAACCGCGTTACGACCGTCGATACGATGCGCGGCGAAGAATACGACGCGGCGGGCGTGCTGAAACGTTTCGGCGTACCGCCTGAACGCATCGTCGATTATCTGATGCTCGTCGGCGACGCCGCCGACAATGTTCCGGGCGTCATGAAAGTCGGCCCGAAAACGGCGATCCGGTGGCTCGCCCAATACGGCTCGATCGATGGCATCATCGCCGCGGCGGGCGCTATTTCCGGCATCGCGGGAGAGAACCTGCGCCAGTCACTTGGCTTTTTTCCAACAAGCCGCAAACTGCTGACGATCCGCTGTGATCTCGATTTGCCGCAAATTCCAGACTCGCTCGACAAACTCATCCCGCGCACGCCGGATATTGGCTATCTGGCCGATTTTTTCGACCGCTACGAGATGAAATCGTGGCTGAAGGAACTGCGGCAGGATGCTCCGCCCACCGGTGAGGAAAACATCCCGGCGTCTCCACACACCTCGCCCGCCACCACGCTTTTCGGCAGCGATGGCAACAATGACGGCGCGCA
>JAITGN010000019.1 GCA_031280565.1 Accumulibacter sp. | reverse complement strand
AATCCCGGAAGTTGGCACGATTTCAGGCCAACGCCGGTTCGCGGGGTGGCTTAATTCAGGTGTGAGGCCGCGTGCCTACATCCGCCACTTTTCGCCGCCTTGCCAGCGCCCACTTTCGCGCTTCGCATCAAGTGCTGCTGTCGAGCTTCGGCTTTCCGTCTGCGGCAAGTCCCGTCTTGCCTCACCGCACACCATCGCTTAACATCGCACTCCAGTGGGACAGGCGCTTTTAGCGCGTCCCTGAGCTTTTGCGTTAACCATTAAGGAGATCACATGAACATTCTTAAAAGCACCCTGATAGCCCTCTTGCTTTGCTCAACGACCACGATCGCGGCACCTGCAAGTGAAAGCTCGATAAAGTAACTGCTATCCGTTACACAAACGCAAAAACTTGTTGATGGCATGCGAACTCAATTTGATTCGCTAATGAACAACACCGTTCAGCAAGCGTTACAAGGGAAAAACCCAACACCCAAGCAGCAGCAAGCTATAACGAATATGAAAAATAGAATGGTTGAGATCATGCAAGGAGAATTTGCTTGGGAAAAGCTGGAACCAATGTGTCTACGCCTGTACAAGGAATCATTTAGCGAAGAGGAAGTGGCCGGCATGTTGGCGTTCTACAAAACGCCCGCAGGGCAAGCACTCATTCACAAGATGCCTGTATTGATGCAGAAAACCATGCTGGAGGTTCAGAAGATGTTCTCCGATGTATCGCCGAAAATGCAAAAAATCCAGGAGCAGTTTGCCGCCGAAATGGCGTCTGCAAGCAAATAAATGACTACCCCATCATTCCATCGGACTGGCCGGAAAGCGCGGCCAGCCGGTGAATTCAAACGTCAGGAGTAAATATCTGATGGCCAAGCGAACTCGAACTATTTAACGCCCACCAGGAAGATGTGCGTCGTCGCACAGATTCACTGGCGAAATCCATATTCGTGCTGGCTGGTGGCACGTTGACAATTTCGATTGGCATATTTATCAAGGATTCTGCGCCGCCTTTGCCAGTAACTCTTTCCTGCGCTTTGGCGGCATCATGGTGGTCGCTGTTTGCCTCAATCATATTTCTTGTCTTGGCACTCACAATGATCATCAGGAGAGATTACGTATTTGGGGAAAGGTGGCGAAAGAAGATAAATGGTCAGAGTATCGATGTGTCAGGTAGTCCTACCGGTATGGAGATAGCTATATGGGTGTTTGCTGTATTAGGCCTGCTTGGGTTTTTGGCAGGGATAACTGGTCAGGCCTATGTGGCGAGTAGCGTGTTGTTTCACGCTCTCAGAGGCTAGAGCATTTTCGATTCAAATAGCGGCATGTGACCGGCAGAGGACGGCCTCCGCCTTTCCGATCTATTCATCCTGCTCCATCCTGAGCCTGTCGAAGGGTAAGGATTGGAAAGGCCAGGAATGCCTTTACCTTGAACACCCCTGATTCAAGAGGCGTTGGGAAGACCTCGGAGCGTCCGTTCATACTTCGTCAGGCTCAGCACGAACGGAAACAGGTGTTGTCGAAGAACACCTTTCCAATCCGTTCGCCCTGAGCTTGTCGAAGGGTAAGGACTGGAAAGGCGGAGCGTCCGTTCATACTTCGACAGGCTCAGTACGAACGGAAATAGATGCCGTCAATGCGTTCCGGCAAAATCAGTACGAACGGGAATATGCGCCGTTAATGGTTCAGCGTAAACGGGTTTCTAACACGCTCAACACGAGCGGTGGTGAAAGGAAACAGCGCCACTTCATCACCTGCGGGATTTTGCGGTCATTTGAACGAAAAACGCTCTAAAAACCATTTCCAGATAATTTGAAAGCCGGAATGTTCTGGATCAACACCCGTCCTTTCAACAGCGTTTTCAAGCAGTTTTTCTAACTGTTTTACGAAAAACATGTTGACAACGCATATTTTTTGAAAATTTCAGACAGCCTGCCCAAGTTCATTTTCAAAAAATCGCTTGAAAACGTTTGCTGTTTTCCGTTTTTTGTCCTGTTTTTAGATAAAAATCTTTATACCCCCTGTATTTTCAAGACTTATAGGGGCTGTCATATCATTTTTTGAATTCTCGTCCGCACTGGATTTTCTCAAAGAACGGATAATTTCAACACATGGCCAATCACGATCAGCGTCGGCGATTTGACGCGGTTGTCGCGGGCTGTTTCGGGCAGGGTGGCGAGCGTCGCCGGAAAGATTCGCTGATCCGCGCACGTCGCGCGATAGATCAGCGCGGCCGGCGTGTCGCCAGGCAGGCCCGCTTCACATAAACGCGCTGAGATGATTTCTATCCCGATGATGCCCATGTAAATCACGACGGTTTGGCCGGGCTGGGCAAGCGCAGGCCAATTCAGATCAATCGTGTTGTCCTTGAGGTGCCCCGTGACAAAAACACAGCTTTGCGCATAATCACGGTGCGTCAGCGGAAAACCAAAGCTGGCCGCCGCGCCGAGCGCGGCGGTGACGCCCGGAACAATCCCCACGTCGATCCCGGCGTCCATCAATGCGTCGATTTCCTCGCCGCCGCGCCCGAAAACAAAGGGATCACCTCCCTTGAGGCGGACAACGCGCTTTCCTTCTTCCGCTTTTTCAATCAGCAGTTCGCAGATTTTTTCCTGCGGCAAGGTGTGGTTTCCCGCGGCCTTGCCAACATAGATGCGCTCGGTTTCCGGCGGAATCAGATCGAGAATGCCCTCGCCAACCAGATTGTCATAGACGACGACATCGGCGCTACGAATCAAACGCGCCGCTTTCAATGTCATCAGCCCGGGATCGCCCGGCCCCGCGCCGACAAGGTCAACGCGCCCGGCATTCGTCCGTTCTTCGCGGATCATCATCTTGTTCTCCTGTATTTCGCCTGTATGACATTTTATTCCGGCGTTTCTCCGGCTCCGGTGAACGCTTCAAGCGCGGCGGCGATGTAATCCTCCGGAAGGCGGTAAATTCCAGCAAGCTCGGCCGGCGTTTTTCCGCTTGTCCGGATGGCTTCCAGCCAGCCGTCAAGCCCGGTCGAGAGCGAGCGCCCCGCTTTCTCCGCGCCGCGCGCCGCGCGATGCCCGCTTTCGATAGCATATTTATTGGTATAACCCCGCGGGGTAATCATCAGGCCGTTTTTCACATAAGTATTCGAGTTCCCGATCAATACGGTCGAAAGCATGCCAATATCGGCATCGGGCATCGTGTCGAGCGTCATGAATTCAACGCGCTGCTTCGGACGAAAAGCCGACTTGACGATGGCAACGGGCGTTTCGGGATCGCGATGACGCAAAAAAATCCGCCGCGCTTCCTGGATATGCCGCACGCGCCGCCCGCTTTTCGGGTTATAAAGCGCGACGACGAAATCGGCGTACGCCGCCGCGTCAAGGCGGCGCGCGATCGTCGGCCACGGCGTCAGAAGGTCGGAAAGCGAGATTGCGCAAAAATCGTGCGTCAGCGGCGCACCGGCCAGCGAAGCACATGTATTGATCGCCGACGCTCCAGGGACGATTTCAACCTGAATATCCGATCCGGGTGTCCACCCCGACTGAAAAAGCACTTCGAAAGCCGGGCCAGCCATTCCATAGACGCCCGCGTCCCCGGACGAAACCAGAGCGACCTTTTTGCCCCGGCGCGCAAGGTCATACGCCTCGACCGCGCGATCCAGCTCCTCGGACATCGGTTTTTTGATCACCTCCTTGCCCTCAAGCAAATCCTGGATCAGCCGGATGTATGTAACATAACCGATGACCGTGTCGGCCTCGGCAATCGCGCCGCGCGCGCGCGCCGTCAGATGGTCATGCCCGCCCGGGCCAAGGCCGACGAGCATGATTTTTCCGGCGGTGCGGCACGTTCCGGCCTCCGGAAACGCGCTGGAATTCTCCTGGGTCATTCTTCTATCCTCGCAACAGAAACAGTAACATTGCGCCCATCCGGGCCGCGCCGCCGGCATTTCTCGACGAGCAGCCGCGTCTTGTCGCCGCGCGCCGAAAGCAGGGCCGCGGCAGCCGAAACGGAAGGCGTCCCCGTATGACGCCGGACGATCTCGGAAGGATCGGGAACATCGACGGCCGCAAGTTCGGCCGCCGGATAAAAACGAAGAGTCCAGCCGCGCGCCTCGGCCATCTGCAACAGCGCCGGTTCTTCGGCTTTCAGGTCGATACTGGCGACGGCGGCCACATCGGAAGGCCTCGCACCGCAAGCCGCCAGCGCCGCATCGACCGCTTCATCAGCCGTCACGCGCATCGCACCGCGATCGCAGCCGACGCCCAGGGCGACCCGCAAAGGCGGCCGGTAAGCGACACAGCGCCCGGAAAAACGCACGGCATAATCTCTGGGCATTTCTCTCCGGCTGACCCAGAGCAGCGCGGCGAACCGCTCAGTCTCGCCGATATCCTCAAGACGGTCGAAAAAAACCAGATTGGCGGGTTTCGGCCCGGCGCGGCCATTGGCGTGCCCCGTCCACCAGTCGCGGCTTCCCGCTTCCTGCACAAAAGCGACCGGCTCTCCGTTGACCACCGCCGCGCTCGCCCGGACAACTTCGTCATGACACGCTTCCAGTGTCCAGCCGAGTTCGCGTCCGAGAATATCAACGCCGATCGTCTGAATCACATCGGAAGCCGTCGTCAACACAGGCGTCGCCCCCAGGGCGGCCGCCAGACGGCCAGCCAGCGCGTTCGCGCCGCCGGCATGGCCGGAAAGCACGGGAATCGCAAACCTGCCGCCTTCATCAAGCGCGACGACCGCCGGATCGCATTCCTTGCCTTTCAGGCAGGGCGCGATCATCCGGACGAGCGCGCCAATCGAGAAAACGGCGATGAGTCCATCGTACTCTCGAAAAAGACGTTCAATCAGCTCGCCTGTCTTGACGGAATACGAAAGCACCAGTACTTCTGACCCATCCGGAGTTTCCTCCGGCGCGGCCCGGCGCATCTCGTTCAGGAGCTTTTCCGGCGCGTAAACCGGCGCTCCCGGCAAAACGCGCGATGCGCGCGCCCCTAGCGCCAATCCATGGCGGGTAATGGCGATAATCGCAATCCTCATCGTTCTTTTCGCGCGCTGCCGGCGCGGCGGTCTTCATTCCGTTGATGCTCCGCTCTCCGGACAAGCATCAGCGAAAGATAATTGACGGCTTTGCCCCGGAGCGAAGCGACGTCGTGCACGACACGCTCATCCGGCGCGCCAACCTTTTCGATGAAACAACTGTCCGCGAGAAGTCCGCGCCTTTCGAGCAAATCGATAATTTCGTCAAGCATCGGTTTGACTTTGAGCAATACCAGCGTATCGAATCCGTCGAGCAGATGATCGATCGCGCCGACGCCATAGGCCGCCGGAATGACCGCCAGCGTTTCGCCCTCTTCGGCCAGCGTTCTCCCCGTCGCCGCGGCAGCCGCCGCGAATGATGAAACGCCGGGGATCGTTTCGACATTGACATCCGGCAGGCGCTCCCTGACCACGCGGGCCAAATGGCCGAATGTCGCGAATGTTGACGCATCGCCCTCGACCAGAAAAACCACGTCGGTTCCTTCAGCCAGAAGAGCGGCCGTCCGCCCGGCGGCGAGCATCCAGGCTTCATCAAGCGCCAACGCGTCGCGCGTCATCGGAAAAACCAGCTCGACCGCGCCGGCGGGAACGGAAAGTCCCGCCCGCTCGACAATCGAGAGCGCGTACGATTTTTCTCCCGCGCGGCTCACCGGATAAATCCAGCGCGCGCCTGAACATAACGCATCCCAGGCACGGCGGGTAATCAACCCGGGATCGCCCGGGCCAAGGGAAACGCCGACCAGCTTTCCATAAGGCTTTGTCATCTACTGATTTCCTTTCCGGTTCTGTTTTCCGGCTTGCGGGCCGTGACGATCCATACCGGGTTCTGGGCCGCCATTCTATTCATGCCAAGCACAGGCTGGCTGCGGCTGGCCTGCAGCTGGATGGCGTCCCAATTGGCCCCCGCCCGCTCGAACGCCGCGAATGCCGCCGCCAGATTTTCCAGCGTCACGAAATTCAGCACGAGCCGCCCGCCAGGTTTGAGGCGCGAAAGAATCAAATGAATCAGACCGGACAATTCCCCTCCCGATCCTCCGACAAAAACCGCGTCCGGATCCGGCCACGCGTCGAGATGTTCCGGCGCTTTGCCTTCCCGCAATGTGTAATTCGTCACGCGAAAACGCCGCGCGTTGGCGCGCGCGTTGGCCGCATCGTCCGGATTCTTTTCGATGGCCCACACATGACCAGACGGAGCGAGCCGGGCGGCTTCGATGCCAACGGACCCCGCGCCCGCGCCGATATCCCAGATGACGGCGTCACGCGCGATTTCCATTCTGGCAAGGGCCAGCGCGCGCGCTTCCCGTTTTGTAATCAATCCCTTGTCGGGAGCGCGTTGAAGGTATTCCGCGTCGTCAAGCCCGAAGGATGGAACGTTGATCCCGCATTTTTCGCCGCGCCGCGCGAGCACGACATTCGGTTCTGGAAAGACAGTCCGCGCCGCCTCGTCTATCGTCATCGCGGAGAACAGGCGCTCATCAGGCAACTGAAGGCGGCAGGCGACGGAAAACATGATTTCGCCGCCGTCGTATCCTGCAGCGAGAAGCGCTCGCGCCAGGCGCGACGGTGTATTTCCCGGCCCCGTAAACAGGAAGACGGACGAATGCAGCGCGATCGCGCGAATCGCCGGATAGAGCGCGTGATCTGGCGTCGCGCCGACAGCCCATTCCCCGGTATCGCGCGCATGGCAGGAAGCGATGCGGACGTCGCTCCACGGCTGATGAAAACGCGCGCACGCAAGCTGAAAGACCGAAACATTGGGCAGAATTTCAAACCCGCATTCCGGCTTTCCGCTCAAATGCGCCAGCAAAAACGCGCCAATGCCATGACATAACGGATCTCCGGTTGCCAGTACCGCGACGGAACGCCCCTCGGCGCGCGCCGCCACGATCCATCCGGGAACGCTGGACAGAGCGCCATCCATCGGCCGCGGCTCCGCGCCGGACAAAAGCCGGGATTTAACGAGCGTCAGCGCGCGCTCCGATCCAATCACAAGATCAGCCGCCGCCAAACACCGGCGCGCCGCTTCCGAAAGCCCGTCCCAACCGTCGTCGAGAATCCCGATCAGCGCGCAGCCGCTCATGACGCTTCCTCTTCCTCAACGCGGACGACCGGATTCCCGTCGAAATCACAGACCAGAACGGTTAAATGATAGTCGCCGGGATAATTCGATCTGAGGCTTCGAATCGCCCGTTTCGCGAGCGCGCGATGAAATTCCGCCGTCAATCCGAGCGCCTGCAGGCGTTCCGCCGCGAAACGCGCTGTTTCGGCGGCCCGGACAGCCAGGAGCAATTCAGGAGGCGCACCGGCTTCCTCCGCGCATTCGACAAGCAGTCCGCGGTCGATTTCGGCGCGCCAGGCATGCGTTACCGCCAGTCCCTGACTCATTTTCGTCAACTTTCCAGCCATGGCGCCGACATAAATATGACGGATTCCGTTTTTGATGGCCGTGGTAAAGGCCGCCTTGACAAAATCACCCATCTGCACGAAACAGGCTTCGTCAAGGTCAGGCAGCTGACTCATGGCGAAACGCTCGCTGCGCCCCCCTGTCGTGAAAACCACGCTCCGCTTTTCCCGTTTCGCGGCGACATTGACGGCCTGTACGACACTCATGCGAAAAGCCGCCGTCGAATATGGGCGCACAATGCCCGTCGTCCCAAGAATCGAGATTCCGCCGAGAACGCCAAGCCTCGGATTGAGCGTCCTTTTCGCCATTTCCTCGCCGCGCGGAACGGAAATGACGATTTCAAGCCCGTCACGCGCAAGCAGAGGAAGGCTCGCGGCATGCGCGTTCTCCCGGATATTCCGCCGCGGAACCGGATTGATCGCCGGTTCGCCGACCGCGAGGCCAAGTCCCTCACGGGTCACGGTGCCGACGCCCGGGCCGCCGCGGAGAACGATTTTTCCCGCCGCGTCCGGTATCAGCCGGACATCGGCTGTCAGCCGCGCTCCATTCGTCACATCGGGATCATCCCCGGCGTCCTTGACGACGACGGCATGCGAATTGCGCCCGATTCCCGCGCCTTCGACATAGCCCTCGGCAACGGAAAAATTCACGTCGCGCCCGTTGGGCAAACGGCACAGCACATTTTCAGGGACACTGCCGTTCAACAGGCCGAACGCCGCCGCGCGGGCCGCAGCCGCGGCGCACGCGCCGGTCGTAAAACCGCAGCGCCCGCCGCGATGCTTGCGGCCATCGCTTCTGCGAAGCCTTGCCGGTAGTTCATCTCCTTTCATGCGGCTGTTTTTTCCCGCTCCGCCAGCGCAAGCAGGGCGTGGATCGCCGCCACGACAAGCGTCGAACCGCCCTTGCGCCCGCGAATCGAAATCCAGGGAATCTCTTCGAGCGTCATCAACATATCTTTCGATTCGGCCGCCGAAACGAAACCGACGGGCATTCCAATAATAAGCGACGGTCTTGCGCCTTCTTCACGAGCCAGCCGGATAATTTCGAGAAGCGCCGTCGGCGCGTTTCCGATTCCGACGATCGCGCCATCAAGGCAGGCTTCGCGGCGCGCTTTCCGCATCGCCTGAATCGCCCGCGTGCTTCCTTCCGCTTTCGCGCGCTCAATGACATCTGAATCTGAAATGAAATGACGCGCCGTCATGCCAAAATAATCAAGACGCGGCGCGGAAAGGCCGACGCAGATCATTTCGACATCCGCGACAACCGGCGTCCCGCCCCGGAGAATCGCGGCGACGCCCGAAGCAACCGCGTCCGGATGAAATGTGGTCAAGCCGTTGAATTCAAAATCGGCGCTCGCGTGAATCATGCGGCGCACCAGCGGCCATTGTTCATCGCTGTAGGCGCGCTTTCCGGCTTCCGCGTCGATAATCTCGAACGAATCAAGCTCAATCGCCCGGCCGGCGGCCGTCATCTGTTCGGTAACCGCTGTCATTCGCTTTTCTCCCTTCCACAGCATTCCGCCTCGCCGCAGCCGTCCGCTTCCTCCTCCTTTTCGGCGACTTCGCGGTACTTGCAGCCATCGCATTCAAACTGGGTATTCTCGCATGAACTGACCGCGTTCACGCGGGAATCCAACAGATCAAAAATCCGTGAATCAAAACCGAAATGCGCCCCCAGCGCAAAGGCGATCTGCGGGTATTGCCGCTTCAAACGCTCAACCTGGGCGCGGATGCGTTCAATTAACACGCCGGTAAAAAGATAAACGGGAATAATACATATTTGCGTCATTCCGAGACGCACATGGCGTTGCACGACCGTTTCCAGCCTCGGCCAGGTAATTCCGGTAAACGCCAGATCGACGAGTTCGTGATCGCCGCTTTCGAAAATCCACCGCGCGACGCGCGCCAACTCGCCGTTCGCGCTCGCGTCGGACGAACCGCGCCCAAGCAGGATAACGCCCGTCGTCTTCGGATCGGGAAAGTCGAGCGCCCGCATCAAGCGCGTGAGCTGCCCCCGCAAAATCGCGTGAATCTCATACCCCATTCCGACATAGCGGGTCATGACGAATTCAACCCCGGGATGACGCTCGCGCGCCGCGTTCAGCGCCGCGGGCAGTTCTATCTTGACATGTCCCGCGGCGTTGAGAATGAACGGAATGAGCACAACGCGCCCCGTGTCGCGCGCGGCACGGTCAAGCCCTTCATCGAGCAACACATCAGCGTACTCGATGAAACAAAGCTCAATGCGCCAGCCAGGGTGTTTTTCCCGCCACCGGACGGCGAACTTTTCGACTTCCCGGTTACCCTCCGGATTGCGCGAGCCATGCCCGACCAGTAACAGGGTGGTGCCTTCAAGACGACTCATGCTGCCTCCGAAGCCCGCGGCGGAAACGGTGCGTGAACGCCGGATCGTAAAGCTTTGAGCGGACCAGCGTTTCCCAGGCGGATGATCCAAGCGCTGGACTGGCGACAATCATCGCCTGACTGCCGATTTTTTCCGCCTGACATTTCTCGCGGATGTCGGCCAGCGTTCCGCGCACGATTTTTTCCTCGCCCTGCCAGCTCGCTTTCTGCACGACGAGAAGCGGCGCATCCTCGCGCCATCCGGCGGCGCGCAAAGCCCGCTGCACTTCGTGAATCAGCGTCGCCGAAAGGTAGACGCACAGTGTGCAATGATGCGCCGCGAGCGATTCCAGATCCTCGCCTTCCGGCATGGACGTCCGTCCCGCCGCGCGCGTCAGGATGACCGTTTGCGTCACTTCCGGCAAGGTCATCGTCTCACGTGCCACCGCCATCGACGCCATCGCCGAAGAAATGCCCGGAACGACCTCCCAGTCGAACCCTTCTCTTTCAAGCGGGCGCGTCATTTCAATCAACGCGCCGTACAGCGAGGGGTCGCCTGTCTGCAAACGGACGACGAGCGCGTGGCGGGCGGCTTTTTCCCGAAGCCAGTCGACGATTTCTTCAAGCGTCATATCTTTCGAATCACGGATTTCGCAGTCCGGCGGCGCGTAACGCGTCGCCGCCCGGTCGACAAGTGAACCAGCGTAAAGGATCGCGCCCGCCTGTTCCAGCAGTTTCCGGCCCTTGACCGTAATCAGGTCGGGATCGCCCGGCCCCGCGCCGACAAAGCAGATTTTCCCGCGCGTCCGCGGCGTTCCGCATGGACAGCCATCTGTCATCAAATGCTCCTTTGCATCAATAAATCGAGAAGTTCGGGCACGCTGCGCGGCGCGCGCGAATCATCAAGCGCGCGTGTCCCGACAAGATGCCGGCGAAGCCCGATGATATCGGGAAGCGGCAAGGCCGCCTCTTCGAGCGCTTCCGCATTATCAGCCAGGTTTTCCGCATCGAACGCGGCGACACAGCGCCCCGCGGCCATCAGATGAATCCGGTCGGCCCAGCGGAAAGCAAAATCGATGTCATGCGTCGCCAGCAAAAGCGTGATGCCTTGCCCGTACAGGCTGTCAAAAACCGATAGCAGCTCTTTTCGCATCGCGTGGTCAAGCCCGGCCATCGGCTCGTCGAGAATCAGCAGACGCGGCCGCATGGCAAGAACGCCGGCAATGCAGACGCGCTTTTTCTGCCCAAAACTCAAGGTATGCGCCAGCCTGTCGGCGAATCCGGACATCCGCACCGCGTCGAGCGCGGCGTCGACGCGCTCGCGGACTGTTTTCTGGTCCAGCCCGAGGTTCAGCGGCCCGAAAGAAACATCTTCACGGACATTCGCTGAAAACAGCTGTTGATCGGGATTCTGAAAAACAAGCCCAACTTCGCCGCGCAGGCGCCGGAGGCCGGCACGGCTGTAATCGATCGGATGGGCGGCATAACGCACCATTCCGGCCTGTGGACGAAACAGGCCATTGGCGTGAAGAAAAAGAGTCGTTTTTCCCGCGCCGTTCGCGCCAATCAGGGCATTACGGCTCCCTTCCCGAATCGTCAGCGAACACTTGTCAAGCCCCGGCTGACCGTCAGGATATGTAAAGGAAACATTCTCGAACTCAAGCAGCGCCGGGCACGGCGCGTCCACGCCCCCGTTTTCATTTCCGCACGCGTCCACACGCCTCACGGCATCACCGCCAAAAGAGCGAACAGCAACGCGCTTCCGGCGAACGCAAAAACCATGTCGCGGCGGGCATTGGCAAAAACCGGACCGAGAAAGCGGAGAACGCCGTCGCCGTTCCGCGACAGCGCGCCAAGATGCAGCGCCCGCGCCCTTTGCCAGACCTGAACGACAAGCACGGCGGCAAGGTTTCCCGTCGAACGCAGCGCGAGAGACGGCGACGCGTACCCCAGCCGGGAATCCTGGGCGGTATGGATGTCGCGCAGCGCCTCGGAAAAAACGAACAGCATCCGGTAGCACAACACCATGATTTCGATCAGCGTTTCCGGCAACCTCAAACGGCGGAAAAGCGCGATCTGGTCGGTCATCGGCGTTGTCAGAGCGAAAAACAGCAAGGACGCGAGCGCGCCGCACGAACGCGCGGCGAGCCGTCCGACAGGTGTCCACCCGCCGGGAAGCCAGATAAAATCCCCCGTCCTGTAATCGACGGAACACGCAAGTGACAACGCGCCCAGCAAAAAGAAACATAACGGCGCAAGCGCCGCGCGAAAAAAACGCGAAAACGGAATTCCCGCGCCCCAGACCGTCATTCCTGAAACGATCGCGCCGATTCCGGCAGCGGCAAGCGGATTTCCGGCCGCGAACGCGGAAACGAGGCCCGACAACGCGAAAAGTCCCTTCGCCGCCGGATCAGCGGCGCGCCAACGATTGGAATAGGCGCACAGGTCAATCAGCACGGCGCGTTCCGGCCTTTTCGACGCAAGGCGGCGCGTTCTTTTCAGGATTTCCATTGTTTTCGGATGTCCCGGCGGCGGCTTCATGCTCGCGGCGCAGTTTGTCGCGCATTCTCGCCGCTCCAAGGTAATATCCGATGACTCCCGCCCCCAGGGCGGCTTGAAAAGAAAACAGCAACGAAGCGATTTCACCGCTCATCGGCTCAATCAGCGGACTGAACCATGGACGATACTCCGGAGATATCTTGCCGATCAGCTCCATCGCCTTGCCGTCAGCGCCTTCAAACAGCGCGACCTCTCCAGTCGCCGGCAAAAACGCCGGAGCGATCCAGAGCGGGAGAACCGCGAGCAGAACGACGCCCAACGCGAGCCAGAGATTTTGATAACGTCTCATGCGCCAGCCTTGTTCCGGATGCCGCTTTCCCGAAGGGGAGCATTCCTTTTTTGCCGGACAGTCTCCCGTATATCGTCAAGAATCTTCATTTCGCGCAATTCAGCCGGATTGAAACGCGCCAGCGCGTTGAAAATCATCACGGTCAAAAGCCCTTCGCTGATAGCCAGCGGAAGCTGTGTCACGGCGAAAATGCCGGAAAACTTGACGAAGGAGGAGACGAAATCAGGATCGGGAAACGCCCATGCCAGCTGAAAAGACGTTGTCACATACGTCAGCCAGTCCGCCAGGCTCGCCGCCAGAAAAACGCTGACGGAAACCGGCGTCCCGCAACGCCGGGACAGTTTGAAGACCGCCGCGGCCGTAAATGACCCGACGAGCGCCATTGAAAACACGTTCGCGCCAAGCGTCGTAATCCCGCCGTGCGCCAAAAGAAGCGCCTGAAAAAGCAGAACGACGAAACCGACAGGCGCCATCGCCACGGGGCCAAAAAGCAGCGCACCCAGGCCGACGCCGGTCGGATGCGAGCAACTGCCGGTTACGGAGGGCAGTTTCAGCGCGGAAAGAACGAAAGTAAACGCCGCCGCGACACCCAGCAGAATGCGATATTCGGGTTTATCCCGCATCTTTTTCCGGACTGAATAAACGCCGCAAGCGATAAACGGCGCCGAGGCCAGCCACCAGCCCGCCGCATGTTCCTTGGGCAACCAGCCCTCCATGATGTGCATCTTTTTCTCCTCACGCGTCTATCCAGGGCGCGGGAAACGAACATGCGGGAAGTCCAGGCAAATTGAAAACGGAAAAACGCGCTGCCCGACGGCCGGCTTCGTCCCCACCCCGGGGAATACCAAACCCGTTTTGGGCCGGTCTTCTGGCTCGCCTTCTTCCTTCTCCGTCGCCTTCCCATGCGCTCTTCCGCACAGTGGCGTTTTGACAAAGTCGTCTGGCTTACAGCAGCGGGGGGCTGCGCCGGAATGGCTGATTCGTCAACATCACCGGCTTCCCGTTTCACCCGCGCCGCGAACGCGGCGCAAGGAACCCAAAACGGCGCGATTATACATTAAACCGAAGGAGATTCCGAAAAGAAAAAACGGCCCGCTCCAGTTCCCGAAATACGGAACGCCCGGAACAGAAAACCGCAAGCCGAAGTCATGCTTTCGTTCTTTAACGTCACGACGCCATGATCGCATTTTTTCCGCGAGCCGCCTGGCCTGCCTCATCCCCGCCTGAAACACTGATTAAAAACGCGGTTGAAGGCCGTTGAACGCCGTTCATGCCTTGACGCGATCATCACGAATGGATATATGGGCCGTTCACACGCTTCGACAGGCTTGCCATGAACGAACAGAAGAGAAACGGAACCGAGAGGAAAAAATACGCTCATCACGCGCCGCATGAAAGAAACACGTCCGGAATATAGCGCTATAAGTAAATCAACGTTTTCAAGCGATTTTATGTGGATATTTTATATAAAATCGTTTGAAAACGTTACCCATCTTTTTTAATGTTGTTATATTTCACCTCTTTTTTCGGATAAAACTGTTTGAGAACGTTTATTCTATTTTCAGAAATTGCAAGTTTTAACAAAAAATAAAGCAGAAATCCATGAATCGTCGGCTGTACATGGCAACGATTCTGGAATATTTTCGTATATTTTCATAAAACACACCGCCTGCCCCGCCAGGATTTGAGCGGGGGCCGAAAGATTTTCCTGCTTTTCTCTCTGCCGCGGCTCTCATTCGCGAACACGGAACAGGAAACGCGGAAGCCTCATTCGCCGCCCGGAAAGGCAAGCGTTTGCGCTTCGGCGTGAATGGCAACGAATGGCGGCAAATGGGCAAAGAAAAAATTGTTTACGCTTCCCAGGCCGCGAGAAACTCTTTCCAGTGCGGCTTTTCAATCTTCGAGAGTTCATTCCACGCGAAACGTATTTCTTCGTCGTATTCGCCGCGCGTGATTTCGCCGCGCATCAGACGAAAACGCAGAAAGACGAGATAGGTGTTCATGACGTCGGTTTCGCAATAGTCACGGATTTCCGCGATTTCGCCGCACAGCCACGCGTCCCAGACTTTTCCGCCTTCCATGCCGAGCTTGCCCGGGAAGCCCATCAGTTTGGCGAGGTCGTCAAGCGGCGCGTTCGCGCGAGGCTGGTACAGCGCCAGCAAATCCATCAGATCCAGATGGCGCGCGTGATAACGGTTGATGTAGCTGTTCCATTTGAATTCGCGGCTGTCGTCGTAATTTCCGTCTCCCATATCCCAATAACGGGGCGCGCGCGCGCCATGAATCAGGCCGCGATAGTGGAGTACCTGAAGGTCGAATCCACCGCCGTTCCATGAAACAAGCCGCGGCGTGAATTTTTCGATGCCGTCGAAAAAACGCTGGACGATTTCGCTTTCGTTCTGCCCTGGCTCGGAAAGCGACCAGACGCGCAGCTCTCCGGCCGTGCGCAAAACACAGGAAATAACGACAATGCGATGCAGGTAGTGCGGCAAAAAATCACTGCCGCCCTGCGCACGCCGGCGCTGAAAGGCCAGCTCGGCGACTTCGGCGTCCGGAAGCGCCGGGTCGAGGGCGTATAGCCTGCGTATTCCATCAACATCCGGAATCGATTCAATATCAAAAACGAGAAAGGGCGGCATTGCTTTAAGCGGTGAAAATTCCTGTCGAAAGATAACGGTCGCCGCGATCGCATACGATGGCGGCAATCGTCGCGTTTTCGGTTTCACGCGCGACGCGCAAGGCGACCACCAGCGCGCCGCCCGACGAGACGCCCGCGAAAATGCCCTCTTCCCGAGCGAGACGGCGCGTCAATTCTTCGGCTTCGGCCTGCGTTACCTGTTCAATGCGGTCAACGCGCGACCGGTCGAATATTTTCGGAAGGTAGGCGTCCGGCCACTTGCGAATTCCGGGAATCTGCGCCCCCGCTTCCGGCTGGCAGCCGATGACGCGTATCGCCGGATTCCGCTCCTTGAGGTAGCGCGAAACACCCATGATCGTCCCCGTCGTTCCCATGCTGCTGACAAAGTGGGTAATCCGCCCTTTCGTTTCTTTCCACAATTCCGGCCCTGTGCTCTCGTAATGCGCCCATGGATTGTCCGGATTGGAAAACTGGTCGAGAACGAAGCCCCGGCCCTCGTCGCGCATTCCAGCCGCGATGTCGCGCGCCAGTTCCATCCCGCCTTCAGCCGGCGTCAGGACAAGTTCCGCGCCAAACGCGCGCATGGCCTGCCGACGTTCGACGCTTTGATTTTCCGGCATGACGAGCACCATCGAATAGCCGCGTATCGCGGCCGCCATGGACAGCGCAATTCCGGTATTTCCGGAAGTGGCCTCGATCAGCGTATCGCCCGGCGCGATCTCGCCGCGCTTTTCGGCACGGACGATCATCGAGAGTGCGGGCCTGTCCTTGACCGACCCCGCGGGGTTGTTTCCTTCCAGCTTGGCGAGAAGCGCATTGCCGCGTTTTTCGGCGTCGATGCCCGCAAGCCGTTTCAGCCAGACAAGCGGCGTGTTTCCAACATGGTCTCCAAGCGTTTTATACATGGGAATACCGCGCGCTCAGGCATTGGACATACTGCGCGACGCCCGACTCGACATCGGCGAACGGCGCGTCATAACCAGCCTCGCGCAGCCGGGTCAGATCGGCCTGGGTGTAATTCTGATATTTCCCTTTCAGGGCGTCGGGAAAAGGGATGTATTCGATAAGTCCCCGGTTTCTGGATTCATCCAGCAGCAGGGGGCGTTTGCCCGTCAGGGCGCGATGGGCGTTGATGCCCGCAACAGCCAGTTCGTTGAAACTTTGCGCGCGCCCCGTTCCCAGATTGAAAATGCCTGATTTATCCGGATGGTCGAGAAAGAAAAGCTTGACGCGTACGACATCGCCGACGTAAATGAAGTCCCGTTTTTGCCCGCCGTTTTCGCATCCATCGTTGCCTTCGAACAGCCTGACCCTGCCCTGGCCGCGCAACTGGTTGTGGTGGTGGAAAGCGACCGAGGCCATCCGGCCCTTGTGGGCTTCGCGCGGGCCGTAAACATTGAAATAACGGAATCCGGCAATTTGGGAAGCCGCTTCGGGCAAACGCTTGCGGACAATCTGATCGAACAGGAATTTTGAATAGGCGTAAACGTTGAGCGGCGATTCGCAGGCCCGGTCTTCCCGAAATTCCCGGCTTCCGCCGTATGTCGCCGCGCTTGAGGCATAAAGCAATGGAACTTCCCGCGCCAGACACCACTCAAGAATGCTGAGTGAATACCGGTAATTGTTTTCCATGATATAGCGTCCGTCGGTTTCCATCGTGTCCGAACACGCACCCTCATGAAAAACCGCCGCGACTTCTCCGTCAAAACGCCCCGCCAGCAAGGAATCGAGAAACTCCCGCTTGTCGATGTAATCGGAAATCTCGCAGTCGGCCAGGTTCCTGAACTTGTCGCCTCGCGTCAGATTGTCAACGGCGATGATTCTGTCTACACCGCGCTCGTTCAGCGCCTTGACGATGTTGGAGCCGATAAAGCCGGCGGCTCCCGTTACAATATGGTACATGTCGGTTTCTCCCGAGCGGCCACACTACAAAAGATCATTTCCCGCGCCCGGATAGTCATCGCAGGAAACGGAGCGAAAAGCGCAAAAGACACGGCGTTTCCCATTCTAGCCGCATCCGCTCAACGCCGATTCGAGTTCTCCGCGCGTTACCACGGCTGTTCCGAGTTTTCCAACGACAATTCCGGCCGCGATGTTCGCCACGCGAATCGCCCGCGCCCATTCTTCACCATTCGCCAACATGACCGCCAGCGCGGCAATGACCGTGTCGCCCGCCCCGGAAACGTCGAAAACTTCCCGCGCGATGGCTTTTTCATGAATCGCGCGCCCTTCGAGAAACAATGACATGCCTTCTTCACTGCGCGTCAAAAGCAAGGCTTCCACATCAAGGCGTTTACGCAGTTCCCGGGCTTTTTCTTCCAGCTCCGTTTCGCTTTTCCAGCGTCCGACGACTTCCCGCAGCTCGGCGCGATTCGGTGTAATCAGCGTCGCTCCGGCGTAGGCCGAATAATCGTCGCCCTTCGGATCGACCAGCACGATTTTGCCCACGTCGCGCGCCAGACGGATCATTTCGCTGATGTGCGTCAGCCCGCCTTTTCCGTAGTCCGAGAAAACCACGGCATCAAACCCGGGAAGACGCCGTTTGAATTCGTCCAGCTTGGCAAGCAGAACATCGCCGGAAGGCCGGGTTTCAAAATCGATTCGCAAAAGCTGTTGTTGCCGGCTGATCACGCGAAGCTTGACGGTGGTATCAATGGCCGCGTCGACGATCAGGCTCGCGTCGATGCCATCGGCGTCCATCAGGTGTTTGAGGCGCCGGCCGGCTTCGTCGTCTCCAATCAGAGAAAGAAGCGAAACGCGCGCTCCAAGCGCGGCGATATTGCGCGCCACGTTGGCCGCGCCGCCGGGACGCTCTTCGCTGCGCTCGACCCTGACAATGGGGACTGGCGCTTCCGGCGAAATGCGCGAGACATCGCCAAACCAGTAACGGTCAAGCATAACGTCGCCCACTACCAGCAAACGATACGCGGAAAAATCGCCAAGCCTCATATCCGCTCTCCGCTGCTCAATCAAAGCGTCAGATCGAATTCTTCCGAGCGCTTGGGCGAATATGTTTCCCAACCGCCGCACGCCGGACAACGCCAGTAAAACTGCCGCGCCTTGAAACCACAGTCGCCGCACCGGTAACGCGCGAGACGCCGCGTATAGCTGTGCACAATGCTCTTCGCCAAATCAAGATCCTGGCGCGCTTCCGGAGAGGAAATCAGAAGGCGCGCCTCGATCAATTTGTCGAACCCCAACAGTGTCGGGTTGCGCTTGAGTTCGTCGCGTACCAGCGCATAGGCCGCTTCAGGCCCTTCGCATTCAAGGACGAGTTGAAAGACGACGTCGAGCAGATCCAGCGAGGGATAACGCTCAAGGTAGGTCCGCAGGAGCTGCAAGCCCTCCTCCCGCCGCCCCGTCTGACGGTAGGCGTCAAGCAGACGGCGCGCGACGAGCGCAAGATAGATGGGGTCTTGCTGTTCGATGCGCTGCCAGCACACGACGGCTTCTTCCGGACGATTTTGCTGAACCTCGATGTCGCCCTGCAACAGGCTGGCGCGGACGCATTTGCGGTTGTGCTCAAGCGCCGATTTCAGATACCCGGCGGCGGCTTCCCGCCGGGAGCGCATCAATTCGGCGACAGCCAGTTCACAATAGTATTCGGCGATTTCTTTCCGCGAAGTGATTTCTGGCAGCTGGCCGGCAATATCGATCGTTTTCGCCCAGTCTTTTTCAAGCTGGTAAATTTCAAGAAGATTATGATTCGCTTCATCAACGGCAGGCGATTCGCGCAATTTTCTGAAAATTTCCTCGGCGCGGTCGAGCAGGCCGGCTTTCAGATAATCCTGTCCCAATTCGGACAAGGCTTGCAGTTTCATATCTTCGGGCAAATCCTCGCGCTCGACGAGGTTCTGATGCATCTGTATGGCGCGCGTGGTTTCTCCCCTGCGGCGGAACAGGCTGCCCAGCGCGAAGTGCAGTTCGATGGTCTGCGGATCAACCTTGACCGCTTCCATGAATGCTTCAATAGCCCGGTCGGGCTGTTCGTTGAGCAGGAAATTCAACCCCTGGAAATACGACCTTGGCAGGGATCTCGATTCATTGACGAGATGCTTGATGTCGATCCGGGCCGCCCCCCAGCCCAGAACGAAAAACAGGGGAAAAAAAAGCAGCTGCCAGTATTCGAACTCGATCATTTTCCAGAATGCCCACGCGCCGTTTCAGTTTCTGGCGCGCCGTCGCGCTTCAGCTTTTCAGCCTCATATTCCTTGCATATTTTTTCCAGCCTGGCCTGTTCCCGCTTCGCTTCGCGCCTCACTCCGGCGATTTCCCGGCGCAAGCCAAAAACCCTCCCCAGCAGGGACACCATGCCCAGCACAGCGCCCATGAAAAAAAAGGCCAGAAGAATCACGATGAACGGCGCTTCCCACGTTATGCCAAAGAAAAAACGGATAGCCACAGGCTCCGTGTTCTTCACCGCAAACGAGAGAAGAAACAGGAATATGAGAATACGAAAACCCCAGAATATCGTCCGCATTCATCCCCTCCGTCAAAGAAATGGGCGGAAACTCGCGTCACCGCCCATATACTGTGCGCCCTGCCGCGTTTATTGTCCAGTCCGCGCGGACAACACGTTATCGACGCGTTGTCGCAGTTCCTTGCCCGCCTTGAAATGCGGAACCCATTTTTCCGGAATGCTGACCTGCTCGCCGGATTTTGGGTTCCGCCCGCTGCGCGGCGGACGGTAGTTGAGCGTGAAGCTGCCGAAACCGCGAATCTCGATCCGCCCGCCCTTCGACAAGGTTTCGCACATCGTATCAAGAATGATCCTGACCGCGAAATCGGTGTCTTTCAGGGGAAGCTGTGGAAAACGGTCCGCCAGCCGCGCAATCAACTCGGATCTCGTCATGCCGCGCGGTCCATCACTGCGGGCTGCCCAGCTTCGCTTTCAACAGGGCGCCAAGGTTGGTCGTTCCGGAATTGGCGCCGCTGTCCGCAGAAAGCTTTTGCATGGCTTCATGCTGCTCGGCCTGATCCTTTGCCTTGATCGACAGGTTGATCGAACGCGTTTTGCGGTCGATGTTGATGATCATGGCTTCGATTTCATCCCCTTCCTTGTATGTCTTGGTCAGGTCGTCGATACGGTCGCGCGAGATTTCGGAAGCGCGCAGGTAAGCGTCCATCCCGCCTTCAAGAGTAACGACCGCGCCGCGCGCGTCAACGGATTTCACCTTGCCGCGCACAATCGCGTTTTTCTCGTGCGTCGCGATAAAGCTCGTATAAGGGTCGCCGTCAAGCTGTTTGATGCCCAGCGAGATACGCTCCTTTTCGGTATCAATCGAAAGGACGACGGCTTCAACTTCGTCTCCTTTCTTGAAATTGCGGATGGCTTCTTCACCGGGCACAGACCACGACAGGTCGGATAAATGCACAAGCCCGTCAATGCCGCCTGACAATCCGATGAAAATACCGAAATCAGTAATCGATTTGATCTGGCCGCGAACCTTGTCGCCCTTTTTCTGGTTCATCGCGAAATCGTCCCACGGATTCGGCACGCACTGTTTCATGCCCAGCGAGATGCGGCGGCGATCCTCGTCGATCTCCAGAATCATGACCTCGACTTCGTCGCCAAGCTGAACGACCTTCGACGGGTGGACATTCTTGTTCGTCCAGTCCATTTCGGAAACGTGGACAAGGCCCTCAATTCCCTGTTCGATTTCAACGAACGCGCCGTAATCGGTCAGATTTGTCACTTTTCCGAACAGGCGCGTAGTCGGCGGATAACGGCGCGAAATGCCAATCCACGGGTCTTCGCCAAGCTGTTTCAGCCCCAGGGATACGCGGTTTTTCTCCTGATCAAACTTGAGTATTCTGGCCTGTACTTCGTCGCCAACCGCCAGCATTTCAGACGGATGGCGGACGCGCCGCCACGCGAGGTCGGTAATATGAAGCAGGCCGTCTATTCCGCCGAGATCGACGAAAGCGCCATAATCGGTAATGTTCTTGACGATGCCTTTGACAAGGCTGCCTTCCTTGAGGTTGGCAAGCAGGGCTTCGTGTTCTTCACCCGCGTTGGCTTCAAGCACCGCGCGGCGCGAGACAACGACATTGTTACGCTTGCGGTCAAGCTTGATGACCTTGAATTCGTAGGTTTTTCCTTCGTACGGCGCGGTATCCTTGACCGGGCGCATATCGACAAGCGACCCCGGAAGAAAGGCGCGGACGCCGTTGACCATGACGGTAAGGCCGCCTTTGACCTTGCCGGTGATGGCGCCGGTAATGAGCGTGCCCTGCGCCAGAGCATCGTCGAGAAAATTCCAGGCGGCAATGCGCTTTGCGCGTTCGCGTGACAGACGGGTTTCTCCAAAACCGTTTTCAAGCTGCTCGATGGCGACCTGGATGAAATCGCCGACTTTGGCTTCAAGCTCGCCAACATCGTTCAAAAATTCTTCACGATCAATATAGCTTTCGGATTTCAGACCGGCGTTGACGACGACAAAGTTCTGGTCGACGCGCACGATCTCCGCCGTGATGACTTCGCCCTGACGCATCTCCTGACGGGAGAGGCTGGCTTCGAAAAGTTCCGCGAAACTTTCCTGATTCTGACTGATTGGATTGGATGACATATAAAAAAGACCTGGCCGCATATGACTGCGGGGTGGATTGATGAAAAACCGTCCTCATGGAACCCCGCCGGAAATCCGGACAGAAACCACTCGGACAGTGCCTGGAATACAACTGCGCACTTCTTTACCGCTCCTGCTTTTCCTGCCTTGTCTCCGCTGCCCGGACCATCACCCATTCTACCGCCTGCTCGACGGAAAGGGTTGTCGTATCCAGCAGCAGGGAATCTTCGCTTTTCCGCAAAGGCGCGACATTCCTCTGGCTGTCACGCGCATCGCGCTCTTTCATATCCTGCAAAAGGGAGGGAATGCTAACAGAGATTCCTTTCCCGATCAACTGCTTATGCCGTCTTTCGGCCCTTGCCTGAACGCTGGCTGTCAGAAAAACCTTGCATCCGGCATCGGGAAAAACGACCGTGGCCATGTCCCGCCCATCGGCAACGAGTCCAGGAAAGCGGCGAAAGGCGCGTTGCCGGAACAAGAGTGCATTCCGGACGGAGGGCAAAGATGCGACCAGCGACGCGCCGGAAGAAATTTCTTCCTGGCGGATGGCCTCGCCAACATCCTGACCGGAAAGGCAGACAGTCCCTTCACCGAATTCGATTTCCAGCTCCAAGGCGAGCGACGCCACGCGCCGCTCGTCCGAAAAAGGGATACCCGCGCGTTTCGCGGCAAGCGCCGTCAGACGATACAACGCACCGGAATCAAGGTAATGCCAGCCGAGCTTCCGGGCGACACGCGCGGCGACCGTTCCCTTGCCCGAAGCCGATGGGCCATCGATTGCAATAACCGGAACCGCCCCGGCAATCCGCTCAAAATACGCGTAATAGTCCGGAAAGGTTTTTGCGACACAGGCAGGGTCATTGATCCGCGCGAGTCCCGCGAAAGCGGCCAGGGAAAAACACATGGCGATGCGATGATCATCATAAGTATCAATGCCCTCGGGCGGAAAACGGAAAGCGGCGGGCGGAACGATGCGGATAAAATCTTCTCCCGTTTCGACATGCGCTCCCAGTTTGCGTAATTCCGCTGCCATTGCCGCGATGCGGTCTGTTTCCTTCACGCGCCAGCTCGCGATGTTATCGAGCCGCGTCTCGCCTCTGGCGAACAGCGCGGCAACCGCCAATGTCATCGCGGCATCCGGAATCGGATTGCAATCCAGCGTAATCCCGCGCAAACCGCCGTCAGGGGCGCTCGCTTCGATCCAGTCATCGCCCGCGTCGATAATCGCGCCCATTTTTTCCAGCGCGCCGGCAAAACGGATATCGCCCTGAATTGATTTGTTTCCGACGCCTTCGACGCGGACCGGCCCGCCGCCAATCGCTCCCGCCGCCAGGAAATAGGAGGCCGACGAAGCGTCGCCCTCGACATGAAACACGCTTGGAGAACGATACGCCGCGCCAGCCGGCACAATGAAACGCCGCCAGCCTTCGCGCACGGCATCAACGCCAAAGCACGCCATCGCCGCCAGTGTAATTTCGACATAAGGCTTTGAAATCAGTTCTCCGATGACCTCGACGGCAATTTCCCGCCCCATCAGCGGCAGCGCGATCAGCAGCCCGGAAAGAAACTGGCTCGACACGTCGCCGCGCACGCGCACCACTCCCGTTTCGACGGGCGACGGCGGACGGATGCGCAACGGCGGATAACCTTCGACGTTTTCATAAACGATGTTCGCGCCCAGTTGACGCAAAGCATCCACCAGGTCGCCAATCGGACGTTCGTGCATTCTCGGCACGCCGTGCAGACGGTAATTTCCTCCGAACAACGCCAATACGGCCGTCAGCGAACGAAAAGCCGTTCCCGCATTGCCCAGAAACAGGCTGGTCTCACCTTCCGGAAAAACTTTTTTTTCGCACCCGCCCGCCCCTTCAATACGATAGGAATGGTCTCCGAGCGCCACAGATGAAGCTCCAAGGCACTTCAAGGCACCGAACATCCGGGCCGTATCGCCGGATTCGAGAACGCCATGAAGTTCGGTGCTTCCCGATGCGAGCGCCGCCAGAAGCAGAACGCGGTTCGAAATACTCTTGGAACCGGGCAAACGGATAACGCCGCGAGCAGAAGACCTTTGGGGCAAATCAATGAAATCCATGTTTTTCATCGTGATCGGATATGCGGCGGTCGCAACGGCGAATTCCGGAAACTCCGCTTAATCATTTTTTTGTTCGAAACACGCGGAATCCACCCAGGCGCATCTTGCCGCGCGCGCCGCGCCAAAAACCCGTTCAAGCGCCTCGCCGTCGCCCTGGTCAAGCGCGAAACGCAGATATTCCAGCCTGGCGAAATAACAGTCGAGTTCTCCGAGAAGCGCTTCACGGTTGGAAAGGCAAATATCGCGCCACATTTCCGGATGGCTCGCGGCAATGCGCGTGAAATCACGGAAGCCGCCGGCCGCGAAACCGAAAAGCTCTTCACTGTTTTCTCTGCCCGCAAGTTCGTGAACAAGCGCGAACGAAAGGAGATGCGGCAGATGACTGACGGCGGCGAAAACACCGTCGTGCCGTTCATGCGTCAGCTCACAAACCCGCGCACCGCACCATTCCCAGGCGGAACGCACGCGGGCGACATCCAGGGCAGAATTTTCAGGCAATGGCGTAAGAACGACCCTCTTTTCACGATAAAGATCCGCGCGCGCCGCGAGCGCGCCGCTGTTTTCCGCACCGGCTATTGGATGAGCGGGAACGAAACATCCGATATTTTCGCCAAGAAGCCCGCGCGCCGCTTCCACGACACCGGTTTTCGTGCTGCACGCGTCGGTCACGAGCGCCCCCCCGCCTTTTTCGCCCAGATAGGGTGCAATACGCTCCATGATCCGGGGAATTTGCCCGACAGGCGTCGCAAGCAGCACGAGGGAAGCGCCCGCAATTTCCTGCCCGGCATTGACGCCGATCCGGTCGATAATTCCCAGGTTCATCGCTTGGGTCAGCGTGGCGACGCTTCGCCCGAATCCAACGATTTCTTCTGCCTGACCCGCCGCCTTCAACGCCAAGGCAAACGAGCCGCCAATCAATCCAGCGCCAAAAACGACGACCCGCCCGAATTCGGGAGAAGCGCTCATCCAATCGCCTTTTCAAGCGCTTCGATGAAAAGTCCGTTTTCCCGTTCCGTTCCAACCGTCACACGCAGCCATTCCGGCATATCGTATCCGGCAAGCGGCCGGACGATCACGCCTTGCTTGAGGAGCCTTCCGTTAACCGCCGCCGCGCCGCCAACCCGGATCGTAATGAAATTGCCATACGATGGAATATACTGAATCCCGAGCTTTTCCAGCCCATGTTTCAATTGTTCCATTCCCGCGGCATTGAGCACGCGGCTCCGTTCGATGAAATCCGCATCATCAAGCGCCGCGATGGCTCCCGCGAGCGCGAGATTGTTGCAATTGAAAGGCTGGCGGATACGATTCATCAAATCCGCGATCACGGACGAAGTCAGCGCATAGCCAACGCGCAGCCCGGCCATTCCATAGATTTTCGAAAACGTGCGCGTAATGACGAGATTGGGAAATCTTTCAAGCCAGCCCAGGGTATTAAAACGGTCAGCGGGCGGAATGTAATCGTTATACGCTTCATCGAGAACGACGACGACATCCTCCGGAACATGTCCCAGAAAATTTTCGAGCAGCGTTTCTGGCAAAAAAGTGCCCGTCGGATTGTTCGGATTGGCGATCCAGACGATGCGCGTATCCGGCCGGATTGCGGCCAGCATCGCGTCAAGATCATGACCATAATCCCGGGCGGGAACGACGATGGGGTCCGCGCCGGCCGACAGGGTTGCTAACGGATAAACGGCAAAGGCATGGCGCGAAAAAACGGCCGAATGCCCCTGCGCGAGAAAAACACGCGCGGCGATGTCGAGCACATCGTTCGATCCGTTGCCGAGAACAATCCGGTCGACACCAAATCCAAGACGCGCGGCCAATGCTTCCTTGAGTTCAAAATCGTCCGGATAGCGCTCAAGCGAATCACAGGCGGCCTCGATCGCGGCACGCGCCTTCGGACTCATGCCAAAAGGATTCTCATTCGAGGCGAGCTTGACGATCTTTTCGACAGGGATATTCATTTCGCGAGCAAGCTGAGTAATCGGCTTTCCGGGCTGGTACGGCGAAATGGCGCGAACATTGGGCAGGGAACGATCGTAAATTGCCATAAAAAACATCCTCAAGAATATAAGCGATCAGGACAGGGAGGACAGGGCCGCCGGATAAGAGCCGAGAATCTTGAGATAGGCCGCACGGCGTCCCAGCTCGTCCAGGGCATTCCGGACATTCCCGTTTTCGCTGTGCCCATCGATATCGACAAAGAAAACATATTCCCACAGGGTATGACGCGCCGGACGCGATTCAAGCCGCGTCATCGATACGCCAGCCTCAGAAATCGGCGCGAGCAGATAGCCCAGCGACCCTGTCCGGTTGGGCGCGGACATGACCAGCGACGTCTTGTCGTTTCCCGATGGGGAGGGACTTCGATGTTTTCCGAGAACGATAAAGCGCGTCGTATTGTTCGGTTCGTCCTCAATGCGGCTCGCGAGTTTCGGCAAACCGTAATGTTCCGCCGCCGCGTCGCCTGCGACAGCCGCCGCACCGGGTTCCGAAGCCGCCGCCTGCGCCGCCTGCGCGTTGCTGCCCATCGGAATTTTCTGCGCATCCGGCAAAACGCGCTTCAGCCATTCGTGACACTGCGCAAGCGACTGTGCATGCGAATACACTTTTTCGATACGGGAAAGCGAATCTTCTTTCGACAACAGATGCTGATGAATCCGCAAAAGGACTTCTCCGCAAATATGCAACGGCGTCGACATCAGAAGATCCATCGTCCGCCCGATCGCGCCCTCCGTTGAATTCTCTATCGGAACGACGGCGTAATCAGCATGACCCGCCTCGACTTCCTGGAAAATCGCGTCAATCGAAAGCTGGGGCAGCAAGCGCGCCGCATGCCCGAAGTGCGATGTCGCCGCGCTTTCCGAAAAAGTACCGGGCGGCCCGAGAAAAGCGACGCTCAAAACCCTTTCAAGCGACAGGCAGGCCGACATGACCTCGCGAAAGAAAAGCGTCACGCTATCGTCAGAAAGCGGCCCCGGGTTGCTCTCCCTGACACGGCGCAGAATCTGCGCCTCGCGCTCGGGCCGGTAGACGAAGCCCTCCTCGCCATATTCCATCTTCATTCGCCCGACATCCTGCGCGCGCCGCGCACGGCGATTCAGAAGATCCAGTATCCGTCCGTCGATTTCGTCGATTTCGGAACGCGCGGCGGCGAGTTTTCCTTGGAACTCCTCATTCATATAAACGCTGTCCTCCCGCCTCTTCTCCGCTTTGTCCCAATCCCGATCCCGATGTTTTTCCGATTCCCGCCGGAAACGGATACTATGGCTCATCTCCGGCGCTGAGATCATCATCCTCCGTTTCCACGATTTTTTCGAGTTCCGCGAGTTTTTCGCCTTCGTCCAGCGCGATCAGCGTTACGCCCTGCGTCGCGCGCCCAAGCTCGCGGATTTCCCGCACCCGCGTCCGGATCAGAACGCCTCCCGTGGTAATCAGCATGATCTCGTCTTCATCCTTGACGAGGCAGGCCGCGACGACCTTGCCATTGCGCTCGCTGGCCGCGATCGCGATCACACCCTGCGTGCCGCGTCTGCTATGACGAAAATCCGCGAGCACCGTCCGCTTGCCGTAACCATTTTCCGTCGCCACGAGAACCGTCTCCTGGTGATTGTCTGCGACGAGCAGCGAAAGCACCTGCTGCTCCGGTCCCAGGCGCATCCCGAGAACGCCGCGCGCCGTCCGCCCCATGGGCCGGACATCCTCTTCGTCGAACCAAACGGCTTTTCCGGCGTCGGAAACCAGAACGATGTCCTGCGAGCCGTTGGTAATCTGCGCGCCGATCAGAAAATCACCTTCGTTGAGCGCGACCGCGATGATTCCGGCCTTGCGCGGATTGGAAAACTCGGAAAGCAAAGTCTTCTTGACCATCCCCTGGGCCGTGCACATGAAAATATAGCGGTCTTCGGTAAATTCCTTGACCGGCAGAATGGCATTGATCTTTTCGCCCTCTTCAAGGGGAAACATGTTGACGATCGGGCGGCCGCGCCCTGCGCGCGCGCCCTGGGGCACTTCATAGACCTTGATCCAGTACAGGCGGCCACGGTTCGAAAAACACAGAATGTAATCGTGCGTATTGGCGACGAAAAGCCGGTCGATGAAATCGTCCTCCTTCATCGAAGCGGCCTGTTTTCCCCGCCCGCCGCGCCGCTGCGCGCGGTAGTCGCTCAACGGCTGCGCCTTGATGTAACCGGTATGCGAAAGCGTCACCACCATATCCTGGGGCGCGATGAAATCCTCGATTCCAAGGTCTTGCGTGTCGATGACGATTTCGGAACGCCGTTTGTCGCCGAACTGGGCGCGGATATCCGCCAGCTCTCCAGAGATGATTTCGCTGATGCGCTCGGGCCGCGCCAGGATGTCCATAAAATCGGCGATTTTTTCCAGCCACTCGGCAAAATCGGTAACGATTTTGTTACGCTCCAGACCGGTCAAGCGCTGCAAGCGCAATTCGAGAATCGCCTGCGCCTGCGTTTCGGAAAGCAGATAACCGTTTTTCGAGAGGCCGTATTCCAGCTCCAGTCCGTCTGGACGCGTCGCGTCGAACGAAGCGCGCTGAAGCATCTCGATAACCGTCGCAGATGGCCAAAGCCGGCCCATCAGGCCGCGCCGCGCGTCTGCGGGCGTTGGAGACGCTTTAATCAATGCGATGATTTCATCAACATTGTCGAGCGCGACCGCAAGACCTTCCTGGATATGCACCCGTTCCCGCGCTTTTCGCAATTCGAAAGCGACGCGCCGCGTGACGACCTCGCGCCGATGGGACAAAAAACAATCAAGCAACTGTTTGAGATTCAACAGGCGCGGCTGTCCATCGACGAGCGCGACCATGTTCATCCCGAAGGTATCCTGCAACTGCGTTTGCTTGTACAGGCAATTGAGCACGACTTCCGGCACTTCGGCGCGCCGCAGCTCAATGACAATGCGCATTCCGGATTTGTCCGACTCGTCGCGCAGATCGGAAATACCCTCTATCTTTTTTTCGTTGACGAGTTCACCTATTTTCTCGAGCAACGAACGCTTGTTCACCTGATAGGGCAATTCGTCGACGATAATCGCCTGACGGTCGTTGCTGCCCTTGATTTCCTCAAAATGCGTCCGCGCGCGCATCACAACGCGGCCGCGTCCCGTCCGGTAGCCTTCGCGGACACCCGAAATGCCATAAATGATGCCTGCCGTTGGAAAATCCGGCGCGGGAATGATGTCAATCAACTCATTGATGGAAATTTCCGGATTCTGGAGAAGCGCGAGACATGCGTCGATAACTTCGTTGAGATTGTGCGGCGGAATATTCGTCGCCATTCCAACGGCGATTCCCGCCGAGCCATTGATCAGCAGATTCGGAATGCGGGTCGGCAGAATCAGCGGTTCTTGTTCGGAACCATCGTAATTCGCTCCGAAATCGACGGTTTCCTTGTCGATGTCGGCCAGCATTTCATGGCCAATACGTGCCATGCGGACTTCCGTATAACGCATGGCCGCCGCGCTGTCGCCGTCGACCGAACCGAAATTGCCCTGCCCGTCGATAAGCATGTAGCGCAGCGAAAAACTCTGCGCCATGCGGACAATCGTGTCATAGACCGCCGCGTCACCGTGGGGGTGATATTTACCGATTACGTCACCAACGGCGCGCGCTGATTTCTTGTAGGGTTTGTTCCAGTCGTTGCCGAGTTCGTGCATAGCGAACAGGACGCGGCGATGCACGGGCTTCAAACCATCGCGCGCGTCCGGCAGCGCGCGGCCGACGATCACGCTCATCGCGTAATCGAGGTAGGAGCGGCGCATTTCGTCTTCGAGACTGATGGGGAGGACTTCTTTAGCGAAAATTTCCACAGTGCGTTCCAGTAATGATCCGCCGGACATTCCGGAAATCCGCGAGGCCGCGAACCGACCGGAGGCGTCCAAAGCCGCCCATGTCCGAAGCGTGGAATTTTAGCACGCGACAGCTTGTTTTGGCATGCCACGGCGTATCGGATTAAAATGACGGCACCGGTTGTCGGTGGTGGTTCGCGCGGCCTCTTCACGCGCTGCCCGCGCAATGAACAACCCACCCGGGCCAGCCGCCTATCTTGAGAGGAACCGAAAAACATGACGTCAGCACATAATCCGGACGCTCCTCCCGCGCCCACGCGATCTCCCAGGTTTTACTGGCTTCCGGGAGTTCTTGGCTTCCTGGCCGGGCCGTGGGCCACCTTGTTCAGCATCAGCGTTTTCGGACAGCTTTTCGCCAAACCCGGACCTTCCACCCCTCCCACAGGATATCTGGATTTCATTTTGACGCCATTTCTCGTTTGCTTTTTTCTGGGGGGATGCGTTTTCGGCGCGCTCGGCGCGAGTGGACGAACCCTTCCGGAAAATTTCCAGAAGCGGTATGGCTCCCCGCTATGGTATATATGGCTGGGACTGCCCTTCTTCCTCTTCTTCTTACTTGTGGTTTCTTTGGACGCCGGTCTATCCATCGAGCGTTTAATACTGAACTACTACCTCATCGGCCTTTTTCTCGGTTTTGCCTTTCGTGAACGTTTTCGCGTGGACAAAGTCCCCCTGAGTGTATGGAACCAGATCGCCTTCTGCCTTGTGCTTGCCTTGCCTCTCTGCCATGCGGGCCACGAAATCCGGAAAGACGCGAGCTACACGAAACAGCGCGGCCACGGCTTCGAACATGCGGGCGGTTTTTCCGATTCCGACCTCAAGCCCTACGATCCGCGCATCCCCGGTTCTATCGTGGCCCGCCTGAGCGCGCCCGCCACATTTACCCTCAAGGGCACGGACAAACTGCCTGTCCTCAACGGAGCGCAGGCGGCCTTTCCAGTGTACGCGGCGTTCGCCAATGCCTGCTATCTCGATCTCGCCCCCTTGAGCCAGAAAGAAATCAATTGGTACGACCACCATCCACCGAACGACAGCGCGCTGATGTTCACAAACACGATTTACGGATTTCAGAGTCTTGTCGAAGGAAAAGCCGATATCTTTTTCGGCGCTCATCCCTCCGACGTACAGATGGAACTGGCGCGCACACGGGGCAAGGAACTCACACTCACGCCCATCGGAAAAGAAGCGTTCGTATTTTTTGTTAACGAAACGAACCCGGTCAACGCGTTGTCCTCGGAGCAAATACGGCGTATTTACAGCGGCGCGATTGACAACTGGAAGGAGGTCGGAGGAAACAAAAAACCCATCATCGCTTTTCAGCGTCCGGAAAATTCCGGCAGCCAGACCATCATGCTCCGCTTCATGGGGAAGACGCCCCTGCCCCCTCCGCTGATGGATCGCCGCTCGCGAGGCATGGGCGGTATCCTGGAAAAAGTCAGCGAATACCGCAACGCGCCTTCGGCCATTGGATATTCCTTCCGCTTTTTTCTGACGGGCATGGGCAAACAGCCCCGCGTCAAGATGCTTTCGGTCGATGGCGTGCCACCCACCCTGGAGAACATCGCCTCAAGGAAATATCCCATCGTGGTCAATCTGTACGCGGTGACGGTCAAGGGCAATCCCAATCCGAACGTAATGCCCTTCGTCAAATGGATGACCGGCGAACAAGGTCAGGAACTCATCGAAAAAACCGGCTACGCACGTTTGCGTCAAACCGCGCCGCGCGATTGACTCACCTCGAACGGGCCAGCCCGCCTGAAAACGGCGGGTCGCGCCTCGCGGCGCGCTCGGATGCTGTAGAAATTTCACCGCTCATCGGTTTCTAGCGGTTTTTCTTTCTCTATCCGATAAAGCCGTTTGAAAGCGTGAGTTTATCGATTTTCTTATCTTGTTTTTCAGTCGAAGAAAAATCAAAACCGTTTGAAAACGTAGTATATTTTTTGTATTTTCCTGTTTTTTATCTAAAACAGTCGATAAAACTACGCTATCAAGCCATTTTTAGTGGTCATCATATTGATTTTTTCGTCCACATCGGCTCTTCGGCACGCGGAAGAGAAGCCGCCGCGGAAGGCGCTGATCCTGTCCCTCACATCCCGCTTGCCAAAGCGAACAGGCCCCGGAAAATCCAGCGCCTTCAGGCAAACGTCAGAGCTTGAATCCGGAAACCGAACTCTTCAGCTCGGCCGCCAGGCCGGAGAGCTGGCCGACCGTTTCAGCGGAGAGCCTGGTGCCGCGCGATGTCTTGTCCGTCGCGCCGAAAATCGAGTGCATCGACGCGTTAACCTGTGTCGCCAGCTTCGTCTGTTCCTCGGTTTCGGCGGCGATCAAGCCGACATAACGCGCCATTTCCTCGGAAACGCGGCCAATCTCGAAAAGCGCCGCGCCCGCCGCGTCCGAAAGTTTTGTCCCTTCGACGACGCCTTGCGTGGTCAATTCCATTGCCGCCACAGCGTCATATGTATCCGTTTGGATCGTCTTGACGATCGTTCCGATTTGCCGCGCCGCCTCCGCCGAATGCTCGGCCAGCCGCTGAACCTCTTCCGCGAGAATCGAAAATCCCCGTCCCGCGCCGTCCCCCGCCGCGGCCTGAATCGCCGCGTTCAGCGCAAGAACATTGGTCTGTTCGGTGATGTCCGAGATAAGCTCAACGATTTCACCGATTTCCTGCGACGATTCGCCCAGACGCTTGATTCGCTTGGCTGTGTCCTGAATCTGCTCGCGGATTTCGTTCATGCCCTGAATCTGGTCATTGACGGCCTTGATTCCCCGTTTGGCCGCCGACAGCGACGCGCTGGCAACTTTGGACGATTCAGCTGCCGAACCGGAAACGCTGCGTATCGACTGCACGATCCGGTTGACGGTCTGGTTCGTTTCCACGATTTCCTTCGATTGTTGATCCGTCGCCATCAATAATTCATTCGAAATATATTGCGCCTGCGCGACGCTGCGGGTCACGTGTTCGGTCGCGCGATTGATTTCGGTAATCAGGGTTCTCAGCTCTTCGATCGTGTAGTTGATCGCGTCGGCGATTGAGCCGGTCAGATCGTGAGAAACAACTGCCCGCACCGTCAGATCGCCGTCGGCGATAAGCTCCATGTCATTCAGAAGATGTTCAATGGCTTCCTGATTTTTGCGGTTTTCCGCTTCCGAGGCTTCGCGGCGCCGCGTTTCATCGCGTTTGAAAACCAGCGCCAGCAGATAAAGCGACACGAGCGTGACAGCCGCCAAAACGATGCCTATCAGCGCCGCCCAGGTCGTCGAGCTTTCTTCGTAAGCCATCGAAAGTTCCGCGATCAACTGCAGCAGATTTTCCGAATCGCGCAATACCAACTGGCACGCAAGACGCGCGTTGGTTATATTTTCACCGCTGTTCTGCAGAATATTCCGGATATCCTCGTATTCTTTCGTATTTTCCGCGATGGCCGACAAAAGGCGCGTCAACTCGGCGTCGCCGGAGAAATCGTTCCGGAGCAGCGATTGACGCATGCCGATAAAACGCTCAAGGCTGGCGGCAAGCGGCGCGAGCGCTTCGGGATCACCCGGATTGCCCGTCAGGAAAATATTGGCGGAAATCGAAACCTGCGCGAGAAACAATTGCATCTGGATAAGACGCGCCTGGTCCTTTTCCTGCAAACGCGGCGCAGAAGCGCGCGCCAGATTCTGCGTCAACTGCGCCAGCGTCGTCGCTTTTGCGTTCGCCTGACCGATCAGGCTGTTTAAAGAAACCATGTTGTCCTGCTGGTCGAGAACCGTTTCGAGCGACAGCTTGCCCGCTTCGCCGCGCGCGAACGTGCCGTTCCACAACGCGCGGAGGCGCTTCAACGTATCCTGCGCGCCGTCATTCAGGATGCCGGATTTTGCCTCGAGCCGCGCCAGATCGTTTTCAAACCGGACATACGCTTCCCGTGTCAGCGGAAACCCCTCGGGATTGCCCTGCGCCGCCAGCGATACGCCGCGAGCGAGACGCTGCGACAACATCTGCATTTCGGTGGAGACGGCGCGCATATCGACATTCTGTTCCGATATTCGGAGAGACCAGAAAACCACCAGCAGAAAGAAAAACGCCGAAACGATCGCTATCGAAAACAGAACAATCATCCGGAAACGAACCGGCCGCTCGCCAGCGGCCTGGGACCGGGAGGCACTCTTGTCACCGGCGGGAGGACGGTCTTCATTGATGATCGTATCGTTCGAGTTATCGGGTTCACCCTCTTCTCGGGCAAAAAGTTTTTTCGCCGCGTCGAAAAAAGCCATCTGACAATTTCCTTGGAATTAACATTCAGATATTAATGGCAATTACGCCTTCAGTCCTTTCTTATTATGACATGTCCTTCGCCACGCAACGAATCCCGTGAACAAAAATTCCGAATCCAGGACTCCAAATTCCGGATTCCGGCGCAGTCCGCGTTTTGTTCTCCGACATGGCGTTTTGAAAACATCCCATTTAGAATCCGGATATCGATTCATCGTCTGGACAATGCAAACGCTTCTCTGTCATCCCGCCACATCCGCCCCGGTGGACATCGCGATAAAAGCCGGCGTTTCCTGCCAAAAAACGGGAGCGCTGGTTTTCAGCTATGTTCTGGAGGGCGGCGCGCTACGGACAGTTCGCGTTCCAGTGGCCGTTTCTGGCGCTTCTCCGCGACGCACCGAACGGCTTTGGGAACAGACCTGTTTTGAAGCGTTTCTTGCCGCGCCGCGCGAGGCCGCTTATCGCGAGTTCAATTTTTCTCCCTCCGGCGACTGGGCGGCTTACGATTTTTCCGGCTATCGAGAAAACGGCAAAATCGCCCAGCTGGCCAAAGCGCCCCGAATCCGCGTCCGCGCCATGCCAAATCGTCTGGAACTCACCGCGTATGTTTCCCTGGCTGACGCGCTGTTCTTTTCCGAAACCCTGGAAATCGGACTCTCGGCTGTCATTGAAAACGCGAAAGACGCTTCGCTGACTTGCTGGGCATTGCGTCACAGGGCCGAACGTCCTGATTTCCATGATCGCGGCGGCTTCATTCATGCATTGAACAACGCGTACCGGGCGCGGACGGCCTCCTCCCGCCAGAAGCGTTCTGGAACATCCTGAAAGTCCCTCATGCCCGCTTTTCAGTCCGGACTCGACCGTCTTATCGAAGAGCCTGAATGGCGAAAGCCGCTTGCCGGAAAGCGCGTCGCGCTCGCAGCCCACCCCGCGTCAGTCACGGCAGATATGACGCACGCGCTTGACGCGCTGGCCGCGCTCCCCGGAATTCGCATAACGGCGGCATTCGGCCCGCAGCACGGATTGCGCGGTGACAAGCAGGACAACATGGTCGAGTCGGATGATTTTTTTGACCCGCTCCATGCCATTCCGGTCTTCAGTCTCTACGGTAAAGTGCGGCGGCCAACGCCCGAAATGATGAAAACATTCGACGTCCTGTTGATCGATCTTCAGGATCTGGGATGCCGCGTCTATACTTTCATTACCACATTGCGCTATCTGCTCGAAGCGGCGGAAGAATACAAAAAAACCGTCTGGATACTCGACCGCCCGAATCCCGCTGGACGCCCTGTCGAAGGGCCGCTGCTCAAGACAGGCTGGGAGAGCTTCGTCGGCTCGGCCCCCCTTCCGATGCGGCATGGTCTCACAATGGGCGAACTCGCGCGCTGGTTCATTGATCATCTTGATCTTGATCTTGAATGCGCGGTCGTCCCGATGCGAAACTGGAAGGCAGATGCCGCGCCCGGATATGGCTGGCCGTCTGGCGAACGCGCCTGGATCAATCCGAGTCCGAACGCCCCGAATCTCTCAATGGCGCGTTGTTATTCCGGAACGGTCATGCTCGAAGGAACAACGCTTTCGGAAGGGCGCGGGACGACGCGGCCGCTCGAATGCCTGGGCGCGCCGGATATAGACCCGCGGGCGTTGCTGGGCAAAATGGCCGCGCTCGCGCCGGACTGGCTCAAAGGCTGCCGTCTGCGCGAGACCGGATTCGAGCCGACATTTCACAAGCATTCCGGAAAACTATGCCGCGGCATCCAGATTCACGTCGAAGCCGGGCATTACAGCCATCCGGATTTTCGTCCGTGGCGTTTGCTAAGCCTCTTTTTCAAGGCATTGCGGCAGCTTTATCCCGATTACTCCCTATGGCGCGACCTCCCTTACGAATATGAATATGACCGGCTCGCCATCGATTTGATCAACGGCGGGCCGTTGCTGCGCCAATGGGTTGATGATCCGTCTGCGACGCCGGGCGACCTCGACGCCCTGGCCCGCGCGGACGAAATGGAATGGACGAGAACGCGCGAAGCTTTTTTGCTCTATTAGTTGTCTGGAGCGTTTTTCGTCCCAATGGCCGCCCAACCTCACACGCGATGAAATCGCGCCGTTTCCTTTCCCGCAAGCGGGAGAGGACTAATTCTCTCTCCCCTCGTCCACGTGCGGGAGAGTATCCGGGGGAGAGGGCGCAGCGGCGAGCCTTTCTGAAAGCGCGCGAATGATTCCCGCCGTCGCGCCCCAGATACGGCGGCTGCCAAAAGCAATCGAAAAGAGTGGATTTTCTTTGCCTGGCCTGGGTATCACATGGTGGTTAGCCGCATCGAGAAGAAAAGCAAGCGGCGCTTCGAAAATATCGGCGACCTCAAAGGCGTCGGGGTTAAGCTCGAACGGCGGCCTGATGAAAGCGACGACCGGAGTTATCCTGAATCCCGTCACCGTCCGGCGGTCAGGCAGATAACCGATAACCTCGATCCGGTCGGAAGAAATGCCGGTTTCTTCCCATACCTCGCGGAGCGCGGTATGGGCGGGCGAAGCGTCTTCCGGGTCGGCGCGTCCGCCCGGAAAACATATCTGGCCTGGATGATCTCTCAAATGGCAGGTGCGGCGCGTCAACAAAACCTGCGGCGCGTCGTCGCGCAAGACGATCGGGAACATCACCGACGCGGGTATGAGATTTTCGCGCAGATATTCCCGGACAGCGCATTCGCCATCCCGCCCGCCATCCGGCACGGACAGAAGCACGGAACGCAAACGCTCAAGTTCGGCCGTTTCCACGCCAACCGGCTAAAAACGCTTCTTCAACGTCATCGTATCGCCGCTGCGCGACATTTCCATACGATTCAGGAAGCTCATTCCGAGAAGCACATAGGGCATATCGTTTTCATGCACCAGCCCATCGACGCCGTGCAGCGTAATCCCGCCGACGCGAACCGTATCCAGCTTGACACGCGTAACGCTCGCCAGACCGTTCGCCGTGCTTGAAAAACCTCTCTCTCCCCGAAGCGTGTCGAGCGCCAAACGTTTTGCGTCGGACGCACCAACGGAAACCAGAGAAGCGCCCGTATCGACCAGAAAACGCACCATTCCACCGTTGATCGAACCCAGCGTGATGAAATGCCCGCCCGAATTCGCTGTCAGAATCGCGCGCTGCGCCGAAGAGGTCGAACGCTGCGCGGCGACGTTCTGTCCGACGCGCATGACTCGTTTCGCGCCATCGACCTCAAGAGTCGCCGTATCCCCGCCGATCGAAATGAGCTTGACGCCTTCGATAGTCGCGCCAATGGCGACGGTACGTGGCGCCCCGCCATTGATCGTCAGCAACGCCTTGCCGGGGAAAATCCCCGCCAGACCGACATCCGTCCCCTGCGCGGCCGCCGCGATACCCAACAAGAACGCAAAACCAATCACATAACGCTTTATTTTCATAATGCCCCCCAATCAGGCGACTTCAGGCAGCGTCTCTTTTCACTCCTTGTGAGTAACGACGACGCACTGGTAAACGCCAGCGAAAAAAGTTTCCTGCCGCCAGACATAGCGTTCAGGCTCGTTAGCGTAGTCGCGGATTTCCTTCGTCCACATCGCCTCGGCAAACGGCTCAAGGTAGTAATTAACGACTTTGAGGATATAGCGGATCGGCTGCCACGCTTTCGGATTGTAATAATCGACGAAAACCAGCTTTTTCCCCTTGGCCAGGTGACTGAGCATGTTATTGACGACCGCCGCTTTTTTGTCTTCCGGAACCTCGTGCAACAGAAAAAAACTGCAGATTACATCGAATGTTTCCCCTTCCGGCGGCGAATACTCACCCGCATCGGCGCGGATGACCCGCGCCCAATCCATTCCGGCGAGCTTGCGTTGCGCGTGCTCGACCTGGACGGGCGTTATGTCGGTCACGAGAAACGCGCCCTGGGAACCGGCCTTGCGGGCGGCGCGTTGAACAAGCTCGCCATAGACATGCGCGACTTGCCAGACCCGCATGCCTTCCGAAATCTCGTTCAGGTAAGCGCGCATCAAACGCTGATCGTTGAAAAACAAAAGAACGCGGACGACCCAGTTATTATCGAGCAGGCGCGCCCTCGCGGGATTGACATAGGCCCAGTCATACACCTCGGTCATGTATTCCGGCACGCCTTCGTAATAAGGATCGCCAGGATCGCCGACAGGCTGCTTCTTTGTCATCATCAGAACTCCCTTTCCATATTCTGTTCCGGCAGATTCGCGCCCTCCACGCCGTTCGCGCTGCCCTCAAAGCCCCGTATGTAATTCTACGACATGTTCCAATCCATGCCTGCCACCAGGTGAGCTTCCCTCTGTTTTTCGTCTTCCAACCTGGCGGCATTATGCCACCAATTTTTCATCATGCTGAGCACTGAGCCAATCCTCCAGGTACTTCACTGGCGAGGCGTAGCCGAGCGTG
>JAITGN010000031.1 GCA_031280565.1 Accumulibacter sp. | reverse complement strand
AGCTTAAGCAATGGCGCGGTATTGCCACGCGCTATGCCAAAAGAACCTCCTCCTATCTTGCCGCCGTACAGATTCGCTGCAGGATGCTATGGACTAAAATCTTGTGACTACACGGTCTAGGGCGAAGGGGCGCGGTTTTTCCCGAATTCAGGACAAAAAAACCCGCTTGCGCGGGCGTTTTTAACTTAAAACAACCTTATTTAACCGATTCGACTCTGGCGCGGTAGGCAGCTTCGAGCGCCGCCTTGATGCTTCAGACCGCGCAATCCTTAAATCCCTAAAATCCAAATCGTCACCGTGGCGAAATCCAAAGCACTTCTGTGCGCGTACTTTGCCCACCTGCCGCCGCGTGAAATTTCAGCGTCGCCCGCCGCCATCCCTTGAGCATCCGATCGTACAAGTTGCTCGGATAACCGGAAATCATCACTCGTCCCTTGACAAACAGCAGCAAATCCAAAAGCTCGACGTGTTGCCCCTCGTCGAGCTCGCACCTGTGCCCTGTACTTTTGTAGCGAGTACTCGGCATATACGGGGGATCCACAAAAAAGAGAGTGTCACACATGTCCTGAACCTGAATGACGTGCAAGGCATCCTGATTTTCGATGATGACATTGCGAAAGCGCTCACAAACTTGCGCGAGCACACGCGGATACGTATACCATTCGTGCGCCTTGTTTCCGCTCCCATGACGGTGTTTTGCGTTGGAAAACGCCGTTTTTTTGAGGTTAAAAAGCGCCCCATGGTGAAAACTCAAATACGCACGAATGATCGCCCGCTGCGCGTTGATGACAGGAGCATCGTATGGCAGGAACGCTGACTCGAATTCGCTCCGCGCATACGGCGTGCGGCGCAGTTTGCGGAACAACTCGCGGCACCGGAGCGTGTCTTGAATAATCCGGAAAATCTCCACGATTTCATCGTAAAACTAACTCCAGTTTCGGCGCGGACGCGCGCGCGTTCACGCCACTCCATAACCTCAACGATTGACAGGCGCTCAAGCTCGGAAAGCGGCCAGTGGAACATGATGGCAATATCCGCCCAGAACTCTTCTATTCGCGCGGGCCATCGTTCGCCGGCTCCGAGCTCGTCACCAAAAAACCGGACACCTCCGCGCCCAGTTTGAGAAAATCGGCCGGGTCGAGCCTGGTTCGGATTTCGGCTTCCGTCAGCGCGGGATCCGTGATGCGCGGCAGGACTGTCGTCAGCGCCGCCGTGTCGAGTTGGATCAAATCAAAGAGCTTGACGCCGCGCAGCCAGCCGGTTCCGGCGGGCTTGAACAGCGTGATTTCCGTGATATCGGGGCCATCCGCTCCGCCGCATTTTAGGGGGACGTCGAGCGTGATTGTTTTTGTCGTCGATTCGGACGGGATGATTTTTTTTGTCATGGTTAAAACTCCTTAGATGCCAAGCGCGTCGCGTTGCTTGGCCAGCCGGTCGGAACCGCCAACCTTCTCGACAAAGTTTTCGAGATCGATTTCGACGAGTGTGTCTTGATTGATGGAAAGCCGGTAGTACGACAATTGCGACACGACCTTGAATTCGTTCTTCTCGCCCGCTTTGGCCGTGCCCGCGTCGATTTCCGAGTGGCGGCCGCGGCAGACGATCTCGACCCGGTCGACCTCTTCGGTATCCTCACGCTGGCACGCGCCCGAAAAACGCAAGAGCACGCTGCCCACTTTCACCGCGCCAAAACTTTCAAAAACTTCGCGGGTAAAGCCGCCGTAATTGTGCGTCATCTCCAGCTTTTCAATGCCGAGGTCGACGCTGACCGGCCCGTTCATCCCGCCGCCGCGATACTCCTCCATCTTTCGCGTGAGCTTCGGCAACTCGACACTTTCGCAGATGCCAAGAAAATTGTAGCCTTCATAAAAGACGTTGAAATTTTTAAGTACTCGGGGTAGAGCCATTTTCTTTTCTCCTTAAAACAAACGCTCAGGCAAAACACCCGCTCGGCCGTGTGCCGCGCGACCCGCCCTCGTGATGCCGGATGTCAAATTCATCATGCTTTTATCTTCGCGGCGAAATCGAGCAGGTATTTGTCGGTGATCCGCTGCCGGAACATCAGGTTTTCCAGCGGGGGGACGGGCGTATAGTCATAATCGATGTACACCTTGCCGTCCTTGAGCGCTTCTTTTGAATTGATTTCACCGTCGAACCACGAATTGGCGTCGACGATGTAGCCGAGCGAGCGGAGCTCACGGTACTTGGCGTTGATGCCGTCGATGATGTCCTTAATCAGAGTGGGCGTGATCGGCTTGTCGACCGCCCACATATGCGCTTCGGCGATCGTGTCGGCCAGTATCTGGCCTGTCCGCGTGTAGTTTTCAAAGGCAAACAGCGGATCGTCCGAGCAGGTGCGGTTTCCCCAGAAGCGGAACCCGTCGCGACGGATCAGGCAGGTCACGTCATTGGAATTCAGGTAGCCCGCATCGGTATTCGGGTTCTGCAAATCCCAGTAAATATCCCTGGTGAGGCCGGTCACGGAATTGACGGCGATGTTCGACAGCGTCTTGTGCCAGCCGATTTCCTCGTCGAGCTTGGCCCGCATGCCGAGCGCGTTGGCCACAGCCCAGCTTGTCTCGCGCGCGGATGTCGCCGGATTCCATTTGGCAAAATCGCCCCAGATCAGCATCAGCTCGCGCTGGCCGAAATTGCCGCGATACTGGACAGCGGCTTCCTTCGTTTCGCAGCCGTGGGCCGATACGTAGGCAAACGCCCGCAACTGCTGCGCGAGGCCCGCGAGTTCCGCTGCGACATCGACGTTGTCGAGTCCAGGACAGCCGAGGATGCGCGGCTTGACGCCCACCTGCGCCTCCGCGGCCAACAGCGCCTGCAGGCCGGTATATTTGCCGTCGGGCAGGACGGTACCGATGACGTTCGAGGTCTGGTTCGCGGCAATTTCCTCATCATCCGCGCCTACGCCCTCGGCGACGCGCACGGCGACGATCAGCGGCGAGGCTTGATCGGCAATCGCGTCGAGCGACCGGGCGAGCGTGCCGGAGCTTCCGGCCTTGCCGATCGCGGTAGTGACGTTGGTAATCAGGACGGGGGTATTGAGCGGATAAAAGTCTTCGTCGGCGTCATCGGCGGTGGCGACAAGGCCGATAACGGCGGTGGCAATCGTCCGGATCGTGCGCACACCTTCGTTGATCTCGATGACGCGCACGCCGTGGTGGTAATCTGTGCTCATTCACGACTCCTTGAAAAAAAGCGCCGGGAAACCGGCGCGGCAGAGGGATCAGGGGAAAGATCGTAGACACTGGCCGCGCCGGAATCCGACGGAAACAAGTGTCACGCACCCGCGCGCGGAATTAAAGGGCGGGATGTTGTCGTTTCGAGAAAAACAACAAGGGCGCTTAAGCGTTAAAGCGGGCGGGTTGGATGTAAAATTGAATCATAGTGTGTAAAAATGTGTCAAAATTGTTCACGTGGGACGTAGTTTTGAATGTCTGGATGACTTCGAGCACGGGATGGATTGAAACAACATGACGACTAACATCCTTGACCTTTCAGATGGAATCGCCGTAACCGATTCGCGCTGGTCTGCGGTAAAAGGCTGCTGGCTGCTGTTTATCGACAATGCCGGATTTGAAAAAATCGTAACATGCTCTCCCTACATTTCTGTTTTTGCGGGAGATAGCTGGCTGATTCAGCGGTGGAAGGACTGGATGGGTTCCGGCCCCGGAGAAGCGCCGCCGCCCATTGAGCGTCAGGGCACCACGCTGGCGGTCACTGTGACCGACATGGCGATGGGCGTTGTCCTGTTCGAGCATGGGCAGCACGTTATCGAAGAAACGGCCCGTTTTGCTGGAAGTGGAGCGTTTCATGCTCACGATCATTGGAAACGAACGGCCGACCCTTTGGGGGCGGTAAATTTTGCAATTTCGGTCGACCTGTTTAGCGGTGGCGAAGTAAAGTTTTACCACTTCGATACGGGCGAGACCAATCTTTGTGACACGATTCGCTTGCCGGAATTGCGGCTGCGGCTCAGAAAGGAGGGCTGGATGATCAACACGGAAACCAAAACCCCGGCGGTCAAGATAGCGGACGTCCTCGGCAATGCCGAGGCATTGAATGCCGCAATCGAAAGTATTGAAAAAGGCGAAACACCGCTTGTCGCGCCCGATCCCGCCATGTATGAACCTTGGACGGCGGAAGAAAAACATCGGTTTACGCGCTTGATGGAATATATCAAAAAAGAAACCGCGGGAGAACGGACGTGCCGTCCGCATCCAGAGGACGGGCCGCGCAGTCACTGAAAACCGCTTTCAGGCAAGTTTTTCTTCTTGGAAGCGAAGGGCATCTGTTTTTTTAAATCGCGCCCGATTGCCGCGAAATCGCCGCGCAGACGGCGCGCGTCCGCCGAGAATCCGGAGCGGTTCAGCCGGTAATGCCGAGGCGATAAATCGAACAGACCTTTTAAAGCGCGCGGGATTTTCATGAAAATCAATCCCTGTCGGACAAGCGGCTGCGGCGGGAAGCGGCGGCGAGGCGCTGCGACTCCGCGATTTTTTGCGCGACAAGTTCGGCCAGCGCCTTTTCGTCCATGCCGGGCGAGGGATGAACGTTGATCGTGATCGCGCCGGCCGGGGCATTCCCGATCGTCCCCGCCTCTGAAAATCCAGAACCAGAAGCGTCCGGCGGCATGGCCAGCGCGGGCGCGGAGAACGCGAGCGTTCCAGCGGCGGCGATCGCCCCCGCGTGTTTCCTGAGCGCCTCCAGCGGCCCCGCCGCGTTCTGCGTCAGGCCCTGCTCAAGCCCCTCCATTGTGTAGCCGCCGATTTCGGCGAAAACACGCGAGGGAGAAGCGATGCCGAGAACTTTCTTGATGACGGCGGGCAGACCGCCGATCATGCCTTCGATCTTTTTGGCGACATTCGGAAAAAAGGAAGAGAAGCCAGACCAGAGGCCGTCGACAAGCATCCGCCCTACGTCGGAGAGCTTGGCAGGCAGGTTGAAGCCGAGCCAGTTCAAAATGCTTGCGAAGACTTGATACAGGAAGCCAAGCGGCGACCAGTTGAGCAAGGCCGCGCCGATGGCCATAAGTCCGCCGGAAAAAGCGCCACCGATTTTTGCGCCGAGAGAACGGAAAAACTCCATGAGTTTTCCGCCGAGGAATGACAGGCCCGCGAGTACGATTTTTCCGAGTTCCCAGAGGATCAGGAACGGCGAGGCCAAGATTTTTCCGAGGTCGACGAGGTAAGGCTTGACGCGATCCCAGTTTTTCCAGATCAGAAACGCACCGGCGGCGATTAGCGCAATCGCGGCAATCACGGGATGCGCGATGACAACGGCTTTAAGCGCAATGAAGGCGGTTTTGAGGAAACCCAGCGCGCCTGTCAGTATTTTGACGAATCCGGCGAGTTGTGGGAAAGCGGCGGCAAATCCGGCGCTCTTGAAAACAAGAAACGCCGAGTGCATCTTGAGGATAAACGAAGCCGCCTGAAGGAAAGGCAAACCGAGCAGCGAAAGGCCGTATTGCGCGACGAGCAGGCCTGCGCGGAAAGCGATCAGCGCGGCCGCGATTTTCAGGAAAGCGCCGACGAGTTCAGGATTGCGCTCGACAAAACCCTTGGCCGCGTTGATCAGTTGGGCCATCGATAAAAGCGTTTCATCGAACCTGGCCTGGCTGGTCTTGAAAAGCGCAATATTCAAATCTTCCCACGCGGACGACAGTTCGTCGATTTTTCCTTTCGAGTTGTTCCCCATGATTTTCGCGGTCTTTGCCGCCGCGCCTTCGGCGTTTTTTACGATATCAATGTAGGGCTTGATCTTCTCCGGCGACTCCAGCATGGCCATTAAGCCCGGCGCGGCGCGCGCGCCAAGAATGCCGGTGAAGAGGCCGATGCGCCTAGCGCTGCCGAGCTTTTTGGATTTTTCGGCGATGTCGAGCAGGATGTCTGGAACGGGACGGAGCTGGCCTTTCGCGTCGGCTGTTTTTACGCCGAGTTCCCGCAAGGCGTTCGCCGCCGCCCTGGGCGGTTTCGCCAGCCGTGAAATCGTGTTCCGCAGGGCCGTCCCCGCCATGTCCGCCTGAATGCCCGCGTTGCCAAGCAAGCCCGCCATTGCCGAGGCTTCTTCTAACGACATGCCCGCGGCCTTGGCCACCGGCCCCATGTATTTCATGGTTTGCGAAAGCATTTCCAGACTGACATTTGAGGTCGTGAACGCCATCGTCAGCGTGTCCGCGATGCGCGGCATCTGCTCGGCAGAAAGTCCGTAAGCAGTCTGGATGTTCGAGGCGATATCCGCCGTGCGTTGCAGGTCGAGATCGCCCGCCTTGGCCATGTCGAGCATCGACGGCATGGACTTCATGATCTGCTCGGGGTTGAAACCGGCCATGGCGAGAAAGCTCTGCGCCTGCGCCGCTTCCGTCGAGGAAAACATCGTTGACGCGCCAAGCTCGCGCGCTTGCGCCTCCAGCGCCTTCATTTCCGGCGATTTCTTGTCGAGCCGCGTCAGCGCCTGAACCTTGCTCATGGCGTATTCGAACTCGACGCCGATGGAAACCGGACGCGCAGCCGCGTAACCCAGCGCGGCGGTTTCCATGATTTTGCCGCGCAGATCGGAGCGATGGCTTTCCGAGGCTTTCAACTGGTCTTTTATTGTTTTCAGTTGGCCAGTTTTCTTTGCCAATTTATCGATGACGCGCGCCTGTTCGTCGTATTGCCGCGTCAAATGAGCGATGTAGCTGGCAGGGCCTTTGTTGGCGATCTGTTCCCGCAGCGTCTGGTTTAGCCCCTTTTGTTTGTCTTTCAGCATTTGGGCCGCTTTCGAGGTGATCGAAAGTGAATCTTTCAGGCTGCCGAGCGCCGCCAACGCGCCGCCTGTGGCGGCGCCAAACTTTATCGATAAGGCTAGAGTCGAGGCCATTTTTTGGGGCTGTACTAGATTAGGGGTTTAAATGTCACACCAAGAGCGTAAAAGATGTAATTGCCGTGTTGGTGTGCCGTAATTGAATCGGAATTCGCATTCTTTCAAAAAGAGGGGAA
>JAITGN010000028.1 GCA_031280565.1 Accumulibacter sp. | reverse complement strand
AGAAATATCTGCACGCTCCCCGGCATGGTGTGAATTGACACGCCTGCTTTCAGAGGAGGGCAAGACTTTGCGGGGGAATTCGGGCACCGTTTCGTCTCGCCGCTCTTTGACGATCTGCGGGCGCACTCATGCCCGCGCCTTCTGCAAAAGTGTCCGGCGCGTCATTCATCGATTGGACAGCGCATGGGATGGGAATCAATGTTCTTGTGCCTATGTGAGAGAAAAACCCGTTATGATGGCGTGATCCGTGGGGATTGACAACCAAGCCAAGGGATCATGATGATTATCCTTTGATTCCCGGAACCTGTGGAAGCGGTGTACTTGAGGCGGCTATTCCAGATAGACCACTGAATCTCCCATTCAGTGATTGTTGTCAAGCGCATGACAACTGTTATGGCGACAAGAGTTGTTCGGCGCCGCCCAAAGACGATTCGGAGTTCTATTATTGTATGGAAGCGGTTTGTGAGAACTATCCTCCGCCACTTAAATGGCTCTGCATTGGCATAGCAAAGACGTATCTCGCTGGAGTTTTTTGGCGTGGGCAAAAGCCATTTAATGAAGCCCGGGGAATAACGCCGCCGCCCCCTCCGCCTCCGCCAACTCCTGAAGAATACGCTTTCGAAAGCCAGGAAAACTATGGAGAAAGAGGCCCCTGACTCAATGGGAAAAGAATAAAGCGGATGGCGATATTTCTTTTAGTATTGTTCCTTTCGACATCGCTTGTGTGGGGGCTGGTATTCTTGTTTCCGGTACCTCCGCAAAAGTCACCTCCTTCTGCCGCGGCCAGTTCGGACTTCTGGAGCCCAGGCAACACACTGGTCATGTCTGGCTTGGGTTTAGTCGCTCTTTTGGGTTTTTTCGCAACTAACGGTCGTCTTGGCGGCGCTTTGTGGTTCTCGGGATTCTATGGACTGGGTGTTCTTTGCGCGGCCGGTGTTCGGGACGCGGCCAATTTTCTGCTCAAGCGCGTTGCGCCCGGCTCCAATGCCGGGCAACGAATCGCGGCGACAACGTTTTTGGCTTCCTTTTTGTTCTTTTTTTTTGATGCATGTCATCTGGGATACATGGATCCTTTTGCGCTGATAGGGTTTGTTTGCCTCATGCCTGTTACGGCGTTTACCGCAGGTTGTCTTGAGATGGCCAGGTGGTTTTGGATCAAAATAGCGCAAGCGCGCAATGAAGAATCTAAAGAAGCAAGAAATTAGCGACAGCCCGGAAGCCGCTGTCGATCTAACATCATTGGCAAGGGGTTTGCATCCCCTTGCCAATGGCTAGGGTTGGAACCCCGGCCTTCAGGCCGGGGTTCCAACCTCCGCACCGCCCTGAAGGGCGGGGTTTCAAACCGGGGTTAGTTTTACGATGAATTCCAGTCCTTTCAGCGTAACGATTCTGGAATATTCTTGTGTTTCCATGTTTTTCTGGAAATACCCGTTCCGGGAGAAACAGGCGGGAGGCTTTCCGGCGTCCCGCTTTCCAGGGTGAAACTGGCGTCCGGCCCCGCCGCCAACACACCGGCCAGCCACGGCAATGTCTCCGAAAGCACTCCGTACAGCGTCCAGGGCGGATTGAAAATAAACACGCCGCTTCCATAGAGACCAAAACCGTCCTTGGGCGCGGCGCCAATGCGAAGCCCGGCGTGCAGCCAGTTTCCAACGGCGAGCCGTTTCAGGCGCGATGGCAGTTCCTGCGCGTCAAGCCGCGCGAGCCACGGATACCATATGGCATAAACGCCGCCCGGGAAACGCGCCAACGCTTTTTTCATTGTTTGAACAACCCGCTCGTAATCCTGTTTTTCTTCATAGGGCGGATCGATCAGCACGAGCGCGCGGCGCGGCGGCGGCGGCAAGAGCGCCGTGAGTCCGGAAAAACCATCGCTCGCTTCGATGATCGCGCGGCGTCCGGCCGTTTTCAGATTTCCCCTCAATAACCGGACTTCATTCCCATGCAGCTCAAAAAGCCGGAGCCGGTCGACATCCCGTAAAACAGAAAGCGCGAAAAGCGCCGCGCCAGGATAAATCCGTAATTGCCCGCCAGGGTTCGCGTTACGCACGAGGGAAACATAGTCGGCGACGATGGGCGGCAAATCAGCGCGATGCCAGAGCCGGCCAATACCGTTCGCGTGCTCCATTTTTCGCAGCGCGTAGCCTGAATCCAGCGCGTAACGGCCCGCGCCGGCATGCGTATCGATGTACCAGAACGGTTTTGCCTTCTGTGCCAAATAACGCGCGAGTTGAACCAGGGTTATATGCTTCAGCGCATCCGCATGGTTTCCCGCATGAAAAGCGTGGCGATAACTCAGCATGTTTCATGTCCGGAAAAAACGGGCGGCGGCGCGCAAAAGAAAGAACCTGTCTTCCGCGCGAAGGCCGCTATGGAAGAAGCCCACAGCCCCCGCGCGATCGACCATCCGGCGCGAGACATATTTTCGGCAAGGCAATTATTGGGGCGCCGGCAACGCGATTTCGCCGTCCGTGCTGAACTGATAATCACGAAAAACGTGTTCCGCCGTCAAAATCTGATAGGTTCCATCCGCGAGCCTGCGCGTCGTATCTTTGAGCCGGTAGGTATTGTGGCCGCATGTCCACAGGTTGTAATTGCGCATATGGGTGCACAGGCAGGTTTTATCCTTTATGGAAAGCCGCCGCGCGTCCGGACACAGATCGGCTTCACGGTAATACGAATCGACGTAGGAACACTGGCCGCTGCCGCTCAGAATGTAACCATACGCCTCGCAATTCGGCCGGATGCCGTCGCCGATCGCCGGACTGCCGGACAGCATACGCATCGGATAGCCGGTCGGAGAAATCTGGTTGACTTCGATATCCGTTTCGTCCGCCCTGAAATATTTCTGCTTGACCTCTTCCGGCAGACCACACTCCCGGACGACGGTAAAACGCGTCGCGACCTGCACGGCACCCGCACCGTTCCGCAAAAAAGAAACGGCGTCGCTGCCGGTGAAAATGCCGCCCGCGGGAATGAGCGGGATATCGAGTTTTTCGGCGGCAAGCCAGCCCCCGATTTCCGCGACGATGGACGCGAGGTCGTACTTCGCCCAATCCATGCCAAAACCAAGGTGGCCACCCGCCAATGGGCCTTCGATGACGATATAGTCCGGTAAACGGCGGCTTCGGGCCGTTTTTCGGATAAAAAGCTGCAAGGCGCGCAAGGACGAAACAATGATGCCGAGAAAGGCATCGCGGAAACGCGGATGATCCTCAATCAGCGAAAACGATCCCAAATGCAGACCAGCCGCCAAAGTGATTCCGTCGATTCCGGCATCGAGCGCGCTTTTCAGGCGCACGGCGAGGGTTTCCCTGGGCGCGTTCATCGTCAGCTTTTCCATGCAATTGACGAAGACAAGCCCGCTGCCTTTTTTGGCTTCCATCGTTTTTTCGACGTGCATGCGAACAGCTTCGGCGAGTTCGCCGAGGTCGAACTGGACTGCGGTTTTATCGCGGTTATTCGCACTGGATTTGTATTTTTTGACTTTATCCTTGACGAAATGCGTATCGAAATGCCGATCGCACACCGCCTGGATCATCGCGTCGGACAAATGCCCGATTCCGCCAAGACGCGCCGCCTCAAGAGCCAGAGGGGATGTCGAAATATCGACCCCCATGCCGCCGATCATGATAGGCACAAACTCCCGCTTGCCGAGCATCAAACGAAAATCATCAACGCGCATACGCCACCTTGCCAGTCCTGGGAGATCCCGCCCGCCGCGCGGACGAAAACAGCCGATAAAACTTGGTATTATCGCTCATTTGAGATAAGACTTGCACCTAAAAACAGGAACAGTTCCGTCATGTCTCCGGAAACGCCTTTTTCTTGCCCGCCCCCCTGCCCGCATTCCTGTCTGCCTTCTCCAGAAAAAGATTTCACGCTGATCCACGCCGATCCGGCGCTGCTGGTCGTCAACAAACCTGCCCGGCTGCTTTCCGTTCCGGGACGCGGTGAAAACAAGCAGGATTCGCTCATCCGGCGCGTCCAGGCGCGTTATCCGGAAGCGTTGATCGTCCACCGGCTGGATTTCGATACTTCCGGACTGCTCGTGCTCGCGCGCGGGAAAGAAATGCACCGCAAGCTGAGCATTCTGTTCCAGAACCGCCAGACCGAAAAACGTTACGCCGCCATCGTCTCGGGCCATCCCGTTCCGGAATGCGGAACGATCGACCTCCCGCTCAATGTCGACTGGCCGAACCGCCCTCTGCACAAAGTCGATTTCGAAGCAGGAAAACCTTCGCTGACCCGTTACCGCGTCGTCGAACACAACGGCGGCGATTCGCGCGTCGCGCTGATTCCGGAAACGGGGCGCACCCATCAACTTCGGGTTCATATGCAGGCCATCGGGCACACGATTCTGGGTGACCCGCTCTATGCCGGCGTGGAGGCGAAATCCCGCGCCAGCCGCCTTCTGCTGCACGCCGAACTGCTCGCGTTTCCACATCCCGCGAGTGGAAAAACCGTCCGTTTCGAATCTCCGCCGGACTTTTGATTTTTCGCCGGACATTCTTTTCCGAAGCGCTCTCGACAGGAGAGTAACGCAGTCCGTTATACCTGCCCGCTTTTACAGACTGTCCGGCGCGGCCAGCCGAAAACCCGCGCGCGCCTGGCTAGAGCGTTTTCGATTCAAATAGCGGCATGTGGCCGGGAGAGGACGGCCTCCGCCTTTCCGATCTATTCACCCTGCTCCGTCCTGGGCTTGACGAAGGATGCTAATTAAAATAACGTCCTTAAGCC
>JAITGN010000065.1 GCA_031280565.1 Accumulibacter sp. | reverse complement strand
AGCGCGGCACTCGTAACGCATGCCGGTGTCTTGCGCACGCTTGTTGGGCACTGGCGCGGACTTTCCTGTGACGAATGGATGAAACTCGATTTTGAATTCGGCTCTCTTACGTGCATCGATGTTCAGGGCGTTTTTGATTCGAATAGTGACATGTGACTGCCACGCCCTCTCCCCCAGCCCTTCCCCCACACGTAGACAAGTGGAGATGGAATTAGCCTTTTCCCGCAAGTTGGAAAAACTTTCTTGCGTTCGCATGAGAGGATGGCCTCCACCTTTCTAACCCGTTCACCTTGGCCTGTCCTGAGCTTATCGAAGAACGTCTTTCCAATCCGTTCGCCCGTCCAGTTTGTCAGAAGCCTGTTTTTCAATCCGTTCGCCCTGCCCGTCCTGAGCCTGTCGAAGAACACCTTTCCAGTCCGTTCGCCCTGAGCCTGTCGAAGGGTAAGGACTGGAAAGGCCAGGAACTCCTTCAGTCGAAGAGCGCTGATTAAAGAAGCTTTTGGAAGCCCTTGGCGCGTCCGTTCATACTTCGACAAGCTCAGTACGAACGGAAATAAGCGCTGTCGATGGTTCGGCAGGTTGAGCGCAGACGGTTTTTACCACACTCACCACGAACAGTAAAAAAACAGCGCAAAAGATAAAAATGACGCCCTTAAGCCATTTTTAATCACTTTGGATTTCCGGAGACCTCCTTTCCAATCCATTCGTCCTACTCCGTCCCGAGCCTATCGAATGAAGCTCGCCGAAGAACACCTTTCCAGTCCGTTTGCCCTGCCCTGAGCTTGATGAAGGAAGATTGTCAGAGGCTCGTTTTTCAATCCGTTCGCCCTGCATGTCCTGAGCCTGACGAAGGAAGCCTGTCGAAGGGTAAGGATTGAAAAATGATTCGAAGAAAGAATCAGGACTGGAAAGGCCAAGATTGATTAAAAGGGAATACCCGTTCAAGTCACTGACCAGGAAGATATTTGAAAAGCCGCCGGAGCGTCCGTTCATACTTCGACAAGCTCAGCACGAACGGAGATAGGCGCTGTCGATGTGTTTCGATAAAACCAAATAGGCGTTGTCGATGGTTCGGCAGACTCAGCGCGGACGAGGTTTTAACGCGCTCACCACGAGTGATGGAAAACAGAGTGAAATATAAAAACAACGTCCTTAAGGCATTTTTAAATCCAAAAAACGCTTATCCGGAGAATGTATTTCCAGTCCGTTCGCCATCTCCCCTTCTGAACTTGACGGAGGAAGCTTATCGGAAGCGTGTTTTTCAATCCGTTCGCCCTGAGTTTATCGAAGGGTAAGGATTGAAAAACCATTCGAAGAAAGAATCAGGATTGGAAAGACCATTTACGATCTGGAGCGTCCGCTCATACTTCGACAGGCTCAGCACGAACGGAAATAGGCGTTGTCGATGATTCGACACACTCACCACGAAGATCAAGAAACAGAGCCGAAGATAAAAATGACGTCCTTAAGCCATTTTTAATCTCTTGTGGTTTCCGGAAACCTCCTTTCCAGTCCGTTCGCCCTGCCTGTCCTGAGCTTGATGAAGAAAGCTTGTCAGAGGCTCGTTTTTCAATCCGTTCGCCCTGCTCCGTCCTGAGCTTGTCGAAGGAAGCTTGTCGAAGGATTAGGATTGAAAAACGATTCGAAGAGTACGGGTTGGAAAGACCATTCATGATCTGGAGCGTCCGTTCATACTTCGACAAGCTCAGCACGAACGGAGATATGTCTTGTCGATGTTCCGCTAGGTTCAGCGTAATGTGAAAGTTCAGCAGGCTTGGCGTGGGTAAAAATACGCGCTGTCGATGTTTCGGCCGACTCGGCGCGGACGGGTTTTACCGCATTCACCACAAATAACAAAAAACAGAACAAAAGATAAAAATAACGTCCTTAAGCCATTTTAGGCTCTTTTGGATTTCGGAGACCTCCTTTCCAATCCATCCGCCCTGTCCCCTGCCGTTCATCCCGAGCCTGTTGGAAGCGTGTTTTTCAATCCGCCCGCCCTACTCCATCCTGAACCTGTCGAAGAGCGCATTTCCAGTCCGTTCGCTCCGCTCCGTCCAGTTCTGAGCTTGATGAAGGATGCTTATTGGAAGAAAACACGCTATTCCCGCAAATCGCCACAAGGGGCCGTCATCTTGGTATCCTGTATTCAACGAGAGCGGTAAATAAACAATAAAGATAATTCTCAACGATTCAATGGAGTCAAGACATGTTTCAATCTACGTCCGGCAAAGCCGAACAACAGGGCGCGGAAGGGGTTCCCCCCCTCCCGAGCAAGATTATCCCTCTGAAAGGGGAGGTTTCCAACCGGAGTCAGTTTTTGATGAATATCATTTTCAGAACAGCGGCCAGTGCGTCGCTTATCGTCACGCTGGCCGGATGCGCCAGTATTCAAGCGCCCCGCGATAATGAAGGCATTTCCGGGAGCCGTGAACATCAAAAGAAAGCGGCGGCATTCAAAAAGTCATGCGACGGCGGGGACGCGAAAACCTGTACCAATCTGGGGGTGCTGTACGTTACGGGGAAAGGCGTCAAACAGGATTACGCCCGGGCGGCCGAACTTTACGCCAAAGCCTGTGACGGCGAAAACGCGCGCGGATGCAGCAGCCTGGGCGAACTCTACGCAAACGGCCGGGGGGTCGGGCAAGATGCCGCCAAAGCGCGGGAACTTTATAAAAAAGCCTGCGATCTATGGAACGCCCGCGCCTGCAACCGTCTGGGCCTGATGTATGAAAACGGATCAGGTGCCCTTAAACAGGATTCCGTCAAAGCGGCGGAAATATATGAACGGGCCTGCGAAGCGGGATATGCGAAAGCATGCGTCAACCTTGCGGCGATGTGCGCCATCGGAACAAAACGCGATGATGACGGCAAGGTTTTCAGACTTTACGCCAAAGCCTGCGACCGCGGGCACGCCGGAGGATGCGCCGCGCTTGGCGCGCTCTACCTCGATGGAAAAAACACAAAACGGGATTTCCTCAAGGCGGCCGAAGCGTTCAAAAAAGCCTGCGACGAAGGAAACGCTCTCGGCTGTCACAAACTGGGCGAGCTACGCGAAAGCGGAGACGGGCAAAATCCGGACAAGGCGCTTGAATACTACGGAAAAGCCTGCGGTTTAAAGGAGCAGCGATCCTGTGAGGCCTATGCGCGCCTGACAGCAGCCCCGACGGGATGCGGCGTTACCGGCGGCGGACAAGCAGCCCAGCGCGGAAAAACTGCCTCTCATGGAAGCGGTTCCCGTCATTTTGCAAGGAAATGCACTCGCCGGCCGCCGACGCCGTAAAACAGCCTCCGGCCCAAAGCAAGCCCGCCGGGAAGAAACCTTTCCGGCGGGCGGCTATTCAAGGCAAAACAAGGCAAAATCCAGGCAGGGCGGCAGGCCTTGAAAAAGGCGGCCTCATGCCTTGCGCCCTCTCAACAGATAAAACACGCCAAAAACCGCTCCAGCCGTGAAAAACACGGTCATGAAGATCCAGCTCTTTCTCTCGAACGAACCCTGAAACACAATCGCCTCTTCAGGCCGCGCCCGGTCGTAGGCGAGCGTAACTTTCGTTTCCGTCAACCTGTCGCAAGGCCGCACCCGATTGAACCTTTTCCTCATGAGCAATTTGAACACCTCGATACGATAGGGTGTCCCGCCGTCCCGGAACAGGATATGTAATCGACATCGATTCACGACCAGCATTGCGCTTGTTCTTTCCGCGCTTTCCACCACGCCTTCCGCGCGCGCATCCTTTCCGGAAATCTTTTTGGCATAAACAAATTCATCCCGCGTGATCGAAAAAGCCGCGGCCAACAGTACAATGACACAGATAATGGATGAAAAAAGCCTTCTCACTACTCCCTCCCCGCTGACTCGAACAACGACACGCAACCGCTATCCGTATTGCTTTTGAACGCCGGCGGCGTCATGGACATCTTCGTCCGAAGAAATACCATGTTCAATCCACCCCCCTCCCTGGGCAACACTGCCTGGAAGAGGTTATACCTCCCACATACGCCCCTTGCCGGAAGGTGGGGATTTCCAGGCAGAGGTGTTTTTTGACGAGCAACGATAAATTCATTTTTCATTATATCATCCCCCAGGGCGCGGGGCACCGGACACATTTTGGCGTTGGGGATGTGAATAAACATCTATATCGTTCTTTAGCGGTTTTATTGTTTAAATCAACAAAAACCGTTTTAAAACGTCTATCAATAATTATAAAATTTCAATCTATCACTATATTATCAATATAAAAATTGCTTGAAAACGTTATCAGTATTTTATTGATTATTTACTTTAGGCGGATTATTTTAGAAATATTTCATGGATACAGTATGTTTACAGGAAATATTCTGGAATATATATAAAAAGCATTATGATTCCAGGTTTTATTGAAAGGCCGGACGCGAGATGGCGCAGCGGGCCGGGATGATAGAATCCGCTCCGATCATGAATACAGACGATTTTACCGGCCATCGGGACGACGCGGAAAAACCAGCCGCCGCAAAAGCGCATATCCGCAGTTTCGTCCGGCGTCAGGGCCGGATTTCCGGCGCGCAAACGCGTTATTACGACGAGATGATGCCCAGGATCGGCGTGCCTTACGCGCCCCATCCGCTGGATCTCGACGAAATCTTCGGGCGAAAAGCGCCGAAGATTCTCGAAATCGGTTTCGGCATGGGCGAAGCCTCGGCGGCAATCGCTGAGGAAAATCCAGACAAGGATTATCTTGGCATCGAAGTCTACACGCCCGGCATCGGCGGTCTTTGCAAACGCATCGTTGAAAAGGGATTGACCAATCTGCGAATCATTCAGCACGACGCGTTCGAAGTGCTGCGCGACATGATCCCTCGCGGCGCCTTGTCCGGCATTCACATTTTCTTTCCCGATCCGTGGCCGAAAGCGCGGCATCACAAACGACGCTTGATCCAGCCACCGATGGTGGCCATGCTCGCCAGCCGCCTGCGTCCCGGTGCGTACATCCATTGCGCGACCGACTGGGAAAACTACGCCGAACAGATGCTGGCGGTTTTTTCGGCGGAACCGTCGCTTCAGAACACCGCCAACGGAGGCTTCGCGCCGCGCCCCGGTTACCGCCCGCTGACAAAATTCGAACGGCGCGGCATTGTTCTGGGATATGGCGTCCGGGACGTGATCTTCCGCCGCAAACCGGACGGCTTTTCGCTGTAATCCGGATCAGTCCTCAAGCCGGAACCGCACCGGCAGAGCCAATTCGCCCGATGCGACGCCCATTTTGCGTCCCATGGCGTATACCGCCTGGACTGCCGCGTCATCAAGAAGCGCATGTCCGCTGCTTGCCGTCACGCCGACATTGATAACCGAACCGTCGTTCGCGAACCTGACGATCAAATGCACCGTACCTTCGAGTCCGCGCTCAATGGCTTCACGCGGATAGAAAAGGCGGGGGGATGGTTTTTTCTGGACGGACTGAATTTCCTTCTTCGTCTGCCCGTTTTTTTTCTGAGGCGTTGCCGGTGTTTCCGGCGCGACACTTTCTTCCGGCCGCTGCGGCGCTTCATTCACGGCAGCAGACCCGGGCGGCAATGGCGTTTCCTCGACATTTTCTGTCCCGGCCGCATTGTTCAGAAGCGAACCGGGTTCGGAAAGCACTTCCGGCCCCTGCGGCAATGGCAGATTCCGCGGTTTTTCCGGCGATCGCAGCAGAGCGAACACGATTCGCCGCGACGGCGTGTCAGGAAAACGCAAAAAACTCCCCGCATACAGCGCGAGGCCGTGCAGCATCAGCGAGAGGCCGAGGGAAAAAACGAGACTATGACGCATCGGGGTCTATTGTATTGCGCATCGTGACCTGGCGTAATATCCGGGATACGGGATGTTAAGGAATTTAAGCAATGTATCGAAAAATCGGAAAAGCGCTGCGCCACGCCCTGCTACTCGCCGGCGCGGGCGTATTGGCTTTTGCGGCGCACGCGGCACAGCCTGATCCGATTGAATTCGATTGGGCTATCGAAAGCAATCAGATCGACAAGGTCAGAGCATGGCTGGATGAAGGACTGCATCCCGAATATCAGGGAAACTCGATGGGCACCGGTCTCATGGTAGCGGCGTGGCATGGCAATATCCCGATGATGCGCCTGTTTTTCGAGCGCGGCGCGAATCCGCGGCGCGTCAATAAAAACGGCGAACAGGCTCTGCAGCTCGCCTCCTGGAATGGCCATCTCGACGCCGTGAAATGGCTGCTCGACCACGGCGCCGTTCTTAACCGCGAGTCCGGACACTGGAGCGGACTGCACTACGCGGTATTCAATGGCCATATGGAAGTCGCCCGTTTTCTGATCGAGCGGGGCGCGAATATCAACGCTTCGTCTCCGAATGGTTCGACACCGCTCATGCTGGCGGCGCGCGAAGGGCGCGAGGACATCACAAAACTGCTCTTCGACGCCGGGGCCGATACCCGCCCGAAAAACGACTGGGGCGATACAGCGCTGACCATGGCAATACGCAACAACAACAACCGGATCGGCAAGATGATTTCCACTCCGGAAGAATTCGAACTCGCCGTTGGAACGTCACAACAGAATACCGTGGAATCACCGCGTTCGGAGGCATTGCCAAAACATGTCGATGAAATCCTGAAAAAAATCCGCCAGTCCCAGACGGAAAAAAAACCGGCCACAACGCGGCGAACGCGTTCACCAGGCTCGACAGCGCCAGCGGCCTCCAACGCGGCACCGCGAACAGCGGCTCCTCCAAAAATGATCGTCATTAGCGCGAAACGCGCGTCACCCGGCCAGGAACGCGTGCGGATCGTCACCCGGACGCCCTCCTCTTCTTCTCAAGCGTCTTCTTCTCAGGCGGCCTCTCCTCCGGAATCGTGGAAAAAAGTCGCCGGGATTGTCCAGCAGATGCGTGTGGCACAGGCGCAAGGGCATCCAACGGACGAATTGCGCAAGCAGCTCTATGAGGCCTTGAGGCAAACACCCTCCGTTCCGTAAAACGCGCATGCCCCGGCGTTTCGAACGCGCCTCCGAAAAAACGGCGGAGCGTTTTTTGCCGCTCCGCCTCAGCCGCTGCTTTATAATGCGCCATTTACCGGTTCGAACGATGATGCACGCCCTGTATGAATCCTCAATCAAAAGCCTGCCGCTTATTGGCCGCGGCAAAGTGCGCGATATTTACGCCGTAGGCTCCGATAAATTGCTGATCGTTACCAGCGACCGGCTTTCGGCTTTCGATGTGGTTCTGCCTGATCCGATTCCGGACAAAGGCAAAGTGCTCACCCAGATGGCAAATTTCTGGTTCGGGCGCTTCTCTTCCATCCTGCCGAACCAGCTAACCGGAATTGACCCGGAATCCGTCGTCGCTCCGGATGAGCGCGAACAGGTGCGCCACCGCGCTCTTGTGGTCAAACGTCTTGCGCCCTTGCCAATCGAAGCCGTCGTTCGCGGCTACCTGATCGGTTCCGGATGGAAAGACTATCAGGAAAACGGCGCCGTCTGCGGCATCCGGCTTCCAGCGGAGCTTGCGCTCGCCGCGAAACTTCCGGAACCCATTTTCACCCCGGCGACGAAAGAAGAATCTGGCAAGCACGATGAAAATGTTTCTTTCGAACAGGCACAGCGCCATTGCGATTCCGCACTCGCGGAAAATTTACGGAATACCGGAAAAAGCGGCGCACAGCTCGTCGCGGAAGCGCGCGACGCGGCAATCGCCCTCTATTCCGCCGCCGCCGCTTACGCACTGACGCGCGGCATCATCATCGCCGACACAAAATTCGAGTTCGGCATCGATGACAAAGGCGTTCTTCACCTGATCGACGAAGCCGTCACACCGGATTCTTCCCGCTTCTGGCTTGAGGAAACCTACCGGCCCGGTGGCAATCCCCCCTCTTTTGACAAGCAATACGTCCGCGATTTTCTGGAAACCCAAAACTGGAATAAACAACCGCCTGCCCCCGCGCTCCCCGGCAACGTGATTTTTAAAACCAGCGAAAAATACAAAGAGGCCTATACGCGCTTGAGCGGACTGAATCTGGCCGTTTGACCGCTTCCGCCACGCCGCGTGCGTTCCGGCGTGGACAGCCATGACGCGAAGGGACTTGATTTTTTCGCGCGCGCTTTCATTCAGTTCCACCCAGCAGATTTCCAACCGGAGTTAGTTTCTGATGAACGACGATAATGCCAATCCACTACTCGACTTTTCGGGCCTTCCGCGTTTCGACGCTATCGCTCCAATACATGTCAAGCCCGCTGTCGATTTTCTGCTCGATGAAAATAACCGCCTGGTTCAACGCCTGACGGAAAGCGCATCGCCAGCCGCGTGGGAAACTTTCGTTCAGCCACTGACCGATGGAATCGAAAGGCTTTCCCGCATGTGGGGAATCGTCAGCCATCTGCACTCGGTCAATGACGTTCCCGAATGGCGCGAAGCCTATAACCACTCGCTTCCGGACATCACGCGTTTTTATGCTTCGCTGGGACAGAACCAGCAGGTTTTCACCGCTTACAAAACGATTCGCGCTGGAAACGAATACGCGAGCCTCACGATGGCAAGACGCAAAATAATCGACAACGAAATCCGGGATTTCCGGCTTTCCGGGGCCGAATTGCCTGAAAACGAAAAACAACGTTTTCAAGCCATTTCTGAAGAACTGGCGCGCCTTTCCGCCCGGTTTTCGGAGAACCTTCTCGACGCGACAAACGCATTTTCCGAATGGATTGGCGACGAAAACGAGCTTTCCGGTTTGCCGCAAGACATCAGGCAGCAAGCCAGAGAAACCGCGAAAAAGGAAGGCCGCGATTCCGGCTGGACATTTACCCTGCACATGCCGTCGTATTTCCCCCTGATGCAGTACGCGGACAACCGGCCTTTGCGCGCCCGCTTTTATCGCGCCTGGGCCACGCGCGCCGCCGAATTCGGGCCAGATGCCCTCGACAACACGCCGCTCATAAAGCGTCTGCTGGAGCTTCGGCGCGAAAAAGCGCGGATGCTCGGTTACGGCACCTTCGCCGATCTTTCGCTGGTAACGAAAATGGCCGGCTCCGTGCCGCGGACGCTCGCCTTTTTGCGCGATCTGGCCGCGAAAGCCAGACCCTGCGCGGAAAAGGATTTCGACGATCTGACGCGGTTTGCCCGCGATTCATTGGGCATCGAACAGCCCGAACCCTGGGACATTCCCTATGTATCCGAAAAGCTCCTGCAGGCGCGTTATGCTTTTTCGGAACAGGAAGTCAAACAATATTTCACCGAAAACACGGTGCTTGCCGGACTCTTCCGCGCTATTGAAACGCTTTACGGTATCAGGATCGTTCCTGACAAAGCGTCTGTCTGGCACGAGGATGCCCGCTTTTTCCGGCTTGAAAACCGGCAGGGACAACTCATCGGACAGTTTTATCTCGATCTTTATGCCCGCGAAACGAAACGCGGCGGCGCCTGGATGGACGAGGCAATTACGCGGCGCCGCGTCGCGGATGGAATCCAGACGCCCGTGGCTTACCTCAATTGCAATTTTTCGCGGCCCGTCCAGGGAGAAGGCGGTCAGCCGCGCCAGGCAAGCTTTACGCACGACGAAGTCATTACGCTTTTCCACGAAACCGGACACGGTTTGCACCATCTCTTGACGCGTGCCGAGGATCTGGGCGTTTCCGGAATCAATGGCGTTGAGTGGGACGCCGTCGAGCTTCCTTCGCAATTCATGGAAAATTATTGCTGGGAATGGCAAGTCGTTCGGGAAATGACATCTCATGCCGAGACGGGCGAGGCGCTGCCGCGCGCCCTGTTCGACAAGATGCTGGCGGCAAGGAATTTTCAGGGCGGACTGCAAATGGCGCGACAGATCGAATTCGCCCTTTTCGATCTGCGCCTGCATTCGGATTTCGATCCGTCGGAAAATATTCTCGATCTGCTCGACGAAGTCCGCCGCGAGGTCGCCGTCGTTTTTCCACCCGCCTGGAACCGTTTCCCCAACAGCTTTTCGCATATTTTCGCGGGCGGTTATGCCGCCGGGTATTTTAGCTACAAATGGGCGGAAGTGCTTTCCGCCGATTGCTATGCCGCTTTTGAAGAGGCGGGCGACCCTTTCGATCCGGCAACGGGAAAGCGCTTTCTGGAAGAAATACTCGCGGCTGGCGGCAGCCGGACAGCGCTGGAAAGTTTCCGCGCTTTCCGCCGCCGCGACCCCAGTCCCGAAGCATTACTTCGCCATTCCGGAATGAGTGGTAAAATTTCCCTCTAAGTGGAGGGTTTGCCGTGCTCTATCGTTTTCTACTGTTGGCCGCCCTGTCTGCGGTGGCAAGCGTCAACGCGCAGACGGCGTACCGCTGGATTGACCCCGCGACGGGAAAAACAGTCTATTCCGATCAACCACCGCCATCCGGCGCGAAAAGTCCGGCCACTTTACCCAATGGCCGTCAAAAGCCGGAGGGCGAATCCAGTCCGGGATGGAACAGTCTGCCCTATGCTATCCGGATTGCCTCCGAAAAATACCCGGTGACACTCTACACAGCGGCGCATTGCGGCGACTTTTGCGATCAGGCGCGCGCCCTGCTCGCGGAGCGCCGCATTCCCTATACGGAAATCGTTCTGGACAAGCTGCCGGAGGACGAACTGAAAAAAAATCTCAAGAAACTTGGAAGCGAAACCCCTTTTTTGCCGATTCTGACCGTCGGCTCGCAAAGAAAGGATGGCATTGAAAAAAGCGCCTGGAACGACCTTTTCAATCTTGCCGGATTTCCGCAAGACGTATCGGGCGTAAAGCCGCCCGCGCCCGTCATCGTTCCTCCCACACCATCCGCGCCGTCGTCGTGAAAACCTTCGGCGGCAGAGCCTTTCATTACCGCATTGCGGGCCGCCTCACGGCGGCACCTTCAAGGCATCAGCGGGGGAAACCGTATACATCGGCAATTTTTGGCTCGATTGTTATGTTTCAATCCACGCCCGCAAGCGGGCGACAACAACGTTTGGAAGAGGTTACGCCTCTCCAAAACACGGTTATCCCCCTGAAGGGGGAGCTTTCCAACCGGAGTTAGTTTCTGATAAAGAACCGATGATCTGGCGTTATTACACAAGAAAACAGAATCTCGATTCTTGCCTTGAAAGGGCCAGAAACAAATATCCTTTTTTGGACCTGAGCAACGTGGAGTACCGGCTTTTCGACACGAGGCTGTTCGGGCATCCACAGGAAACGGACGACGCGCGATGAAGCTTGCCACCTGGAACGTCAATTCGCTCAGAGTCCGTCTCCCGCAATTGCTGGACTGGCTGCTCTCGCGGCGGCCCGATGTCGTCTGTCTGCAGGAAACAAAGCTCGAAGACAAGAATTTTCCGCTGGCGGCCATTGAAGAGGCGGGTTATGTGTGCGCCATATCCGGGCAAAAAACCTATAACGGCGTCGCCTTGCTGTCACGTTTTCCGATCACCGATATTGTCTGCGACAACCCTTTTTTCCCCGACGCGCAGAAACGCCTGATCGCCGGAACAATCGAAGGGGCCAGGGTCGTCTGTGTCTATATTCCGAACGGCCAATCCGTTGGAAGCGAAAAATATGACTATAAACTGTCCTGGCTGCGCTATCTGGAAGAATGGCTCGCCGGCGAGCTTGCGCGTTATCCGCGGCTGGCGCTGGCGGGCGATTTCAATATCGCGCCCGAAGACCGCGACATTCACGATCCGGCGGCCTGGAAAGGCCAGATTCTTTGTTCGGATTCCGAGCGCCGCGCATTCCACCGTCTTCTGGACATGGGATTGAAAGACAGCTTCCGGCTTTTTGAGCAGCCCGCAAACAGTTTTTCCTGGTGGGACTACCGGATGTCGAGCTTTCGTAAAAACCTCGGGATACGAATCGACCATATTCTTCTATCACACGATCTGGCCAGACGCTGCTCCGAATCCGGTATCGACCGCGAAATGCGTGGACGCGAACGTCCCTCTGACCATGCGCCCGTTTTCTCCCGGATCGATTGACTCCCGCAAAACATGGAGAAACCGATGAATCTACTTTTATGGCGTCACGCGGAAGCAGAAGACGGCTGGCCGGACAAAGACCGGAAACTGACAGCGCGCGGCGAAACGCAGGCGCGCCAGATCGCCGAATGGATACGAAAACGCGTTTCCGGAGATTTGCATCTTCTTTCCAGCCCGGCCTTGCGCTGTCAGCAGACCGCACGAATGCTCAATCACCCGTTCGAAACGGATAAACGCCTCGGCGTTGACAGCGACGTGACGCGCCTTCTTCTCGCGGCAGACTGGCCGGAAAACGACAAAACCCCGGAAGCGGCCGTCATTATTGTCGGCCATCAGCCTATATTGGGCCAAACGGCCGCCCGTCTCCTTTCCGGTCAGGACACCGCATGGCAGATGGAAAAAGGAAGCCTGTGGTGGTTCAGTTCATGGAAGGCGCGCGCGGTATTGAAAGCGGTTATCCCGGCAGAATTCGCACAGACAGAAAACTGAACACATGATTCCTGTAAATCGCGCGTTTTTACGCCAGATCATCATCGTTTCCGGCGCGTTCGCATTGCTTTGGTTTTGTTGGGACAGTCATTCCCGAACCCTTTTCAACGGTCTGGCGTCTCCCCTGTTTTTCGCGCTGGCCGCCTATATGAGCTTTCTTGCCACACAATACGAAATCGCCGTCTCAAAAACGCCTCTTTTTCTTTTTCTGCTTTTTTCCATGTGGGCTGTCTTCGCCGACGCGCGTTCCGGAGAATTCCTTCCCGCGCTGGCTGTCGATACGCACTGGTTTGTCCTGCCCATCGCCGTCCTGTTGTTTTCCAAAGCGCTGCGGGAATTTCCACAGCAGATATCCCTGGCTCTTCGAATAGGCGCGACGCTCTGCATCATCAATATTCTTCTGACCATGTACTTCAACGCCGAATGGTACGACAACTGGAGATTGCCGCCGATTTTCGGACATTTCCGGCATATGGGATTAAGCATAGGTTTCATGACGATTCTTTTATGTTCCGGCGACGAATCCCGGGGGATTCTGCCAGGGCTTTTTCGCATCGCGCGAATTCTCGGCATAGCGATTGTTATCTGGACAGGATCGCGCGCCGCCGTGCTCGCCTGGATTATTGCTTTCCCGTTTTTCATCTATTCGAATCGCAAGCTGGCCGTAACCTTGATCGTTGATACGGTTATCGCCGCCGCGCTCGCGCAGATCCCCGCACCGCCTTCGCCCAACCTTGCCGGCGTCACTCTCATCAAGCGCACTCTATTGTCGTCCCCCGCGAGTGGCAACCTGCTTTCGGGACGTATCGGACTCTGGGAATCGACTCTCGCCGGTCTGGACGGCATTCGCCGCCTCTGGAACGGTCTTGGAGGCAACGGTTTCGCTCGTCTGCAGGTCATGCACGAGGCGGCGGTCAAACCCTGGGGACATGTTCACGCGCACAGTTTTATCGTTCAGGGAATTTGCGACTGGGGAATCATTGGAATGGCATTCCTTGGATGTTTTTTCCTCCGGTCAACGCTCATGCCCATTCTCGCCGGCTGGCGCCGCAACGATCCGATGGCCCTCTCGGGCATTATCTATATCGTGTTTACGGGAATGTTCGACGCCACGCTCTATCATCTGGAACACCTTGTCTATCTGGCTTTCGCCCTGGCATGGCTGTTCAGCCGGAAAGCGCCTCCGCGCCAGACGTTTCCCGCCATTCAGCCGGAAAGCTCCGGTGCGCCAGCGCCGCTTCTTGCCATCCCCGGTATTCTGACCATCGCCCTGCTTGCCGGATTCGCGGCGATTCATTTCTTTTCATCCGGTTACCGCATTGGTCTCGGCTGGTATTTTCCAACCCAATAAATCCGTTTCCGGTCAAGGCGGTTCAACCTTGAACCGAAACTTTCAGCGATTTTTTTATCACACCGGGCGCAACCCTCCACCCCCTGCCCTTTGCATGGAACGCGTGCGCGGCCCTCCACGTTTCGATAGAGCGTTTTTCGTTCAAATGACCGCAAAATCCCGCAGGTGATGAAGTGGCGCTGTTTCCTTTCACCGCCGCTCGTGGTGATTTTTCCGGGACACATCGACGGCATCTATTTCCGTTCGTACTGAGCCTGTCGAAGCAGGAACGGACGCTCCGAGGTATTCTCAACGCCTCTTGAATCAGGGGCGTTCAAGCTAAAGGCATTCCTGGCCTTTCCAATCCTTACCCTTCGACAGGCTTCCTTCGTCAAGCTCAGGACGGAGCAGGGCGAACGGACTGGAAAGGTGTTCTTCGACAACACCTATCTCCGTTCGTGCTGAGCCTGTCGAAGTAGGAACGGACGCTCCAGATCATGAATGATTTTTCCAATCCCGATTCTTTCTTCGAATCGTTTTTCAATCCTTACCCTTCGACAAGCTTCCTTCGACAGGCTCAGGACAGGCAGGGCGAACGGATTGAAAACGAACCTCTGACGTGCTTCCTTCGTCAAGCCCAGGACGGAGCAGGGCGAACGGACTGGAAAGGTGTTCTTCGACAACACCTATCTCCGTTCGTGCTGAGCCTGTCGAAATATGAACGGACGCTCCAGATCATGAATGATTTTTCCAATCCCGATTCTTTCTTCGAATCGTTTTTCAATCCTTACCCTTCGATAAACTCAGGGCGAACGGATTGGAAAGTTGTTCTTCGACAACACCTATCTCCGTTCGTACTGAGCCTGTCGAAATATGAACGGACGCTCCGCCTTTCCCGTCCGTGTTCTTCGAATCGTTTTTCAATCCTTACCCTTCGACAAGCTTCCTTCGACAGGCTCAGGACGGGGCAGGGCGAACGGACTGGAAAGAAGGTCTCCAGAAACCCAAAGAGATTAAAAATAGCTTAAGGACGTTGTTTTAATTAGCATCCTTTGACAAGCTCAGGAGACGGGGCAGGGTGAATAGATCGGAAAGGCGGAGGCCGTCCTCTCCCGGCCACATGCCGCTATTTGAATCGAAAATGCTCTAGATTCAATTTTTGAATCTGCTCCATTCTGCCCCTGCCCCTGCCCCACTCGCAACAAAAAAGCCGGCAATCGCCGGCTTTTTTGTTGGGCGTATCGGTTCAGCGTATTGCCAGGCTTTCCACGACGACCCTCGGGGTAACGAAAACCAGCAATTCTTCCTTGGTATCCCTCCATGTTCTGTCTTTAAACAGCCAGCCAAGATAGGGCAAGTCGCCGAAGAACGGCACCTTGTTCGTATCCTGCCGGACATTCTGGGTGAAAATCCCGCCGATGACGACGGTTCCGCCATTTTCGACGAGCACCTCCGTCTTGACGTGTTTGGTATCAATCGCGACGCCGCCAGCCACATTCGCGCCCGGAGAATCCTTGTTGATATCGAGCGTCATTGTGATCTTTCCGTCCGGCGTAATCTGCGGCTTGACCTTTAGCGAGAGATTGGCTTTCTTGAACGAGACGCTCGTCGCGCCCGAACTCGTCGCGGACTGGTAGGGAATCTCGACGCCCTGTTCGATCACCGCTTCACTCTGGTTCGCCGTCATCACGCGCGGGCTTGAAATGATCTTGCCCCGGCCGTCCGTTTCCATCGCCGAAATTTCAGCGGTAATATACCGTGAGAATTTACTGTTCAACAGCGTCAGCCCGAAAAACCCCCCTTCGGTAGGTGAAAATTTCGGCATGGTCGTCCCGCCACCCTGCGCGAAACCAGCGCCATACGCCTGATTAATCGGCCATACCACCGAACTATCCGAACCCGTTGGAATGGGACTCTCTGGTTCAATCGGACCAGTTTTTATATCACCTTTAGTCGCCCCCCAACGCAGCCGCGTCCCCAGATTCCGGGTAAATGAATCTCCCGCCTCGACAATCCGCGCCTCAATCATGACCTGCCGCACCGGAATATCGATTTTCAGGAGCATTTCCCTTATATTTTCAAGCCGTTCGGGAACATCGGTCACAAAAAGGATATTCGAACGCTGGTCGACCAGGGCCCTTCCCCGCTTGGAGAGCATCGTCTGTCTTGGATCAATCAGAATACGGCGAAGATCTTCGCCCTTGACATAATTCAACTGAAAGCTCTCGGTATGTAGCGGCGCCAGATCGTTGAGCTGGGCCTTGGCCTCAAATTCCAGCTTTTCTTTCGTATTTATCTCCTCCCGCGGCGCGATGAGGATAACATTGCCGTTCTTGCGCATATCAAGCCCTTTTTGCTTCATGATGATATCAAGAGCCTGGTCCCACGCGACATCTTTCAGGACAAGCGTAATCGCCCCGCCAACCGAATCACTGACGACGATGTTCATCCCCGTAAATTCACCGATCACCTGCAACAAACGGCGCACTTCGACATTCTGGAAATTCAGCGACAGTTTCTCGCCCTGGTAACCACCGCGCGTGCCCTGTACAAGCTTGTTCGGATCTTCGACGACAGGCTTGACCTCAATGACGAACTGGTTGTTCGCCTGATAGGCGTTGTGCTCCCACAAACCGCGCAACGCGATCGTCATTCGCGCATTCACGCCATGCTGGACGGTATTCACGTTCAACACGGGCGTCGCGAAATCCGTCACATCCAGGCGTTTCCGCAAGTTCTCCGGCAAGGTAACCTTGATGAAGTCAATAATGAGCGTCGTACCTTCCTGCCGCAAATCTATGCCGGTATTGGGACTGCTCAAATCGACCGTTATCCGCCCTTCGGCATCCTTTCCGCGGCGAAACGCGATATCGCGAATACTGCTTGGATTAACGGACGCGCGATCCGCCGGGGCGAAATGTTCTACCTTGGGCGTTACGCCGCCCTTCCGTGAATCGCTCTCGACCGAAGGCGACAACACGAAAAGCAGAGAGTTCCCTTCAATCTGGGTTTCATAATTCATCGCCCGGTTGAGGTTCAGAACAAGGCGCACCCGCCCATTCGTGTCGACAATATTGACGCTTCTCAAATCACCCTGGTTATAAATCTGACCGCTCTTTCCCCAGGCATTCACCATGTTCTCGAAGTCGAACGCGATCCGGGCGGGCTTGGCTATGCTGAACCCTTGGGGAGGAAGCGCCAGCGGCTCCTTGAATGTCATGCGCACATTCAGCACTCCGCCCCGCTGGGCTACACTGAGCGATTCAAAAGAATTTCGCGAATCCGGCCTTTCCTGCGCATTGAGCAGCGATAAGGTCAGAAAGAGTCCAACGACTCCAAACAAGCAGTGTTTAAAATGATTCATCATCCCTCCTGTCCCTGCAATAACATCGTGCTTTCTCTTTCAACCCAATCTCCGGCCGCGTCCGGAACGATTTCCTTCAGCGTGATTTCCATTTCACCAATCGCTGAAATGCGCCCAAAGTTCTGCCCCATGTAATTACCCACCTTGACCTGATACAAAGAACTGTCCGCCTGGATAATGGCGTGCCGGACATTGTTTTTTGTCATGGCACCTACATATTTCAATGATTCCAGCGGGAAAGATTCCAGCGGCTCCTTCTCCCTGTCTCCATGATCCGGCGCGTTGCCGCTCGCCTTTTTTTCGCCGCCGAGCCGGGATACAGCGAATGGATGCGGAAGCTCGCTTCCTTCGTAGATCGCGGAGTCGTAGTTTTTCACCTGCGGCAACGGCGCGATCCCCACCTTGACGTCGCGCGACACTTCCGCCATCCACTTGCGCAAATCCTCATTGTCATCCCCGAAACACGCGGTCAACAGACAACATGAAAAAACGACAATACCCTTTTTCATCTCCGTCCACCTCTAGTTTGTTTCCTGGCAGCGACTTCCTTGTCGTCCAGATACCGAAAAGTTTTCGTTACCGCGTCCATGGCCAGACTGCCATCTTTCGCGGAAGTTATCGTTATATTGTTCAGCGTAACGATTCTGGAAAGTTTTCCAATATCCTCGGCAAACGCGCCAAAGTCATGGTAGGTTCCGGTCACGCGAAGAACAATCGGAAGTTCCGCGTAAAAATCCCTGACAACCTCCTGGTTCGGCTTGAACAGCTCGAATTGCAGGCCGCGCCCCATTCCGGACTGATTGATCTCGATCAGAAGAGACTCGATTTCGGCCTTGCCGGGCAACTGTTTCACCAATACGCTGAAAGTGCGGTTCATTTCGGCCAGTTGCTGGGTATACAGTTCCAGATTCACCGCCGATTTTTTATTGCTGACATATTGTTCCTTGAGCTTCGTTTCTTCCGCCCTGCTCATCTCAAGGGCCTGCCTCTGGCCATCCAGCGCAAGAAACCAGCCCCCGACCAGCACAAACACAAAAATAGCGAACAGCACGACGATCCGCGGGATCAGGGGCCATGTGCCAACGTCCTTTGGATCGAGATTCTGGAAATCGTTACGGATCGAGTCCAGATCGATAGAGGGCAATTTCATTTTTTTCTCCCTGGTTGAGGTGGAGGAAGCGCCTCTGACTTCACATAAAAGTCCATGTTGAACTCATTCACACGGCGCTTGTCCGCGACAACCGCTTTCACTTCCGCAAGCTGCGGCCTTTCAAGCCAGGGAGATTCTTCTATTTTTCTCATTAACGCCGAAACGCGCGCGCTGGATTGCGCGTATCCGTTTATCGTCACCTTGAGTCCATTCTGTTTAAGCGAACGGATATATATGCCTTCCGGCAGGCGCTTGACCAATTCGCTCAACAAATGCACCGCCATGGAACGATCGCGTTGCAGCGATTCGATAATTCTCTGACGCGCGAGCAAGGATTGCGTCTGTTCCCTGAGTCCTTTGATCTGGTCGATCTGCTTGTCGAGAGCGGCGACTTCCCTTTTCAGGAACTGGTTCTTCTCTTCCTGGGATGAAATATAACCTTCAAGCACCGTGTAACCGAGAAGAATGACCAGACAAGCCAGTATGGCAATCAGGCCGGACAACCCGTAAAACTGTTGACGTTTCGCACGGCGCTTTTCTTCGCGGTGTGGAAGAAGATTAATCCGTATCATTCGTCGAATCTCCGTAAGGCCAAACCACATGCCACCATCAGCGATGGCGCGTCCGTTTTCAGATTTTTGACACGCTTATTGACCGCCATATCCGCAAAAGGATTGGCGATGATCGTATTTACCTGTGTGCGCGACGCCACCGCCGAACGCACACCAGGCAGAATGGCGCAGCCCCCGGCCAGAACGATATGATTGATTTTCGTGTATTGCGTCGATGTGAAAAAGAACTGCAAGGCCCGTGAAACCTCAAGAGCCAAATTCTCCACAAACGGTTTCAGAAGCTCCGATTCGTAGTTTTCAGGAAGGATGTTTTTGCGTTTTTCCGCTTCCGCTTCGTCAAACGTTTTCCCATACAGACGCGCGATATCCTGGGTCAACTGGTTTCCGCCAAACATCTGGTCGCGTGAGTAAACCTGCTGATCATTGTGCAATACGGTCAGATTCATGACGAGTGCTCCGACAGTAATCAGCGCGATCAACTGCCCTTCGCCTCCACGCAACATCTGTTGGCTTATCAGCTCAAAGGCGGAAAGGGTCGCATACGATTCGATATCGACAATAACCGGTGTCAGCCCCCCCGCTTCGGCCACCGCGACACGGTCTTCTACTTTTTCCTTTCGCGAAGCGGCAATCAGCACTTCAACTTCTTCAGGCGAATAAGCGGACGGCCCAAGCACCTGAAAATCCAGGTTCACTTCATCAAGAGAAAACGGGATGTATTGATTTGCCTCGGATTCGACCAGAATCTCCAGATTTTCTTCACGCTGGGCGCTTGGGAGAATGACTTTTTTGGTTATCGCCTGCGACGCCGGGATCGCGACAGCCACCTGCTTCACCGAAGACTCCATTTTCCGCCAGGCGCGCTGCACCGCCGCCGCGGTTTCTTCCAGATTGACGACATTGCCGTCCGACACAGCGTCTCTTGGGAGCCTCTCAATCACATAATGCTCGACGCAATACCCATGCTTGCCATCACGCGACAGCTCCAGCATCTTGATAGAAGATGAGCTGATATCAAGACCTATCAGCGGACGTGATTTGGCACCTAAAATCGAAAGATCGAATTGCAAGTTGGTATCTCCCGCCAAAAACCTTTTGAATAGCGATAGTTAGCGCAAATATTGATAATTCACTTTAAGATAGTAACACACGCATTGAGCATGTAAAGCCTTTTTCTGAATTATCGTTATTTTTTTCATATAAATTTGCGCCTATAATACAATCCTTGTTACCCACTCCCTGTTAGATACTGCATTGCATATCGTTCCCCGCTGGATTGTTTACCCGTTCGTTTTCCTGACCGGACTGCTTGTGATGGCCATGTCCGCCGTCGTTATCGTCGTAACGCAGGTTTATCCCAAGCTGCCCTCGCTCGACATCCTGACGGACTATCAGCCCAAAATTCCGCTCAAGGTCTTTACGGCGGACGGTTTCCTCATCGGAGAATTCGGAGAGGAGCGCCGCGCCGTAATCAGCATCCAGGAAGTCCCCGACGTCATGAAACGGGCCATTCTGGCCGCCGAGGACAAAAAATTCTACCAGCATAGCGGCGTCGATATTCTCGGCATAGCGCGCGCCGCGTGGACCAATATCCTCCAGGGCAAAAAAACACAGGGCGCTTCGACGATCACCCAGCAGGTCGCCAAGAATTTTTTCCTTACGCCGGAAAAATCCTATACGCGCAAGGTGTACGAAATACTCCTGTCCTTCAAGATAGAAAACGACCTGAGTAAGGATCAGATCCTAGCTCTGTACATCAACCAGATATATCTTGGGCAGCATGCCTATGGTTTCGCCGCCGCTTCCCAGATCTATTTCGGAAAACCACTCAAGGAAATTACCCTGGCCGAGGCGGCCATGCTGGCAAGCTTGCCGAAATCGCCCTCAAAAGGAAATCCGATCACGAATCCCAAACTCGCTCGCGCACGCCAGGAATATGTTTTGCGCCGCATGTGTGAACTTGGCTTCATCAATGAAACCCAGAGAGACGAAGCGTCAAGGCAACCAATAATCGTTCAGCGGAATGTAAATAATTTTTCCGTCCGCGCCGAATTTGTCGCGGAAATGGCAAGACAAATGGCGGAAGAACTTTTCCCGGAAGATGTTTACACCCGCGGACTCCGCGTCTACACGACCATTCTGAAAAAAGACCAGGATGCCGCTTACGAAAGCCTTCGAAAAAGCGTTATCAACTACGATCAGAGGCACGCTTACCGGGGCCCCGAAGCCTTCATCGAGATCAAGCAGGCCGTTTCGTCACGGGATGAAAAGCTTGATGAGCGCCTTGAGAATTTTCTCGATGAAGAGGACATGCGCCCCGCCGTCGTGCTGGAAGCCACTCCGGAGCAGGTTCGCGCTTACCGGCGCGGAGGAGAAATCGTCGAAATTCGCGGCAATGGACTGAAGCTCGCTGCGCGCATGCTCGGCAACAACTCTCCCGCGAGCACGCGCCTTCGTAAAGGCTCCGTGATCCGGATACAGCGCGACGAAAAAAACAACTGGCGCATCGTTCAGATGCCCGAAGTCGAAGCTGCTTTTCTTTCCATCGACCCGCAGACGGGCGCCATCCGCTCGCTGGTCGGAGGATTCGATTTCAGGCAAAACATGTTCAATCATGTAACACAGGCATGGCGTCAGCCCGGTTCAAGTTTCAAGCCGTTCATTTATTCCGGCTCTCTGGAAAAAGGATTTACGCCCGCTTCGGTCGTCGACGACGAGCCGGTCAGCTTGCCTTCTTCCGTCACCGGCAGCGCATCCTGGTCTCCAAAAAATTATGACGGGAAATTCGAAGGGCCGATTCATCTCCGCACCGCGCTGGCGAAATCGAAAAACATGGTTTCAATCCGCCTGTTGCAGGAAAGCAACATTCACTTTATCCACGATTACATTACCCGCTTCGGCTTCGAAGCCGAAAAACATCCTGCTGTCCTGACAATGGCACTCGGTTCCGGTCTGGTTACTCCCTGGCAAATGGCGGCGGCTTACTCTGTTTTCGCCAATGGCGGCTATCGCGTTCAGCCCTATATCGTCCAAAGCATCGTCGATAGCAAAAACCAGATCATCGCCCAAGCAGAGCCTGTCGTCGCGGGAGAGGCATCGACGCGTGTCATTGATCCCCGCAATGCCTATCTGATGGATAGCATGCTCCGGGACGTAACCGTTTACGGGACAGCCGCGCAAGCATCCGTTCAGCTCAAGCGGCGCGATCTCGCCGGAAAAACGGGAACCACCAACGAGTTTATGGACGCCTGGTTTTGCGGCTATCAAAGAACCGTCACCGCGTGCTCATGGATTGGTTTCGACAAACCCAAAAAAATGGGGCATGGCGAAACAGGGGGAGTCACTGCCTTGCCGATCTGGATCGGCTATATGTCCAAAGTACTTAAAGACGCTCCGCAATCGTTCATGCCGCGTCCATCGGGACTGGTATCCGTTGAAACCGAATCGATCAACCCGGACAAACCCGCAATCAGGGAACTGGTCTATAAAGAAAACGTGCCCTCCCAGGAACCCCCGGCATCCGCGCCGGACGCCATCAGCCGCGCAATCGCTGAACACCAATGGCCGTCCGACCTGCCCACACCCTGACAGTCCACATTATTTCGGAGACTGCCGCGCGCATCCAGATTCCCGGGCGTTCAAAATTCCTGATCGAACGAAATGGCGACGCCCGCTTCTGACAAGATAAATTCCGAAAGCGCTTTCCGGATGGTTTCGCCGGACCGCGTATCGCGCCATTCCTTGCCGTCCCAGCGAAAATGGCGCGCGCCCGAACGGGCGGCCGCCCAGATTTCACGCGAAATCTCGTGACGATTGACAACGATCTTGCCCGCCCCACCGGTCTCGATCTCAAAACATCCCGAATCCGTCTGGACAAAATCCAGATCCGCGCCGCTGGCATCAAGCGTCCGGGTAATATATTGAAACAGATTATCGGATATTGCGCTGAATTCACTATCGTTCATCTTGTGTTACCATTCTCCATTCTATACAGATTGATTATGCGTTATCGATCCTTGATTCTCCCGCCGCTTGCTGCCACTCTCATGGTATTTTCTCTCGGCGCATGCGGAAAACGCGGGCCGCTTTTTTTGCCTCCGCAGCAGGACGCGACGCCGCTTTCCAAAACGCCTTCCACGATGCCGCCCGCTTCACCCGAACCGGTGCAAGACAATCCTAGCACGCGGCAAGAGTCCGTCAAATGAGTTTTCTTGCTCTGGTTTCCGGGCAGTTGTACGCAGAATCGGTCGCGTTGCCGGACATCGCCGAACGTTTCGGAACGCCCTGCTATGTTTACTCACGCGCCTCGCTCGAAGCCGCGTTCGACGAATTCGAAAGGTCTCTTGCCGGAACCGATTCGCTGGTTTGCTATGCGATCAAGGCCAACTCCAATCTCGCTATTCTCAATCTTTTCGCGCAAAAAGGTGCCGGCTTCGACATCGTTTCCGCCGGTGAGCTGAAACGCGCGCTGGCCGCGGGCGCGGCCCCGGAAAAAATCGTGTTCTCGGGCGTGGGCAAAACCGCCGATGAAATGCGTTTTGCCCTGGATTCCGGGATATTTTGTTTCAATGTCGAATCCGCGCCTGAACTCGACCGCCTCAACCAGGTCGCGGGCGGCCTGGGAAAAAAAGCCCCCTTGAGCCTGCGCGTCAATCCGGATGTCGATCCCCGGACACACCCTTATATTTCGACCGGCCTCAAAGAAAACAAATTCGGCGTCGCCTATGAAGACGCCCGGGAACTGTACCGGAAAGCGGCGTCCCTCCCGAATATCGAAATCAGGGGAATCGGCTGCCATATTGGTTCGCAGATACTTGATCCCGATCCGTTTTTCGAAGCCGCCGACAAGATGCTGCTTCTCACCGACCGGCTTTTGGCCGATGGAATCCACCTGTCCCACATCGATTTGGGCGGAGGATTCGGCATTCGCTATACCGACGAAAACGAGCCTCCCATCGGCGCCTGTCTGCTACCGATTCTGAAAAAACTCCAGGGACGCCGCCTGAAACTCCTGCTGGAACCAGGACGCCGGCTGGTCGGAAACGCGGGGATACTGCTTACGCGAATCGAATACCTCAAGACGGGCGGAACCAGGGATTTCGCGGTCGTCGACGCCGCGATGAACGATCTTGCCCGTCCCGCGCTTTACGGCGCTGTCCACGACATCGTACCGGTCACGCCTCTCGCCGGTGAAACACGCTCATGGGAAATTGTCGGCCCGGTTTGTGAATCCGGCGATTTTCTCGGCCACGGCCGCGCGCTTTGTCTCAAACAGGGAGACCTTATCGTCATCCGTTCCGCCGGAGCGTATGGCATGTCGATGAGTTCCAATTACAATACCCGGCCGCGGGCCGTCGAAATCATGGTCGACGGTTCGCGCGCCCACCTCATCCGCCGCCGCGAATCCCTGGAAGCTCTGTACGCAGACGAAAGCATCTTGCCATCATGACGATTCATCCGCGGATCGCGCTCCCCTTCATCTGCGCCGCCGCGCTTGCCGCCTGTTCCGACAATGAAATCAAGCAAAAAGAGCCGCCCGCCGTTCCGGTCATTGCGCTAACCGCAACGACACAGGACATTCCCGTCATCCTGCAAGTCATTGGACGCGCCGAAGCCTATGAAAACGTCGTTCTGAAATCCCGTGTCGATGGACAGGTCGCGGAGGTTTTATTCACGGACGGACAGCATGTCAAAAAAGACGACGCGCTGATTCGTCTCGATCCGGCCGACTTCACCGCGCGCCTGCGTCAGGCTGAGGCGGCGACGGCCCGCGACCGCGCCATGCAGTCCCAGGGCCGCGCGGATACGGTGCGCTATACGGCGCTCAAAACGCGCAAATTCATTTCCGAAGAAAAACTGAACGAAATCCGCACCGCTGAAACGGCGGCAAGTGCCAATCTGCGTGCAAGCAAAGCGGCGGAAGAAATCGCCCGCCTGCAACTCTCGTACAGCGTCATTCGCGCGCCCTTCCCCGGCATGGCAGGCGCGCGCCTTGTATTTCCCGGCTCCTTCGTCAAGGCGGGAGAGACGGAACTCACGGCAATCAACCGCATCCGTCCCCTGCTGGTCAGTTTCTCACTGCCGGAAAAACATCTTCCCCAGGTACGCCAGGCCATGGTTTCAGGCAAAGTGAAAGTCGGCATTTCCCTGCCCGAAAACACTCTCTCCGCCTTCGAAGGGAAAATCTTTTTTATCGACAACGCCATCAACCCGGCGACTGGCACCATCCTCATGAAAGCCATTCTCCCGAATGAAGACGAAAAACTAAGCTCGGGGCAGTTTCTGAATGTCCGTTTGACTCTCGACACGCTGGCCAACGCGGTCGTCATTCCGAACGAAGCAGTACAGCAGGGTGCGGAAGGCAATTTCGTTTTTGTCATCGGGAAAGACGATCGCGTCGAAATGCGAAAAATCGATATTGGAACATCGCATGCCGGTCTGACGGCAATCGTGCAAGGACTTCAGCCAGGCGACAACGTCGTGACCGACGGGCATCTGCGTCTCGCGCCCGGAACGCGCGTCCGTAATGCCGCTCATTTTCCGCAGAACGCCGCACCGCCCCTGAAATAGAGTTCCCGATGAATCTGTCAGAACTCTGCATCCGTCGTCCTGTGATGACCACGCTGCTGATGGTAGCGTTCGTGGCTTTCGGCATGATCGCCTACAAGGCTTTGCCGGTATCCGAACTGCCCAACGTCGATTTCCCGACGATTTCCGTTACCGCGACCCTGCCGGGTGCAGCGCCGGAAACCATGGCCGCAGCAATTGCCACGCCACTTGAGGGACAATTCTCGACAATCGACGGCCTTGACTCAATGAGTTCGACAAGCGCACTCGGAACAACCTCAATCACCCTGCAATTCTCACTTGACAAGAGCATCGATGCCGCCGCGCAGGATGTCCAGGCCGCCATCGCGGCGGCGCAGCGCAAACTGCCCGTCAGCATGCTGACGCCGCCCACTTTCAGAAAGGTTAACCCAGCGGACGCGCCGATTTTCTATATCGCGCTTTCTTCATCGACCCTGCCGCTTCCTCTCGTCAATGAATACGCGGAAACGCAGCTTGCCCAGCGCATTTCGACGATTCGCGGCGTTGCGCAGGTGCAGGTTTACGGTTCGCAGAAATTCGCCGTGCGAATCCGCGCGAATCCGGACAAACTGGCGGCCTTGGGCCTTGGCATCGACGAGCTTCAGCACGCCATCGCCCAGTCCAACGTCAACCAGCCGCTTGGATTGATCGACGGAACGCGTCAGTCGTTCTCGATCCGCGATAACGGGCAGCTTCTCACCGCCAGCGATTACCGGCGGCTGATCGTCGCCTGGCGCGACGGCGCGCCTATCCGTCTCGAAGAAGTCGCGACGCCCGTCGACAGCGTCGAAAATCTGCGTCTCGCCGCCTGGAACGTCGACAAACGCGCGATTGTGCTGGCTATTTTCCGCCAGCCGGGCGCGAACACCATCGAAACTGTCGATTCGGTCAAACGCATCCTGCCCAGTTTTCAGGAAAAACTGCCCGCATCAATCAGCATGACAACGCTCTACGACCGCAGTATCACGATCAGCGAATCAATCGACGATGTCGAATTCACCCTGATACTTTCCGGCGTTCTGGTCATACTCGTCATCCTGCTGTTTCTCCGGAATCTCTCCGCCACATCGATTCCGGCGCTGGCGCTGCCGATTTCGATCGTTGGAACCTTTGCCGTCATGCATATCTTCGGCTACAGCCTGGACAATCTCTCCCTTCTGGCATTGACGCTTTCGGTCGGCTTCGTCGTCGATGACGCGATCGTGATGCTTGAAAATATCGTCCGCCACATCGAACTCGGCAAAACACCGTTCCAGGCAGCCATAAGCGGATCCAAAGAAATCGGGTTCACCATCATTTCAATGACCATCTCGCTGATCGCGGTGTTCATTCCGGTGCTTTTCATGGGCGGAATCGTCGGCCGGCTTCTGCACGAATTCGCCGTGACCATTTGCGTGGCGATTCTCGCTTCCGGCGTCGTTTCGCTCTCGCTGACCCCCATGCTGTGCAGCCGTTACCTGCGTCATGCCGAGACCTCGGCGCGCGGCATTTTCCGCCTGTTTGAAAATTTTTTCGACGGCTTGCTAAACGCCTACAGATACTCTCTTGACATGGCCCTGCGTTACCCGCGCGCCGTCATTCTGAGTTTTCTTGTCACGCTCGCACTGACCGCGTTTCTTTTCGCCGTGGTTCCGAAAGATTTCATCGCCAGCGGAGATACCGGACAGATCAATGCCTACACCGAAGGCGCGCCGGACTCCTCGTTCGCGTCGATGGTCGAACATCAACGCGCCGTCTCGGAAATTATCGCGGCGCACCCCGGCATCCGCTCCTTCATGTCCAACGTCGGCGCCACAGCGTCGCGCCCGACGCCGAATTCCGGCTATATCTCGATAGTTCTCACCCCCCGCGAAGAGCGCGAACATTCGGCGGACGAAATTATCCAGCAGCTCCGGCCAAAACTCGCGGCCGTTCCCGGAATCCGGGTATATATGCAAAATCCCCCGATTATCCGCATCGGCGGACAGGTCACAATGGCGCAATACCAATACACACTGCAAAGCACCGATCTGGCGGAACTCTACCGGTGGGCCGACACCTTGCGCGATAAAATCCGCCTGTTGCCGGGCTTCGTCGATGTCAACAGCAACCAGAATAACGCCAATCCGATCGTTCTACTCGACATTGACCGCGACAAGCTCGCCACGCTCGGACTGAATTTCGGACAGGTTGAAGACGCGCTTCAGAGCGCGTTCAGCGCGCGCCAGATTTCCACGATCTACGGGACGACCAACCAGTACCAGGTCATTCTCGAAGCCGCCCCCGAATATCAAACCGACACTTCCATGCTCTCGCGGATTCATGTCCGCGCGACGGGCGGCGCCCTGATTCCGCTCAGCACCGTCACTCAAGTCAGGCAATCGACGCAAGCGCTGACGATCAACCATCAGGGGCAGCTGCCTTCCGTCACGATCTCCTTCAACCTGTTGCCGGGATTCTCGCTTGGCGAGGCCGTCGACCGCATCCGGGAACTCGAACGCGAAACGCGTATTCCCGCGACGCTCAATACCAGCCTTCAGGGCGCGGCCCGCGCCTTTCAGTCCTCCATGCAGGGGCTTGGCCTGCTGCTCCTGGTCGCCATTCTTGTGGTTTATATCGTCCTTGGAATCCTTTACGAAAGCTTCATCCACCCGCTGACCATCTTGTCCGGCCTGCCATCCGCCGCGCTCGGCGCGCTCGTCACGCTCTACGTTTTCCGTACCGATTTGAATCTCTATTCTTTCGTTGGCGTCATCATGCTGGTCGGCATCGTCAAGAAAAACGCCATCATGATGATCGACTTCGCGCTCGAACGGCAGCGCGAAGGTAAAGCCACGCCTTACGCCGCCATCTACGAAGCATGCCTGGTCCGTTTCAGGCCGATCATGATGACGACTTTCGCGGCGCTCGTTGGAACGCTTCCCATCGCGCTTGGCATCGGTGCTGGCGCCGATGTCCGCCGTCCGCTCGGCCTCGCCGTTGTTGGCGGACTACTGCTCTCGCAGTTTCTCACCCTTTACCTGACGCCGGTGGTTTACATCTACCTTGACCGTTTCACAAAACCCGCCGCGCTGAACATCAACAACAATGGAAAATCCCTTCCCGCTCCGTGAGTGCTAGAATTCACCTTGACATATCTGGAACGCATTCATAATGTCTAACGACACGACACGACACGACACGACACGACACGACACGACACGGAAACGGAGTACGAGAGGACTCAGCAATTCAATTTCTTGGTGTCTTACCTGCACTCGTTCCGATACAGAAATATCCTGAAGCTGTTCAGAACCGCCAAATGGGAAACCGGGGGCAAACCGATCAACGTCGTCGATATTGGCTGCGCCCACGCCAAACTTTTCTCGGTACTCAACGAACAATTCAGCATCGACTATACGGGTATTGAAATTGAGGCGGAATTTGTCGAGACAGCGCGCTCAAGATACGCCCACAACCCGAACTTTCAGGTGGTTCACAATTCCGTCACAAACGCTTTGGCGAATTTGAAACGCGCCGATATTATCGTTGCCCTAGAAACATTCGAACACATACCGGAGCATGATGTAGTACGAATCATCGAGGCCATTGCCGCCGCAGGGCCACGGCTTTTCGTGTGTTCGGTACCCGTAGAAATTGGCCCGGCCATTTGGCTCAAAAACGTCGGCTCTCTCGTTACCGGCTATATGCGTCACAAGGAATACCGTTGGCCTGAAACATTCTGGGCGGGACTATATCAACTCGATAAGCTGCCACCACATGGCACCGGACATAAGGGCTTCGATTGGAGATGGTTGGCGCAGACAATCCGTCATAACATGAGGATAAAGGAGATACGCAAATTTCCGTTCGACATGTTTCCGGCGGCGTTTGCTTCCTCGGTATTTATGATTGCAGAGCCGATGGAGCCGTGACGCCCAGCGAAGCACATGATTTCGACGGGGGGCTTGTAGCAAGCTCCAATTTCCACACTTCGAATGGCGGGGTTTTGTCCGTGAAGGCGCAAGTGTTCGTGGGCATCCCCCGCGCCGTTTCGCTCCGCGCCTCGCGAACTCAATCCTTCTTGCATCACGCCTAACATCGTCTTTATGACGTAGAATCACGGCTTAAAAGGGATATACCAAAATCTCAAAAATACTCATGTACCCGGATACCATTAACCAACAACGAAGGAAATGTATATGTACTTCAAGAGAATGTTACTG
>JAITGN010000038.1 GCA_031280565.1 Accumulibacter sp. | reverse complement strand
CCGTCCTGAGCCTGTCGAAGGAAGCTTGTCGAAGGGTAAGGATTGGAAAGGCAGAGCGTCCGTTCATGCTTCGACGCGCCCGCCGCAAACGGGGACAGGCACCGCCGGTGTTTCAACGCGCCCGTCATTAGCGCGCTGGCGGAAAGCCGCCGGATAAAGCGCCGGACGCGAGGCCGCTTCGGGCCGTCCGGCGCGGATGTTTCAGTAGAGAGAGAGAGAGAGAGAGAGAGAGAGTGTGTGTGTGTGTGTGTGTGTGTGTGTGTGTGTGTGTAGCAAGAACCGTACCCGCGCTAGATCCCTTGCGGCAAGCCGGTTAACGCGGGCTGGATGGCGCGGCGTTTGGGCAACGGAAAGGATCGGCAACGCACACATGATCGAACGGGAGGTGGTCAAATACCTATCAAGAAGACTGGTTAATATACATCAACCGGTACATTTTGTTACCGCTTTTCATATTTTTTCTACATTTTTCATGAATTTCGCGCAGGACAACCGGCCTTCGTTTTTTAGCTGTTTTATTGCATAAATTTCAATAAAATCCCTTGAAATCGTTTGCACTATTTTATGAATGGCCAACTTTTGCTGCCTTTTATCAGATAAAATCCTTTGAGAACGTTTATGGCTTTTCAGGATAATGCTTGTTTTATCGAGGATTTATCACAAAAACCCAGGAATGAAGCCTTGTTCACGGCAATGATTCGGGAATATTCTGGTTGTTTTCAGGTTTTTTGAGAGACGGGAAGGATTGTTCAGGCGTTTGTTCAGGCATTGAAAGGCCGTTGAGCGTCCGTTCCTGCTTCGACAGGCTCAGCACGAACGGAGACAGGTGTTGTCGATGTGTTTTGGCAAAATCACCACAAACGGGGACAGGTGTTGTCGATGACTCAGAAGACTCAGCACAGACAGGGTTTTCCACTCCCGTTCATCCTGCTCCGTCCTGAGCCTGTCGAAGGAAGCTTGTCGAAGGATGCTAATTAAAATAACGTTCTTAAGCAATTTTTAATTTCTTTGGGTTTCCAGAGACCCCTTTCCAATCTATCCGCTCTGCCTGTCCTGAGCTGGAGAAAGCCTGTTTTTCAATCCGTTCGCCCTGCTCCGTCCTGAGCCTGTCGAAGGAAGCTTGTCGAAGGGTAAGGATTGAAAAACGATTCGAAGAAAGGATCAAGCTTGGAAAGAGTATTTACGACCCGGAGCGTCCGTTCATACTTCGACAGGCTCAGGACGGAGCAGGGCGAACGGCGGTGAAAGGAAACAGCGCCACTTCATCGTAAAACCAACTCCGGTTTGAAACCCCGCCCTTCAGGGCGGTGCAGAGGTTGGAAGGCCGGGGTTTCGACCGTAGCCATTGGCAAGGGGATGCAAACCCCTTGCCAATGATGTTAGAGCGACAGCGCCTTCCGGGCTGTCGCTAATTCCTTGCTCACCTGCGGGATTTTGCGGTCATTTGAACGAAAAACGCGCTAAGCGGCGGAAAAGTCGCGGGGAAGGCGGACGGCCAATTCCTTCAGTTCTTCGCGAAGCGCGCGATATTCTGGAAGCGCGCCGCCCACAATCGCCCAAAAGCGCTTGCCATGATTCATTTCACGCAGATGCGCAAGCTCATGGACGACGACGTAATCGATAAGGCGGAGCGGAAAATGCAGCAGACGCCAGTTCAGGCGAATCCCCGTTTTCAGGCTGCAACATCCCCAGCGCGTCCGCGCGTTGGAAATGGCAAGCGGCGGGACATCGACCTCCAGTCTTTCAGCATAACGCGCGAGACGTTCCGCGAACAGGTCGCGCGCACGTTCGCGCAGGCTTTTTTCCAGAACGGCGGCCGCGTCGCGGGGCGAACGCAAAAACAGCGTTACCGTCGAAGGAAAGGGGTCTCCCCAGTCCACGCGGTTGTCGCCGCAAGCCAGATGAACCCGTAAATTTCCGCCAAGCAGCGGAAGATCGCTTCCTTCGGCGATTCTCAGAGTCCCGGAACGGCGAGACGCTCGCCATTCATCAAGCTTTCGCGCGACCCAGCGCTCGTGCTTCAAGATAAACATCTCGATTCCGGCCAGCGTTTCGCGGCGCGGCGCGCCGACTCGCAAACCGCGGTGGTCGATCGAAAGAACGATCGTGCCGCGGCTGGAACGGCGCAGCACATACGGAACGATGCGATCCTTGATGGCGATCGCATGCATTGATTCGTTCCCGGAAAGCGCGGGATTGCCGGACGGGGAAAAAAGATCAGGCTGAAGCGGCACGCTTTCCATTGGAATACGGCGTTCCATCGGAATCGCGGCGTGAAGAGATGCGGTTCATTTCTTCACGTATCCACGTTTCGGCCAGTGCCGTGATTTCTTCCGGGGTTTTGTCCCGCGTATCAATCGGCGCGCCGATACTGACGGTAATGAGTCCCGGCTTTTTGACGAAAGCGTTTTTTCCCCAAAATTCGCCCGCGTTATGCGCGACCGGAACAACGGGAACGCCCGCGTTGGCCGCGAGAAACGCGCCCCCCTTTTTGAAAGGCCGCGTCTCGTCCGGCGCGGTGCGCGTCCCTTCGGGATAAACAATGACCGAAAACCCTGCGTCGAGACGCTCTTTCCCCTGACGGGCGACGCGGCGAATCGCTTCTTTGCCGGCATCGCGGTCGATCGAAATCATTTTCGCCGCCGCAAGCCCCCAGCCGAGAAAAGGGATCAGGAGCAGGGATTTTTTCAGAACGAAGACAGCGGGAGGAAAAATCGCCTGGAGCGCGATGGTCTCCCAGGCCGATTGATGTTTGGAAAGCACGACGCAGGGAACGGGCGGTATGTTTTCGCGGCCGATGAGCCGGTAATCCAGGCCGAGAACATGGCGGCACAAGGCGAGCATCGACGTATACCAGACGGAAACGATCCGGAAGCGGAAACGGAGCGGGAAAACAACGCCCGCCGCGACTGATCCGCCAACGGGAATCGTGAGCAGGACGGAAAGAAGGATGAAAACCAGCGAACGGACAAAAATCATCATGCGCCCAGGATATGTTCGACCGCGGCCGCCAGATCGTCAAAAACCAGCGTTCCTTCAGGCAAGCCGCACTCGGCGCGCGTTTTCGCGCCCTTGCCTGTAAGAACAAGCGCCGGCGTTACACCGGCCGCCGCCGCGGCTTCCAGATCGCGCAGCGAATCGCCGACCGCGATGATTTCCCGCGCAAGCTCGACTTCGAAGCGCTCCGCGATGCTCAAAAACATGCCGGGTTTGGGCTTGCGGCACGCGCAGTCCGCTTCGGCGGTATGCGGACAATAAAAAACGGCGTCGATGCGCCCGCCGTGCGCGTCCAGCGAACGGCGCATCTTGTCATGAATCGCGTTGAGGCTGTCCATATCGAACAATCCGCGTCCGATGCCCGACTGATTGGTCGCGAGAACGACCCGGTGTCCCGCCCGCGTCAGTCGCGCGATGGATTCCAGGCTGCCCGGAATCGCTTCCCATTCGTCGGGAGACTTGATGAAGCCGTCCGAGTCCTTGTTGATGACGCCGTCGCGATCAAGAATGATGAGTTTCATACGCACAGCCTGGAAATATCGGCAACCGCGTTGAACTGGTCGAAAAGCGCCCTGAGCAGGGCAAGGCGGTTTGCCCGTGTGGCGGAATCGTCGACGTTGACCATCACCGCGTCGAAAAAGCGGTCGACATCGGCGCGCGCTTCGGCAAGCGCCTTGAGCGCCGCCGCGTACTCCTTTTTTTCGACGCGCGCCGCGATCACGGGCGAAAGCGCATTTACGCGCGCGAAGAGCGCTTTTTCGGCGTCGTCCGTGAGCAGTTCAAGCAACGGCGGCGAAGAAAAATTCCCCTCCGCTTTTCTGAGAATATTTCCGATGCGTTTATTGGCGGCGGCAAGCGCGGGCGCTTCCGGCATCCGCATGAATTCACGCACCGCGTCGAGTTTCGCCGGAACGAGATCAATCCGCGCGGGACGCTGAAACAGCACGGCATCGACGGCATCAGGCGCATGACCGGCCTCCCTGAGCAGGCCGCGCAAACGGTCGAGCATGAAATCAAACAGCGGGACATCGACAGCTTCCGTCAAAACACCGCCATGAAAACCCGCGCGCGCATCGGCGATCAGGCCGGCCAGATCGAGCGGCAACGGCGTTTCCATCAGAATGCGCAGAACGCCGAGCGCGGCGCGGCGCAGCCCAAAAGGATCCTTTTCACCCGTCGGAAGCTGGCCGATGCCGAAAAATCCGGTCAGCGCGTCGAGCTTGTCCGCCAGCGCCGCCGCGCAGGCGACCGGGCCAGCGGGCAAGGCATCGCCCGAAAAACGCGGCTGATAATGCGCCCGGATCGCTTCCGCTGTCTCGGCATTCTCGCCGTCGCGCAGGGCATAATAACGCCCCATGATGCCCTGAAGTTCCGGAAATTCACCTACCATACCGGTAACAAGATCGGCTTTCGAAAGACGCGCGGCGCGTTGGATCAGCGCAGTCCGCGAAGCATCCGCGCCAAGGCGTCCGGCGATTTTTCCGGCAAGCGCCTCAAGCCGTTCCGCGCGATCCCGCAACGACCCCAGCCGGTTGTGATAAACCACGTTTTCGAGCCGGTCGAGCCGCGACGCCAGCGTCGTCCGGCAATCCTGCTCGAAGAAAAACCGGGCATCCGAAAGGCGCGGACGGACAACGCGCGCATTGCCGTCGACAATGGATTCCGGATGGTCGATTTCCATATTCGAGACGATCAGGAATCTGTTGATGAGCCGCCGCGACGCGTCGAACAGCGGAAAGTATTTCTGATTCTGCCGCATGGTCAGAATCAGGCATTCGTGCGGCACATCAAGAAATTCCGGTTCGAATTCGCCGGCATAGACGGCCGGCCATTCGACGAGCGCCGTCACTTCGTCGAGCAAGGCGGCGGGAATATCAAGCACCGCGCCAAGTTCAGCCGCTTTCGCCTCAAGCAGCGAAGCGATCAGGGCGCGGCGCTCGCCGAAACCGGCGATAACCTTTCCGTCGCGCTTCAGTATTTCATCATAATCGCTGGCCGCGGTGATGGGAATATCGCCTTCCCGTCCGGCCTTCGACAAAAAACGATGGCCGCGCGTCAGGGGACGGCTGGCAAGCCCGAACAATTCGCCGGGGACCGGACGGCTTCCGTGAAGCAGCATTACGCCGTGCACCGGACGCGCGAATTGACGGTCGCTGTTTTCCGCCGTTCCCCAGCGCATGATTTTCGGCACCGGCAATTTTTTCAGCGCGTCGGCGGCAAGACCGCCCAGCACCTCGTCAAGCCGGGCGCCCGCGACGGCGGCCTTATAGAAAAGCGCTTCGGATTTGCCGTCCGGACGCCGTTCGAAACGCGCGATTCCGGAAAGCAGAATGCCGCGCGCGCCGAGTTTTTTTTCAAGCGCCGCTGTTGGCTTCCCTTCGGCGTCAAACGCCACGGAAACCGGCATGATTTTTTCTTCGACAATACGGTCGGCGGCGGCGTCCGCGACATCCCGAACCAGAACGGCCAGGCGGCGCGGCGTCGCAAACCACGCGGATTCCGGTGTTCCGGAAACAAGCCGGCAGCGCGCGAGGCCGTCAATGAGGCCGTCACGGAACGCCTCGCCCAGACGGGCAAGCGCCTTTGGCGGCAATTCTTCAGTCAGGATTTCGACAAGCAGCGTCGCGTTCATTTCGCCGCTCCTTTCCCGGAAACAACGCGGCACATCGGAAAACCGAGCGCCTCCCGCGCGTCGTAATACAATTGCGCAACCTCGCGCGCCAGCGCGCGGACACGGCCAATGTAAGCGGCGCGTTCAGTCACCGAAATGGAGCCTCGCGCGTCAAGCAGATTGAAACAATGGGAGCACTTCATGATCTGTTCATACGCCGGCAGCGCGAGCGAAAGGGCGGACAAGCGTTTTGCCTCGGCTTCGTAATCGTTGAAATGACGAAAAAGGATTTCAGGGCTGGAATGCTCGAAATTATATTTCGACTGTTCGACTTCGTTCTGATGATAAACGTCGCCATAAGTCAGGCGATACGCCGCGCCTTCCGACCAGACGATATCAAAAACATTCTCAACGCCCTGCAGATACATCGCCAGGCGCTCAAGACCATAGGTAATCTCGCCGAGCACCGGTTTGCACGTCAACGAGCCGACCTCCTGAAAATACGTAAACTGGGTCACTTCCATCCCGTCCAGCCAGACTTCCCATCCCAGCCCCCACGCACCGAGCGTTGGCGATTCCCAGTCATCCTCGACGAACCGCACATCGTGCTCTGAAAGATTGATGCCGAGCGCTTCAAGCGATTGCAGATAAAGTTCCTGAATCGCGCCGGGCGAAGGCTTCAGAACAACCTGAAACTGATAATAATGCTGAAGGCGATTCGGATTCTCTCCGTAACGGCCGTCCTTCGGACGGCGCGACGGCTGAACGTAAGCGGCGTTCCACGGCTCCGGGCCGATAGCACGCAAAAAGGTCGCAGTATGAAAGGTTCCCGCGCCGACCTCGATATCGTAAGGCTGGAGCAACGCGCACCCCTGACGATCCCAAAAATGCTGGAGGCGTAAAATGATTTCCTGGAAAGTTGGCATATTTTTTCAACGAACGATAAAAAATGTTCCAATCCATACCCGGCCAAACCGGACGCGGCACAGAAGAGAGAAGAAAACGCCCCGTCCCGGACGTATCCCCTCCGAAGCAGCGCTCCAAACCGGGACTGGTTTTTGATAAAACCCGATTCTACTTGGGAAAGCCGCCATGCGGGGGAAATGGCACGCGAATCCGGATAACTCCGGATGAACCGGAAACCGGCCGGAAAGGAAAAGGCGCCAAAAAATTCTTATGACAGCCTTCGCAGGCATTGGAAAACAGACATCCAATGCCGAATAACTTCAGAAAATGCCCGAAATTTGAAAATAATTATAACGTTTTCAAGCAATTTTATTAAAAATACCTGAAAATTTATCATAGAAACAAGAAAATAATTGACGTTCTATAGCTATTTTATTTAAATACTGTGTAAAAATACCTTGAGAACGCTGTTAATCTTTGACAATCGCGCCAATGCATTGAAAACAGCCTCGAGCCTGCATGCGCGGGCCAAAGGATAACTTTCCAATCCGTTTATTCTGTTCTATCTGCTTGTCTTGATTGTGTGTCGAAGGTCGTTCTTTTTCACCCGTTCATCCTGCTCACCCTGAGCTTGGAGAAGGAAGCCTGTCGGAGATATGTTTTTCAATCCGTGCCCTGCCCTGTCCTGAGTTTGACGCAGGTTTGTTTTTCAATCCGTTCGCCCTGCCCCGTCCTGAGCTTGTTGAAGGAAGTTTGTCGAAGGGTAAGGATTGAAAAACGATTCGAAGAAAGAATCAGGACTGGAAAGGCAGAGCGTCCGTTCATACTTCGACAGGCTCAGCACGAACGGAGATAGGCGCTGTTGATGATTCGATACGAAATAGATGGTGTCGATGGTTCGGTGCGGAGGAAAATAAACGCTGGTCTTTTTCTACCCGTTCATCCTGAGCTTGTCGAAGGATCCTGGCCAAAAAGGCGTTTGATTTACCGTTGAGCTTCCGTTCATGTGCTTCGACATGACCACCACGAATGTCAAAAAACAGAACTGAATAACTGAATATAAAAACAACGTCCTTAAGCTGTTTTTAATCTTTGACATGGCCTCCAGACACTGAATTTGCTGAAGGGTGTTCTTTTTCACCCGTTCGCCCTGCTCCGTCCTGAGCCTGTCGAAGGAAGCTTGTCGAAGGGTAAGGATTGAAAAACGATTCGAAGAAAGAATCAGGACTGGAAAG
>JAITGN010000033.1 GCA_031280565.1 Accumulibacter sp. | reverse complement strand
GATCGACAGCCCTGAAGGGCTGTCGCTAATTTCTTGCTGCTGTTTGCGCGAACCACATCCACCTGTTTCCGTTCGCGCTGAGTCTGCCGAAGCATGAACAGACGCTCCAGAGCATCAATGCCTTTCCAGTCCCTGCCCTTCGACAGGCCCGGAACGAACAGATTGGACAGATTGGAAAGGTGTATTCCGGCAAGCTCAGAACAAGCTCAGGCAAATGATTGTCCACAGATGTTCGCCACGGACTTGCCAAACCCGTATGAAGGGCGTTCCAGCAGATTTTTGAATTATTTAGAAATAATCAAAATATTCCTGAATCGTTTCAATGAAATACTTGCTGTTCCTGTATTTTACTTTTTTATTTATAAATAAATCTATTAAAACTGAAATACTGATTACGTTTTCAAGCCATTTTATTCGATTTAGTGAAGTAAAAATTCCTTGTTTTCATAATATGACTAACAGTATCAAGCAATTTTACGTGTTTTTTACTAATAAAATACTTTAAAAACGTTGATTTATTTTCATCCTTTTTCTTTAGTTCTTCCCTCTTCCAGACCATGTCAGGCGACGCGGAGAAAGCCGTGTTTCAGCAAACCATGACGCGAACCGCGGGAAAACGCGGAATGAATGCGCCAGCGCCGGATTTGCTATACTTTCGCCTTCCGGCAATCCAGGCAGGCAAATAATGTTTGAATACCTTCCTCAATGGTGGCACTGGGTCGCGTTTGGTTTGTGTCTGTCCATGCTCGAACTGCTGATGCCCATGTTCTTCGTTCTCTGGTTCGGCGCGGGCGCGGTCGCACTCGGCGTTCTCCTTCTTGTTGCACCCTCCCTTTCCCTGACAGCCCAGTTGGTGTTGTGGACGTGTTTTTCCTCCGGACTCGCCGTTCTCTGGTTCCGTTTTTTCAGAAACCACGCTGCTCCCGCCGTCGGTTCAGCAACGGCGCTTATCGCTGGTGAATCGGGTGTCCTGATCGAAACGCTCGCGCCCGATGCGCGCGGCCATGTGCGCTTCCAGAAGCCCATACTCGGTGCGGAAGTCTGGGAATGTTATGCCGACGAAGAAATCGCGGCAGGCGCGCGCGTGCGCGTCGCCGCCGTCCAGGGCAATTTCATGAAGGTGGAAAAAGTCTGACATGCCTCGACACAGTACCTGACGCGCGTCCGCCCATCAGCGGATTTTTATGGAAACAGCATTCACACAAGGAGATACTCCAAATGGCCGGCATCATCATATCCGTCGTTCTTTTGATTTTTGCCCTGACAACCGTCGCCATGGGCGTGCACATCGTTCCCCAGGGCGAAGAATGGATCGTCCAGCGCCTGGGCAGATATCACGAAACATTGCTGCCCGGTCTCCGTTTCATCATTCCCTATATCGACAGCATCAACTACCGGATCACGACCAAAGACATCATCCTCGACATCCAGGAACAGGAAGTCATCACGCACGATAACGCCCTGATTCTCGTCAACGCCATCGCGTTCATCAAGGTGACCGATTCGACGAAAGCGGTCTATGGCGTCGAAAACTATATCGAGGCCATACGCAACATGATCATGACCACCCTGCGCTCAATCGTCGGCGAAATGGAGCTTGATCACGCCCTGTCGAAACGCGAAATGATAAAAACGCGCCTGAAAGCCAGCGTCGCAGACGAAGCGATGGACTGGGGTCTGACCGTCAAATCCGTCGAAATCCAGGACATCAAGCCCTCGCCGTCGATGCAGCGCGCCATGGAATTACAGGCCGCGGCCGAACGCGAACGCAAGGCGATGGTCACGCGCGCCGAGGGCGAAAAACAGGCAATGATCCTGACCGCCGAGGCGCGTCTGGAATCCGCCAAGCGCGACGCAGAAGCCCAGATCACGCTGGCCGACGCCTCTTCACAAGCCATTGGCAAAGTCACAGGCGCGCTGGGTGGAAACGAGCTTCCAGCGCTCTTCCTTCTCGGCGAGAAATACGTCGCCAACCTGGGTAAACTGGCCGAATCGAACAACGCGAAAACGCTGCTCTTGCCCGCCGACCTGCAAAACGCGCTGCGCGGCCTGTTCCGGCATTCCTGACGCGGGAACGGAGATCCCATGAAAAATTTCGTTTTCCATAATCCGACACGCATTCTGTTCGGCAAAGGCCGAATCGCTGACCTCAAGAAAGAAATTCCCGCGAATTCCCGCGTCCTGATTACCTATGGCGGCGGCAGTATTCTCAGGAACGGAACCCTCTCCGAAATCCGTGAAGCGCTTTCGGGATTCACGGTTTTCGAGTTTCCCGGAATCGAACCCAATCCGGCGTATGAAACGCTCATCCAGGGCGTCGATCTCGCGCGCCGCGAAAAAATCGACTTTTTGCTGGCGGCCGGCGGCGGTTCCGTCATCGACGGGACAAAATTCATTTCGGCGGCGATTCCCTTCGCGGGCGCCCCCTGGGACATCCTCTCGAAAAATGCGAAAGTAAAGAGCGCCGTTCCCCTGGGGTCGGTGTTGACGCTTCCCGCCACGGGGTCGGAGATGAACAATTTCGCCGTCGTCAGCCGGAAAAGCAGCGCAGACAAACTCCCCTTCTCAAGCCCGCTGGTCTATCCGCGTTTCTCGATCCTCGATCCGGAAAAAACCTTCACCTTGCCGCCCAAAGAGACGAGAAACGGCGTCATCGACGCGTTTGCGCATGTCATTGAGCAATACCTGACTTTTCCCGTCGACGCCAGGGTTCAGGACCGCTTTGCCGAAGGACTGCTCCTGACCCTGATTGAAGAAGGGCCGAAAGCCCTGAAGGAACCGGAAAACTACGACGTCCGCGCCAACATCATGTGGACGGCGACAATGGCGCTGAACGGGCTGATCGCCGCTGGTGTCCCGACCGACTGGGCGACGCACATGATCGGACACGAAATCACGGCAAAATACGGGCTGGCTCACGCCGAGACGCTGGCCGTCGTGCTTCCGGCGATGCTTCGCGTCCGCCGCGCCGAAAAACGCGAAAAACTGCTGCAGTATGCCGAACGCGTCTGGAATCTGCGCGATGATCCGCCCGAAACGCGCATCGATCAAGCCATCGAACGGACACGGCAATTCTTCGAGTCGCTTGGTGCGCCGACGCGCCTGTCGGGTTACGGCATCGGTGAAGACGGCATTCCGGTGATTCTTTCCCAGCTTGAACGGCACGGAATGCTCGCGCTCGGCGAACACGCTTCCTTCGGACTCGACGGCGCGCGCGAAACGCTCACGCTGGCGCTTTGACCAACGTCCGGACAAGGGGCATTTGTCATGTTTCAATCCACGCCTGAAACAGGGCGGCCGTCTGGAAGAGATCACGCCTATTCCAACGAGATTATTCCCCCGAAGGGGCTGTTTCCAGCCGGAGCTGATTTCCGATGAAAATCGCTGTCATGGGCGCGGGCGCGGTGGGCTGCTATTACGGAGGGATGTTCGCGCGCGCGGGACACGATGTCATTCTGATTGCCCGGCCCGCGCATGTCGAAACCATACGCGGAAAAGGACTGCGCATGGAAACGCGGACATTCGACGAATACATTCCGCTTCAGGCCAGCGTGGAAGCACGAAGCATCCGCGGCGCAAAACTCATCCTCTGCGCGGTCAAGTCGCCCGATACCCTGGCGGCGGCGGATGAAATGGCGCCGCATATCGACCCCGGCGCGCTCGTCCTGAGCCTCCAGAACGGCGTCGACAACGTCGACCGGCTGAAACAGCGCCTGAAAAACGACATTCTGCCCGCCGTCGTTTACGTTGCCACCGAAATGGCCGGGCCGGGCCACGTCAAGCACCACGGGCGCGGCGAGCTTGTTTTCGGCCCGGAAGCGGTCAGCCGCGGCATCGACAAGCTTTTCGCCTCGGCGGACGTGCCCATCGAAATCTCGCGCGACATCGCCGCTTCGCTCTGGCTCAAACTTATCGTCAATTGCGTCTACAACCCGCTCTCGGCCATCACGCAATTGCCCTACGGCCGGCTCGTCTCCGGCAAAGGTATTCCGGAAACGATGCGCGGCATCGTCGAAGAATGCCTCGCCGTAGCCAAAGCCGACGGCGTCAATATCGAAGGCGGCGCATGGGAATCCGTCGAGCGGGTCACCGAAACCGCGCCGACGCAGCTCTCATCGACCGCCCAGGACATCGGACGCGGCAAGCGCAGCGAAATCGACTACATCAACGGCTACGTCACGCGCCGGGGTGAAGCGCTTGGCATCCCGACGCCGCTCAACCGCGCGATGTTCAGCCTCGTCAAACTCTTCGAAGGCCGCGCGCCGCGATTCAACGATTGATCCCGGTACGCCGCCAGCATGGGTCCCCTGAGCAACATTCTTCAGCGCACTTTCCGGATGCAGTTCGACGGAGAGACGGCAACCTGCTTCACGGTCGACATGTACCGCAAGCAATACATCGTCACGGCCCGCCACGTCCTGCCGGACACCGGACGAAGCGTCACGATCGAAGTGCAGCACGAAGGCGAATGGAAACGCCTGGATTGCATGGTTCTGGCCCGAGCGCCAGGCGATATCGACCTTTGTGTTCTCGCGCCGCCCCATCCCATTTCCCCGCCGGTGGCAATAGCCTCCTCGACGCGGGGCATCGTCCTTGGCCAGGACGTCTACTTTCTCGGATTTCCCTACGGACTACAGTCGGAAGTCGGCGAACTGAACGGCGGCTTTCCTTTTCCGCTTGTCAAAAAAGCCTGCGTTTCGATGCTCTTTCTCGATGGAAACGGAAAAGACGGCCGTTACCTTTTGCTGGACGGCGTCAACAACCCCGGATTTTCGGGCGGCCCGGTTGTTTTCTCGCTCCCCGGCGAAGAAAACGCGCGCATCGCCGCCGTCATCGCCGGATACCGTTTCGTGTGGGACAAAGTCTACCTGGACGACAAGGAAACCGCCCTGGCCGTCCGGAGCAATACCGGCATCATCATGGCGTATTCCATTGAACACGCCATCGAGATGATCCGCGCCAATCCGGGGGGCGCATCGATCATTTAGAGCGCACGTTTTCGATTCAAATAATGACCTGCGGCCACCCCGCTCTCACACATTGGAAGGAATACCCGTTCAAGTCACCGGCCAGGAAAAGATTTGAAAAGCCGCTTGTCCGGAGAATGCCTTTCCAGCCCGTTCGCCCTGCCTGTCCTGAGCCTGGAGAAAGCCTGTTTTTCAATCCGTTCGCCCTGCCTGTCCTGAGCCTGTCGAAGGAAGCTTGTCGAAGGGTAAGGACTGGAAAGGCCAAAGCGTCCGTTCATACTTCGACAGGCTCAGTACGAACGGAAATAGAGGGTGTCGATGGTTCGGCAGGTTTGGCGTGAACGGGTTTTTAATCTACTCAGCACAAAAACAGAGCAAAAGATAAAAACAACGTTCTTAAGCCATTTTTAATCTTTGACACAGCCCCCAGAGTTTGAATCTGCTGAGAGGGGTTCTTCTTCATCCATTCGCCATGCCTGTCCCGAACTTGACGAAGGAAGCGTGTCGAAGAGCGCTTTTCCAGTCCGTTCGCCCTGCTCCGTCCTGAGCCTGTCGGAGAACACCTTTTCAGTCCGTTCGCCCTGAGCTTGTCGAAGGGTAAGGACTGGAAAGGCCAAAAACTCTCTTGCCTTGAATTTGTCGAAGGAGGCTGATTAAAGAGGCTTTTGAAAGCCCTTGGAGCGTCCGTTCATACTTCGACAGGCTCAGTACGAACGGAAATAGAGGGTGTCGATGGTTCGGCAGACTCAGCGCGGACGGGGTTTTCCATTCCTGTTCATTATCCTGCCCCGTCCTGGAAAGAATCAGGATTGGAAAGAGTATTTACGGCTTGGAGCATCCGTTCATACTTCGACAAGCCCAACAGGAGCGTATTTTTCAACCCGTTCACCCTGCGCCATCCTGAGCCTGTCGAAGTAGTAATGATTGGAAAGACCGCCAAGAGAGTGAACAGCGCCACTCACTTCATCGCGTGCGGTTTTTTAACCGGGAAACGCTCCAAAAACGCCGGAGCGCCGCTGCCGCGCGGAATCGTCAAATCATCCGAATCCCCGCATTCACGCACGCTCCTAACGTTTTTTCTTCGACAAGACACGCTCAGAAAGACTTCTTGATGGAAAGAATCCCGCGTCCGTCGGCATTCACGCTGCTGGCATGCCGGATAGTAGTATTGACGTAATGCAGGCCAATGTCGAACCCCCCCATGCTGTACGTCGCGCCGAGTTTCCAGTCGGCATACGATTCGCCGGGGCCTTTGACATGCTGATGCCCATAATGCGCATCCAGGCTCAAATCGTCTCGCGCCTTGTACGAAATGGACAGATCGATGTAATCGCTCCCCCTGGATTCGGGCGAACCGAACAAATTGGACAAAGCGCGGGAATATTTCAGCGAAACGAACTTCCACGAAACACCCGCATAAGCCTCAAGCGTTCCCGGATTTTTCAGGCCAGCCGCCTGCCGCCACCGGCTGTTGAAATTCCCCGGATAATAGTATTGAAGCAATCCAACATCGAAATCGAAATGACGGGCTTTACCAGCATAACCGGCATAAACATCGATTTCGGCGCTGTTTCCCGACGAAACATTAGTGCCGCGCTCGGCATCGCGCAGCCATGAAATGCTCGAAGCCCAGGCCCCGGCATACGCGCCGCCGGCATGCTTGTAGTCGAAGCCGCCCTGTATCGCGGGACGTTTGTCGGTTTGCGAAATGCCACGATAAGAATATTCTGTTGTAAGGCTGACATTGGCGCTGAATGCCTCATGATCGCCAGCATAAACGCCGCCCGGGACAAGCGAGGCGAAAGCAATCATGGCGGCCTTGACATGTCCGCGTAATATACACATGAATGAGCTCCTGAAAAAATAACAGGACAGACAAAGCAGATTTCATACCTCAACAAAAAAGCATTTATTATCAATGGATTAACCTGTTTCATCGGAAAACACCAAGAGACATACGCCCAACGGCGCACCAGAGCAGTGCGCCACTCACCGTTCCGGGCATTTCTAATCCCCTTGCCCTGCCCCGTCCTGAGCTTGTCGAAGGGCACTAATTAAAACAACGTCCTTAAGGCATTTTTAATCTTTGACACAGCCCCCAGAGTTTGAATTTGCTGAGAGGGTTTCTTCCTCATCCGTTCGCCCTGCGTTGTCCGGAACCTGGAGAAAGCCTGTTTTTCAATCCGTTCGCCCTGAGCCTGTCGAAGGGTGAGGATTGGAAAACGATTCGAAGACCAGGGACTGTTCAGTGTGAGCGAGGTTTTAACACGCTCACCCCGAATGGCAAAAACAGGGCAGAAAGTAAAATAACGCCCTCAAGCCATTTTTAATTTCTGAATATATCAAAGAAGCTCTTTCCAATCTATTCACTTTGCCCCGTCCTGAGCCTGGCGAAGGAAGCCTGTCGAAGGGTAAGGACTGGAAAGGCGGAGCGTCCATTCGTACTTCGGCAAGCTCAGTACGAATGGAAACACGCGCCGGAAGGACGCTGAACCGTTTGGGAAGCCTTCCGGCGCAGATGTCAAATTATCTGGAAAGATTTCAAAGCCGCGTTCAAATCCCATTACAATCCGCAAATACGGATTCTTTCTTTTTTGCCATGACAAGCCGCTTGATGACCACCTGGGCAGATTACGCTTCGGCGGTACAGGAAATTCTGCCTTTTCTGTCGCGCAGACTCCGTATTTTCGACGAAGACCTTGTCCATCCCGGTCTGGAAAATCCCGATCTTGCCGCAAAACTTGGAAGATTTCTTGGCGCGAACCGCTTTACTTCATGCGACATCGTCCTGAGAAACCCGCTTGCCGCGCGCGACCGCAGCCCAAGACTCATGGCACTTCTCGGAACATATTCAGACAGGCTGCGGATTTTTGAATGCGCGCCGCGCCTTCTGTCGCTTCACGACAATTTCATTCTCGTCGACGACGCGCACGCACTGATACGGATTCACAAAGACCACGCCCGATCAAGGTTTATTCTGGACGACAGGCGCGAATGCACACCTTATATCGAACGCTTCGACGATCTGCTGGAAGAATGCGAAACCCGAATATACCCGACAACGCTCGGCCTGTAAGACCGGCTTGTCATCCTGGAGCGCATATTTCTTCCACAATTCGTTACACGGCGTAGTCGCGCAAACGCGCCGCTCCGTTAGAGCTTGCCCGCAGCCCGGTTTTATCAAAAACCGCTTCCGGCCGCCCCATCCAGGGGGAATATCGGGCGTAAAGGGCGCACGCGCCTTTTCGCGCCACCTCGCCAGGTTCCGCAGGGCATGAATGAAACATTGTCATTTTCAAGAGGAGGTCGAAGTGAAAAAAATCTTTGGAGCTGTACTAGATTAGCGATGATGTTAATCTAGAACATGGCGATAACTCACTGTAAATTAAAGAAAAGTATCCAGCGAAAGTTGCTTGAGTATTTTGTTCTGGAAGTGACGGCGCGA
>JAITGN010000042.1 GCA_031280565.1 Accumulibacter sp. | reverse complement strand
GGCCGCAGATGCTGAAGCTATCCCTGTGGGGTGAGCTATCCCGCCGGAATTCGTGGCCTCAGATCGCCGAATATCCGGCTTGATGTGCCAAAAATGAATTCTTCAGGGACGACGAAATATTAGTATTAAATGAATAAGAAAAGAATAATCCTTCTAATTGTTTTTATTTTTTCTTTAATCTGGATTATAATTTTGATAAAAGAATTTTTGCAAATTGATGGATGCCTTGATCGCGGCGGCGCATGGAATTATATAAAAAAACAATGTGAATGCTTATAAAAAAGGCGATTTCTCCAGTCTGGTTTATAGGTTTTGATGATTCAATCTGCTACAAATCGAAGAACGAGTGGAACGACGGACAGTAACGGAACGCTTACGAAGGTGGAGTACTTCCGAGGAACGACGCTGATTGGAACGGCCACAGCCGCTCCTTACAGTTATAGCTGGACAGACGTTCCAGCGGAAAATTACACCCTGACCGACAGTGATGGAACGTTGAGTTCTACAGAGGCACAACGCTTAGTGCGGACAGGGCTTTAGCACGCTTACTACCAATGACAAACGCCCTTAAGCCATTTTTAGTCTCTTGTGGTTTCCGGATACCACCTTTCCAATCCGTTCGCCCTGCCCCGTCTTGAGCTTAACGAAGGAGGCTTCTCGAAGAATATCTTCCCAATCCTTACCCTTCGACAGGCTTCCTTCGACAGGCTCAGGACAGGCAGGGCGAACGGATTGGAAAGATATTTGGAGCGTCCGTTCCTGCCTCGACAAGCTCAGTACGAACGGAAATAGGCGTTGTCGAAGAGCACGGACTGGAAAGGCGGAGCGCCCGTTCATACTTCGACAGGCTCAGTACGAACGGGAATAGAGGGTGTCGAAGGGTTCCGGCAAAATCAACACGACGAACGAATTGGAAAGATATTTGGAGCGTTCGTTCCTGCTTCGACAAGCTCAGTACGAACGGAAATAGGCGTCACCAATGTGTTCCGGCGGAGCGTTTATGTTTCGACACGCTCCCCAAAGTCTTCTTTTTCAGAAGAAGTAATTCACCCTGAAATTCGCGATCACGCCTTCGCGTTTGCCCGCGTAGCCCTGGATTCCGAAGTCGAGGTACAGCGGTTTGTTCGCGGCCGGTTGTCCACTCAGTCCCATTTCGACGACGCACGTTCCGCCTTTCAGCGACGGCGTTTCAATCCAGATATCGCGCGTTGTTTCCCTGGCGCGGGCGTCGCCCCCGAATTCGTGTTCGTAAGCAATCCCCGCGTAGCCGCTCATTTCTTTCGAGACCGCGCGTTCGATTCGCGCACCGAGTTTGATTCTTTTCGAGTTGATCGCCGAGAACTTCACCCGTTCGTCTTCCGAGGGGGTGATCGTATCCTTGCCCTGCCGCGTCCAGAGGAGCTGGACGTAGGTATTCAGCGTATCCTGCTCGTTCAGTTTCTGGTTCTCTCCCGCTTCCAGATGCGCGCCAACGTAGCCGCTTCTGGCGTCGAAGTCTACTTTGCGGCCCAACAAGTCGTTCGAGCGATAGCTGGTCTCGGCCCGGCCGCCCCGCAAGCTGCCGCCCAGCCAGGTTCCATCTTCAAAGTCAAGCCGTCCGGTCAGGCCGATTCCCTTGTAGCCGGTATCGCCCCGCCCTTTGATTTTCATGGAGGCGAAGGTATCGCGGCCGGCATAGCTGCCTTTGCCGTATTCGAAAAAGGCGGCGACGGTCGCATCGCCCGTGTGCGTCCGGAATCCGTTGGCCGCGCCGGTGGCGAGGGTGAATCCCTGGAGGCTGAGGTGCGAGCGGGTGTCGTAGTGCATCTTTCCATTTCCCAGCGCGGCGAAGATGCGCGGACGATAGGGGTCAGCCGCCGCCCAGGCGTTTTGCATTCCGCGTCCCGCCAGGAGGTCGGCGCCCCGCGTAAGCAGCGAGGCTGATGACAAATAGCCCTCGCTCAGCGCGCTGTTCGTCTGGAGTTGTTTTACGGTCGCGTTCAGGCGATTGGCGTCTGTCGTCAGGTCGAATTCGTACCGGAGCATCGCGCCGCTCGTTCCGTAAGCGACGGTTTCCTGGTTCGCCGACGCTCCAGTGAGTCCGCCGGCGGCGTCGATCAGCGTGACCGTATCGCCGCCCTTGAGCGGAGAAGTCGCGCCGTTGATTCCGATGCCGACCGTGCTGCCGGAAACGGCCGCCGTTCCGGTGACGTTGAGCATGGTCGCGCCATCGCCCGCCGTCGCGGGAAGCTGAAAATTCAGGATAGAACCTGCCGCGTTCAGGTTACCGTCGAACGTGGCCATGCCATGAACCGTGTAGGTATCGACCTTGTAGCCGCCGTTTCCGCTTAATGCGACGGTATGGCCGTTGCCCAGTTCCATATGGCCGAAGCGCACGCCGTCCGTTCCGTTCCACGCGGCAGTATTGTTCAGGGCTATCGCGATGTCGGACGACGTGGCGTCCATGCGCCCAACGTTTACGCGCACGCCACCGCCCGCGCTGTTATCCACCGTCAGCCCCGTTCCACCCGCGTTGAGCGTTCCGTCGACGATCAAGGTGACGTCTTCGGAACTGGATGAACGGACGCGAAATCCGTTGGGCCGATTGAGGTCGCCTCTCGTTTCCATGCGTTTCAGGAAGGCATAGAGTGTCGTGCTGTTCGCGCCGACTTTCCAGTCGGCTTCCACGCCGTCGGGCGTCGTTCCGGTCACGGTCGAACTCACTCCGGGCAAGCTCGTCAGCGTGTTGGCCTGAATGAGCTTGATCGTATCGCCCGGCGAGATATTCTGATTGAATTCCAGGCCGATGGTTTTGACCTGTGAGGAAACACCGCTGCCATTGGTCAAATCCGCCGTGCCGTTAACGCGAAGAAAGGTATCGCCGTCCTGCATGCCGGCGGGCAGGTAGAAATTCAGATTTTCGAAGTTGGACAGCGCCCTTACTGTCGTCATTCTCGTGGTCTTGAGGTTCAGAGTGTTGCCAGTAAACGCGTCTTTCGTTCCCGTGCCAGTCGCATTGCCGCCGAGCAATTGGCTGTTACTCCCGAACGTGATAACGCCTTCCAGGTTGACGGTGTTGTTCGTCGCCGTGGAAGCCACATTGCTGGACGACCATCCGCCGATAACATTTCTCGATACCGTGCCGCCGGAAATCGTGAGCGTATTGTCCGAAGCCGTGGCGGAACCGGCGCTGCTCGACGCCATCCCGCCAACGGCATTGCCCGATACCGTACCGCCGGAAATCGTAAGCCTGTTATCGATGGCCTCGCTATCCGCCGCGGCGCTGGCATAGCCGCCATAGGCCGCCGCCGCCGAGCCGCCGGAAATGTCGATAGCGTTCTCCTTGACCGTGGACGCGCCGAAAGGATTCGTGGCATTCCCGCCGTAGACCGCGGTGCTTATCTGGCCGCCGGAAACCGCGACCGTATTCTCCCGTATTTCGACACGGCCCCCGGACTGGGTAGCGGTACCGAAGCCGCCATGGACTGTTTGCGCCGCGCCGCCGGAAAACTCGACATGATTTTTTTCGATGACGGCCTGGCCGGATTTTGTCTGGGCATACCCGCCGTGAACATCTTTTGCCGAGGCCGTGCCGGAAAACTCGACGCGATTTTCCGTGACCGTCGCGGAAGCGGCAGCGCTTACGTGTCCGCCGTAAACGGATTTTGTCACCGTTCCGCCGGAAAACTCGACGCGATTCTTTGTAACTGTCGCGGACCCCGTGCGCGCCTCGCCTTTTCCCCCATAAATGTGCTCCCCGGCCGAGCCGCCGGTCATCTCGATGCGGTTCTCCGTAACCGTGACCGAGCCGGAATCACTAAAGCCTCTGCCTCCAACAGCGCTATTGTTGATCTGTCCGCCGGAAATATCGACACGATTTTCCCTGGCTTCCGCATTGCCAGACCCGGTCGCCGCCTCTCCGCCGTAAACGTCACCTGCCACGCCTCCGGAAAAATCGACCCGGTTCTCCGTAACCGTAGCGGAACCGGCAGCAGTCGCACTGCCGCTTCCGCCATAAATCGTCGTCCTGACCGTTCCGCCGGTCATCTCGACGCGGTTCCGTTCGGCGACGGCGTTGCCGCCGTTGCCGCTGTGGACATCCGCGCCATAAACGTCGCTCTTCACGAGGATGTTGCCGGAAATCCTGATGGAATTGTCCATGACCGTGGCGGAAGCGCCAGCGCCATTGGTCGAAGCGTATCCGCCATAGACGCGATAAGCCTCCGTCGCCGCCTGGCCCTGCCCATCGAGTTCAACACGGTTCTCCTCGGCCTTGACGGCGCCGTAAGGACTGCCTGCCCAGCCGCCAATGACATCGCTGTCGCCCATCGTTCCGCCGGTAATCGTAATCGTGTTCTTCGACGCTTCGGAAAGACCGTAAACGCTCGTGGCCCGGTTACCAATGTAGTAGCCTCTCACCGCGCCACCGGAAATCTCAATCCGGTTGCTGGCGGCCGTGGCTTTGTCGGTGTCGCTGCTCCAGGCGTCCCCGCCAAAAACATCGCCCTCCACCCCGCCAGCGGTTATTACGACCCTGTTTTCCTCAACCGTAACCGCGCCGCTCAAAGTACTGACGCCGATCCCTCCAACAACGTTGACGCCAACCTGCCCGCCGGAAATTTCGACACGATTCTTGCTGACCTCAGCGCCGCCAGACCTGCTCTCTGCCTCCCCGCCATAAACGCTTCCCGTCGCATTCGCGGAAAAATCGACGCGGTTATCCGTGACCGTGACGAAACCGCTGTTGAATGTTTCACCGATTCCACCGTAAACATCCCCGCCCACGGTCGTGTTGGAAACATTGACACGATTCTCGCTGGCTTCTACATCGTCATTGGAGCTCCATGCGCTCCCGCCATAAATATCATTGTCCACGCGGCTGTCGCTGACCTCGACGCGGTTATCCGTAACCGTGGCCGTTCCGGAAGAAGAACCGCCGAGTCCTCCGACAACCCTGTCGCTGACCTGCGCGCCGCCGGAAATTTCAACGCGATTCTCCCGGACTTCGGCGCCGCCGTCCCTGGCATTCGCTTCTCCGCCGTAAACGTTGTCCGCCCCGCCGCCGGTCATAATGACGTTGTTTTCCACAGCCGCCGCTGTTCCGGAGCCACTGTAACTGATGCCTCCCATAGCGTCGCCAGCAATTTGCGTGTTGGAAATATTGACATGGTTGTCCCTGGCCTCGGCGTCGCCGCTCGTGGCATTCGCATTTCCGCCATAAACGTAGTTCGCCATGCCGCCGGTCATCGCGACCTCGTTCTCCGTGACCGTCGCCGCGCCGGCATCGCTGGAACCACGCCCGCCATAAACGACGTTGGTGATCTGTCCGCCGGAAATGGTGACCTGATTCTCATTGACGTCGACGTTACCGTTGCCCGAGGCGCTCGCATTTCCGCCGTAAACGCCTTTCACCTCGCCGCCGGAAATTTCGACGCGGTTATACGTCACCTGGGCGCTCGTTGTGGCGCTTGAGGCGAATCCGCCAAAGACCGACTCCTTCACCGTCCCACTGGATAGAATGGCGTCGTTATCCCTGACACGCGCCTCGCCTCTGGAAGCGACATACCCGCCCGCGACATCGTCCGTGATCGTGCCGGAAGTATTGATTATTGCCGCATTGCCCGTGGTGCTATAGGCGGAAGCGCTCGCAAAATCCTTTTCGTAGCCGCCATAAACAGCGCCATTCACTGAACCGCTTCCGGACACCTCCACGGATTTGCCGGAAACGCCGCTCGCGGCGGCGGCGCAATCGCCTGTCGCCGCGTTCGAGCTGTTACCGCATACGTCCACGATAGCCGCCCCCGTGACGCTGATATCCGCCGCCCGCAGCGCCGGAGCGGCAAGCAGCCCTCCCAGGCAAAGCAAGGAGGCGAGAAACGCGCCCCGGACACTCGCCACCCAAACCGTGGCGGGTGAAGACGCGGAAAAAAATCGCCGCGACACGCCCGGAACAGGATTTTTTTCAACAGGTAGACAAGAATCGATCCAGCTCATAGTCGTACTTTCCATAAATGTCATCAAAACCTCGCTATCGCCCTCCCCGCTTTTTCGAGGAAGAATGGCTGACAAAAAAAAGCCGGGCATTCTATGGAGCATTTCGCTCCAAAAACGCCAACAAGTTCTCAAGAAACGTCAAAAAAAATCCAAAAACGCGGGAAACGCCAACAAGTTCACAATCAGCGGCCAAAAAATCCGGAAACTGACGCGCGCGATCCAAATGCAGCGGGGCTGCCCCTCACACAAATAGAATATCGTTTTCAAGCGATTTTTGACGAAAAATACACAAAGAATCGCTGTAAAACGTTTACAATATTTTTTCAATACGCTGTTTTTTTATTTCTATACCGCATAAAACGGCTTGAAAGCGTTTACGTAATTCTACAAAATCGCTGTTTCTATTGCAAATTTTTTATAAAATTCAGGAATTGCAAGCCTTTCAGAGTAACGATTCTGGAATATTTTTGATTTTGGAATTTTTTTCAGGACTGGAAAGGCTGGAGCGTCCGTTCCTGCTTCGACAGGCTTAGGACGAACGGAAACAGGCGCTGTCGATGATTCAGCAGACTCGGCGTGGACGGGTTTTTAACACGCTTACCACGAATGGCAAAAAAACAGAACAGAATAAAAAACAACGTCCTTAAGCTATTTTTAATTTCCCGGCACTTCCGGATATCACCTTTCCAGTCCGTTCGCCCTGAGCTTGTCGAAGGGTAAGGACTGGAAAGGCCAAAGCGTCCGTTCATACTTCGACAAGCTCAATACGAACGGAAAGAAGCGCTGTCGATGATTCAGCAGACTCATCAGCGCGGACGGTTTTTTAACGCTCTCATCACGAATAGCAAAAAAGGATTGAAGACAAGAATAACGTTCTTAAACAATTTTTAAATCCAGAAAGACGCTTGTCTGGAGAATGCCTTTTCCAGTCCGTTCGCCCTGAGCTTATCGAAGGGTAAGGACTGGAAAGGCCAGGAACTCTCTTGCCTTGAATTTGTCGAAGGAGGCTGATTAAAAAGCTTTTTGGAAAGGCCAAAGCGTCCGTTCATACTTCGACAAGCTCAGTACGAACGGAGATCGGCGTTGTCGATGATTCAGCAGACTCATCAGCGCGGACGGGTTTTTAACGCCCTCATCACGAATGGCAAAAAACTGAAAAAAGATAAAAATAACGTTTTCAAGCCATTTTTAATCTTTCTGAGTTTCAGGATGCCTCTTTTTCAATCCGTTCGCCCTGTTCCGTCCTGAGCGTGTCGAAGAAGCCTGTCGGAGAACACCTTTTCAGTCCGTTCGCCCTGAGCTTGTCGAAGGGTAAGGACTGGAAAGGCCAAAGCGTCCGTTCATACTTCGACAGGCTCAGTACGAACGGAGATCGGCGTTGTCGAAGTGTAAGGATTGAAAAACGATTCGAAGAAAGAATCAGGGTTGGAAAAGAGTATTTACAACCTGGAGCGTCCGTTCATACTTCGACAGGCTCAGTACGAACGGGGATATACGTTGTTGAAGGGGCAGGACTGGAAAAGGCCGGGAACTCCTTTCTTGAATGTGTCACAGGAGGCTGATTAAAGAGGTTTTTGGAAGGCACTGGCGCGTCCGTTCATACTTCGACAGGCTCAGTACGAACGGAGATCGGCGTTGTCGAAGGGTAAGGATTGAAAAACGATTCGAAGAAAGAATCAGGGTTGGAAAAGAGTATTTACAACCTGGAGCATCCGTTCCTGCTTCGACAGGCTCAGGACGAACGTCCGCTAGCGCCCGAATTTTTCGCTATAGTGACGGCTTCCACCGTTCTCTGTCATTTTGAGGACACGGTCGATATCCTCGTCATTCACCGCGCGCCCATAGAAACGGCGATAACTGTCGATCATCTTTTCGCGTAACGGAGGCAGATGTGTTTCCGGATGAAACAGGGTTTGCAGCCAACGCCACGCAAGCGGCGTTTCATGGCTCGGCGGATCCCACCGGAATCCGCCCAGGGGATAAACATAAACGCGCTTTTCCCTCACCGCGGGCAAGGCCGCGAGCAGCGTGTTATCCAGAACCACCGCTGGGCGCGTCCCTTTTTCATAGTTGTTGAGTAAAACGATGTCCGGCGCCCAGGCCAGCAGTTGTTCCGCGCCGACCGGCGCGAACCCCGGAATATGGGCCGCGACATTGCTTCCTCCGGCCAGGCGGATATCCGAATCCATTCCCGTCCCCTTTCCGGCCACCTGGAAAGCGTTACCTTGAGCGCGGTATAGATAGACGACTTTCGGGCGCTTTTTCTCCGGAATCGTCGCCGTCGTTCTGGCGACTTCATCGCGCACAGCGAGAAAATCACCGGCGAGCGCCCTGCCTCGGGCCTCGCGCCCGGAAAGGCAGCGCCCCATCAATTCAAGCCATTCCGCCGCAAGCTCGCTCGCTCCATAACGAAGACTCAACACAGGCAAGCCGACGCGAACGATTGGCGCGACGATAGCTTCGCCGCGATCCCCCCATTGAATGACAAGGTCGGGACGAGCCGAAAGCAGCGCTTCGACATTCGGCATGAAGCCTTCGCCGCTCATATCGGTACGAATATTCCTTGCTTCCGGAAAGAGCCTGCCGATCAATCCATCGGTAATGTCGGGACGTGATGAAGGATGCATGCCAATCAGCCGCTCACTTCCCTGATCGAGCGCGATAACCATCGATGCGGCCGGAATCGTCAGCGTCGCGAGCCGCGCGGTTGTTTCCGGACATGTCACTTTCCGGCCGTTCTGATCGGTGATGACGCCCGCCGCCGAGGCCGCAAATGACGCGGCGGCAAAAAAAACGAATCCGCAAAAACCGCTCTTAAAAACGTTCATCTAATAACAAACCCCGGTTGGAAAGCTTTCCCTTCAGGGAAAGAATCGAGCGCATGAGAAAACCGCTTTTTCCGCGCCGCGCCGCCTAGCCGCGCCAGGCGCGGATTGAAACATTTTATCCGAACGGCAAAAAAACGACGGGAGAGCGCCTTGTGGGCGCTTCCCGTGTTTCAAGTCCCCGATCTGCGGGGGAGGATGGACAGAATAGTCAACAACAAGTTCAATAGTCGTGGATGAGGCGCGCCATGAACGAGCGGCCTGGCTCAATCAGCGGATTGCCCAATGTCAGGCTGCGGTCATACCGAATGTTTTCCGCCGCAACCGGATTGACGATCGTCTGGTCAAACAGGTTCTGAATCCCCAGTACCGCTTTCCACTTCCCGAACGGCGGCCCGGCAAGCTTCCCAAGATCGGCACTCACATACACATCGACCGCCGCGTGTCCCGGACGGCGGCGTTCCGTCGCCGGATCAATCCGGGTTCGACGTGCCGCGCCGCGAACAACGCCTTCAATGTGCCA
>JAITGN010000040.1 GCA_031280565.1 Accumulibacter sp. | reverse complement strand
TGCGCGGGCACCGGCAGGGTCTTGCCATCGGCGCGGATGAACACGCAATGGCTGGTGCCTTCCTGCCGCCAGTCGATGCCATGCTGCCGCGCCACCGTCTGAAGCTGCTCGATGCGCCAGTTCAGCGGATGGCGGCGCATGGCTTCGAGCAGTTTCGTGGCGGTGTTCATGGATTTAATAGTATCACCAATAATATCATTCGTCAAGCATTCCTTGACTTCCGCACAAACCGGGGTATGATGCCGCTTGTCCCGAAAGGGATGGTGCTTCAAAACACCGATGGTCTACGGTCAAACCGCCCCGTCAGCGCGGTTTTGTCATGCCCGTTTTATGGGCCGGATGGGGCGAACGGTAACGCCGCCCGCACTGCTAGACCCAGTGTTTTGAACATCCGGCCCTCCCTTCGCGCATCAAAACGTGATGGAGGGGAAAACAAGTCTCGGTCTAGGAGCATGACATGTCGAATGAATTCTCTGGCTTTACGTCAGATCAATGTTTCATCCCAAATTGGCTTTCACTTGACAAGTGGGGATATGTCCTTGCTGGTCACCCCAAGAATGGGGCACGTCAACGAGGGCATAGGCTGGCCTACCGCCTATTTTGCGGCCCCCTCAAACAAGGCGAATGGGTTCTTCACAAATGTGGAAACGCTAACTGCGTCAACCCTTACCACCTATATATTGGAACGCCACAGCAAAACTCAGACGACGCAAAAAGACACGGAACAACCGCAAGCGAATTCAGGATTTCAAACACGAAGCTTTCAAACGAGCAGGTCAGAGAGATTCGAGCAAGCTCATTGCGAAACTATGAGCTTTGCAAGATTTTCGGTGTTAGCAAATCCGTCATTTCAAACATTCGTTCTGGCAAAACCAGAAAGAATGCTTGGACGCTTCTTTGAAAAGGAGCGTTTCATGGCACATGTCCTCACCCTCGGCACAGCCGAAATCCGTCAACACGACGGACTTTATTCCCTTAATGATTTCCACAAAGCCAGCGGCGGCGAAACGAGTCAACGCCCCGGCGAATTCATTCGCAATCAGCAAACGCAAGATTTGATTGCGGAAATTTCCACTGCGGGAATTCCCGCAGTGCACGTCATCAACGGCGGCCCGAAGCGCGGCACCTACGCCTGCCGTGAGCTGGTCATCGCCTACGCGGCGTGGATCAGCGCCGCGTTTCACCTCAAGGTCATCCGCGTGTTTCTCGACACGCAGGCCCAGAAACCCGGCGCTGGCGGCACGGCGAACCGGCCCGCGCTGCCGCCGCACCGGCGCATCCGTTCCCGCCTCGACCTCTCCATGACGGCCCGCGACAGCGATGGGCGCTTTCTCAACTGGCGCGTGCCTTCACGTGAAGGCCAGTGGCACGAACACGCCGGTATCGGCGAGGCATGGTTCGCCGAGGTGGTGGAACTGGCGCTGCATAGCCCGAAGGATGCCTACGATGCCTTGAGCGCCTCCGGCGCCGCCCTGCTGCCGCACTGGAACCACGGCCATGAGAGCGGGTTCATGGAACGCTTCGCGCGCTGGGCGGTGGTGGCGATGATCGAACATCGCGGCCAGTTGCCGGCGCTGCCGTTCAAGCCGCGCACGCCGGGCATTGCGCCACGCGAGGGCTTCGAGCACTACCGGCAGCAGGCGGTGCCACAGCGGCTACCCGACGAACTTCCGGCCTGATGCGGGTGCCGACGTGATCGACACCGAGTTCCTGACCCCCGAAGAACTGTCCGAAGTGACGGGCTACGCGCACGTCGGCAGGCAAAAGGAGTGGCTGGACAAGAACCGGTGGGCCTACGTCGTCAACGCCGCTGGACGCCCGATTGTGGGCCGGTGGTTCGCCCGGCTTCGCCTGGCGGGCGTGCAGCCCACGGCGGCAGGGCTGCAGCAGGCAGGACAGCCGAACTTCGCCGCCCTGGGGTAATCTGTCCCGATGCGCCCAAAATCGACCGCCCGCGACCTTCCGCCACGGATGCTGCGCCGCGCGCGCAAGCTGAAAAGCGGCAAGGTCTGGGAAGCCTTCTACTACAATGGACGTGACGCCGAGGGGCGCCGCGTGGAAATTCCGCTGGGCAACGATCTGAACGAGGCCAAGCGCCGGTGGGCGGAACTGGAATGCACCCCTGCTCCCACCGAAACCGGGCTGATGCGGTTCATCTTCGACCGCTACGAACGCGAAGTTATCCCGACCAAGGCGCCAAACACCCAGAGGGATAACCGCGGCTGTCTTGCCATGCTCCGCAAGGTGTTCGATCTGGTGCATATCGACGCCATCACACCCCAGCACATCGCCAAATACCGCGACGGGCGCAAGTCGCGGGTGAAGGGCGAGGAAGGTAAGCCCGCCACGGTGCGCGCGAACCGCGAAATCTCCCTGCTGTCCCACGTCTTCAATATGGCCCGCGAATGGGGCTACACGGCCAAGGAAAACCCGGTTCGGGGTGTGCGGAAGAACAAGGAAACCCCGCGCGACTACTACGCCGAGAATGACGTCTGGGCCGCCGTGTACGCCGAGGGGTGCGACGAACTGCAGGACGCGATGGACGTGGACTACCTGACCGGCCAGCGCCCCGGCGACGTGCTGAAAATGAAGCTGACCGACGTGCGCGACGATGCCCTGGAAATCAAACAGAACAAGACCAAGAAGAAGCTGCGCGTGCTGCTCACCGACGGCGGTGTTCGCACCGAACTGGGCCGCGTCATCGATCGCATCAAGGGACGCCCGCGCAAGGTCGCCAGCCTGTCCCTGGTCGCCACGCCAGCCGGTGTGCCGCTGAACAAGTGGACGCTGCGCAGCCGCTACGACGCCGCCCGCGCCGCTGCCGCCAAGAAGGCCGACGAGGCAGGCAACGCCGATCTGGCCGCACGCATCCGGGCCTTCCAGTTCCGCGACATTCGGCCCAAGGCGGCCAGCGAAACCGACCTTGCGCACGCCAGCAAGCTACTGGGGCACACCGACAAGCAGATCACGGAAACGGTGTATCGGCGCATCGGGGAAACGGTGAAGCCGACGAAATGAGGGTGACTGGCGGAAGCGGTGAGATTCGAACTCACGGACGGTTTCACCCGTCGCTTGTTTTCAAGACAAGTGCCTTAAACCACTCGGCCACGCTTCCGTTATCAGGGACGGAATTTTAATGGGATGCGGAAATGATTTCCGCAAGTTGCGGAAACGATGCCGCTAACCATTTGATTCTAAAAACATTTATTCACGATGCACCGGCTTTGCAGGCTTCTGTTTATTCCTGCCTTCAGGACTTTTCGATAACTGGCCCGGCAAGCATCCAGGTTCGGGATTTTTAGTATTCGACAGAAACCGGGTCGAGACTCCGCCACAAATACCAGGTCGCCACTGTCCGCCAGGGGCGCCAGTTTTCCCCGAGTTCCAGCAACTGGCAGCGCGTGGGGCGCTCGCCGCCGAAATAATGTAACGCGGCCGCTTTTTGCAGGCCAATATCGTCTACCGGAAAAACGTCGGGACGCAACAGGTTGAAGATCAGGAACATTTCAGCCGTCCAGACGCCGATTCCGCGCACCGCCGTCAGTTCGGCGACAATTTCTTCGTCCGGCGCGTCCGTCCAGCGTTCGGGGCGCACCGTTCCATCGGCGAAACAGCGCGCCAGATCGCTCAAATATTCCATTTTTCGCGCGGAAAGACCGCATTCGCGCAGTTTTTGCGCGCGGCCGCCCAGCATCGCGTCCGGGACGATCGCGGGAAAAAGCGTCAACACGCGCGACCAAACGCTGTCGGCCGCCTTGACGGAAATCTGTTGCCCGACGATGGAACGCGCCAGCGTGGTGAATGGATCGCCGCGTGAAACAAGTGAAGTCTCCGCGTAGCGTTTCACCAGCGCCGCCATGATGAGATCGTTTTTCGCCAGTTTGGAAGAAGCACTCTTCCAGTAGTCCGGCGTTTTTATCGAGTGTCTAGAGATCATCTGGTCCGCCCAGCCGTTTCAGGTGGCTTCCGCACCCCGACCGGCAGTCGCTCGAACCAAATCCAGCGACGGTGACGACGCCCGGCACACGCTGGTTGATCTCGCATTCTTCTTGCGCGTGGCTGAACACTTTTCTGATTCTGACGCCCCGCGCCGCCAGAAGGTAGTCGATATGCCAGCGCATCTTTTTTTCCGCCGAGAGGTGGCGATTAACCCGCGCCTGGAAATTCCGCCGCGCGCTTCCGGTATAAACGTAATATCCTGCGGGAAAGTCGACTATCCCCAGCTTGCCGACCGTCACACGCGTCTGGCGCGGCACTTCGATAAGCAGTTGATAGGTTCGCGCTTCCACTTTTAGCCGCCACAGAAGGGATTGAAACGCCGCTCCTCGCCGAGTGTCGACATCGGCCCATGCCCTGAAATGAACTTGACTTCGCCCCCCAGCGGCCATAAGCGGTTCCGGATCGACGAGATCAGCGTGTCGAAATCCCCTTTCGGAAAATCGGTTCGTCCGATTGAGCCTTTGAACAAGACGTCTCCCGCGATCAGGAGACGCGCGGGCGCGTTGTAGAAAACGACATGCCCCGGCGTGTGGCCAGGACAATGGAGAACTTCCAGCTCCACGTTTCCGAAACTGACGCGGTCGCCCTGCTCCAGCCAGCGTTCGGGCGTAAACGGAGATGCGTCGCAGTAAACACCGAATGATTCTCCCTGCTGACGCATCGCATCAATCCAAAACTTGTCTTCCCGCTGCGGGCCTTCTATGGGAATCCCCAGCTCTTTCGCCAGCTCGACGACACCGCCTGCGTGGTCGAGATGCCCGTGCGTCACCAGGATTTTTTCTGCGCGCAGGCCGTTGCTTTCGAGTGCCGCCCGGATTCTCGGAACGTCGCCGCCCGGGTCGACCACTGCCGCCTGGAGCGTTTCATCGCACCACAGGATCGAACAATTTTGCGCGAAAGGCGTCACGGGAACGATCTGATATTTCAAAGTCATGGCATGGTTTCACTTGATAATGGCAATGCCCGGAGTATAACAGAGGGGGAATGGGAGGATTTTCCGGTTAGCCGGACAAACTGGAATAAAAAATAAATTACGTTTTCAGGCTATTTTATATCATATTCCTGTAAAAATCGCTTTACAACGTTATAGAGTAAATTTATATAGGATATGTCGAAAATATAAAATGCCTTGAAAACGTTTTAAAAATTTACGATATTCTTGTTTTTTAATAAAAATCTTGCTGAATTTATTGAAAATGAAGGATTTCATAGGAAATATTCTGGAATATTTTCAATTGAATTCCGAATACGGCGGACTTGTTTTGCGGCGATCTGCTAGACTCAATACACTAGATACGATTGGCGTATGAACCCTTTTTCCCCCCGCTATCCAGAAGGCTGGTCATGTTCAGGAAATTGCTCGGTGTCGTGCTTTTCTGTTCCGGAGCCTGCGTTTTCGCGCAGCAGAGTTCAAATTTTTCGGTAACGGTCGGAACGGCGATTTTATGCCTGGACGATATCGATCCAGGCTATTTCCACAATTACCTGCGCAAGACGAAGCCGCCGGCGCGGCGCGAACAGGGCGCTTACTGGTTCACGGTCAAAGAGTCGCTTTTTGGCATCCCGCTGAAGGAGGTTTTCGTCAGCGACGGCAGCAGCGAGTATTCTTTTGTCGGCGCGCTTACTTTCCTGACGCCCGATCAGCTCGCCGATGCGCTGGCAGAAAACGCGCCCGCCGGAGGAAATTTCAAAAAAATCGATCTACGGGACAAGTATTCCGTATACGTTTCATCTCCGGGCGCCATCATCGCGTTCCAGGGAAAGTTCGGAAAAGTATTCTGCCGCCGCGACAAGGTCCGGCGGTCAGAATAGCGTAGCGGCTTTTCGCAACGGTTCCGGCCGGCCGTTCTAAAAACTGCCTTTATCATAAACAAATGCGCGGCCCGTTGAAAACAGGCCGAGCATTTATGGTGGAAATCCAGGCGGAGGAACATCCCCGCCATCTTTTTTCGTTCAGTCGCGAGCGCGCAGGTAATCAAGCATCGCCCGCGCCTGCGCTTCAGGTGCATACGCCAGATGCAGAAGAAGCTGCACAGTGCCCGGAAGCCTGCGCCCGCCTTCGTAACGCGAACCACCGGATTGTGTCGTGGCGATGCGTCCCCAAAAACCGGTTTGGTTCAACCCCAGTTTCTTTCTCAGGGCAAGAGCATCCTTTCCGGTTTTTAAATACACTTTTGGAGCTTTGATAACTTTTTGTTTCGCCGGCATAGCGCCTCCATATCAGACGAGATTGATCATACCCGGCATGCATCAGGCCAAAACTCGCCGGGCCTGAATCGATGCCATTCGCCAAGTTTCTCGAATTTTCCGAGCGGACTGTTCCGCTCATACTATTCGAAACGCGCGATGATTAAAGCATCTAATCAAAAGATATTCAACTATTTTTTTGTAAAGGAAGCCGGGACATGAAAATTTTTTATGGGGCTGTACTAGATTAGGGGTTTAAATGTCACACCAAGAGCGTAAAAGATGTAATTGCCGTGTTGGTGTGCCGTAATTGAATCGGAATTCGCATTCTTTCAAAAAGAGGGGAAATGA
>JAITGN010000005.1 GCA_031280565.1 Accumulibacter sp. | reverse complement strand
ATATCGAAGCTCATGTCGTCTTACTCCTTGTCATTCAGGAAATTCTTCAGGGACACCCTTTGCAGGGAGGCCTTGAGGTTGAGGTCGTTGATTTCGCCATCGGTCAGGCCATTCAAACCGTGCACGCGCTTCTTGCCAGCGATGCCGACCAGCGCGACCGTCCGGGTCTCGTTTGGCTCAAAGCGCACCGCCGAACCGGAAGGAATATCCAGCCGATAACCAAAAGCCGCCTCGCGGTCAAAAGACAAAAAACGGTTTGCCTCAAAAAAATGAAAATGCGAACCCACCTGAATCGGACGATCACCGCGATTGGTGACGGTGATTTCTTTCTGTTTCAAGCCCACATTCAGCGTAATGCGCGTATTCCTGACCTGCACTTCTCCGGGAATCATGATGGCGCTCCTTTTCAGCGAATTGGTTGGTGGACAGTGACGAGCTTGGTTCCATCGTCAAACGTAGCCTCGACCTGCACGGTCGGAATCATTTCCGGGACGCCTTCCATGACATCCTCCCTGCCCAGGACGCGGGTTCCCAGTTCCTGAAGTTCGCGCACAGTCTTGCCATCGCGCGCCCACTCCATCAATTCCGACGAAACCAGCGCGATGGCTTCCACATAATTGAGTTTCAGGCCCCGGCTCTTGCGAGCCTTCGCCAATTCCCCTGCGCTATGCAGCATCAGTTTTTCGATTTCACGGGGTGTAAGGTGCATTGCGGTACTCCTCTGTCAACAAATCAATTCAATGGACGCCTCAGCGCCCCAGATAAACCTCAATCACGCGCTCATCGGCCTGCACGGAATCCAGCGTACCCTCGGCCAACACGCTGCCTTCGCAGAGCACCGTAACCTTCCGGGAAATCTGCCGGATGAAATCCATGTCATGCTCGACCACGATCAAGGTGTAGCGTCCGGCCAGCGACAAAAACAACTCGCCGCTCCGTTCGGTCTCCTCATCGGTCATGCCGGCGGCAGGCTCATCAAGCAGCAAAAGCTGCGGCTCCTGCATCAGGAGCATGCCGATTTCGAGCCACTGCTTCTGTCCATGCGAGAGCAGGCGCGCAAGCCGGCGCGCTTCGCTCTCAAGATGGATGGTCGTCAAGGTTTCCTCAATTCTGTCTTTTTGTTCTCCATTTAGACGGAATACGAGACTGGCCCAAATACTCCTGTCTGTTTTCATGGCCAGCGCGAGATTTTCAAAGACAGACAATTCCTCGAATACCGTCGGTTTCTGAAATTTCCGGCCGATGCCGATCTGGGCAATTTCCGGCTCGCTGAGCTTCGTCAGGTCGATGACCTGCCCGAGAAAGGCCCTGCCGGAATCGGGGCGTGTTTTTCCAGTAATCACATCCATCATCGTGGTCTTTCCCGCCCCGTTCGGCCCGATGATGCAGCGCAACTCGCCGCGGTCGACGGTAAGCGTCAACGCGTTCAATGCCTTGAAGCCATCAAAACTGACCGTAATGTCTTCAAGATAAAGAATGGCTCGATGCGTTGTGTCGATCGTGCCAGCCCTGGCGATATGGGCAATACCGGTCGCGTCGCCATTGACGGAAAATTCCGGCGGGCTTTCCGGCGGACACAAGATCGTTGATACATTCATCGGTGAAACCGGCTCCAGTCTTGGGGCGAGGCACATGAACGATGAATGCCGCTCGCCGATTTTCCTGTTGGCTAGAAAGAAACCCTTCTGCCCTTATAGCAAATCTCATGCCGAACGACACAACCGATTGATTTATATGAAATTCAGTAAATGGTTTTCACCTTTTTGAGCGTGTTTTGTCCCAAACTGGTGCAGACGCACAAACGGAGTTACCAAAGCGGTGAATAACGGCAAAGCAGCGCCACGAGACAGAAAACATGCTCGCCATCAAGTATGATTCTTGCCACGCGCCAGACACTTGGCAGCGCGTATCCAGTATCCAGCCTGTTTATGCAAAGGAACAGAAAGCAAATGGCCACAACGAATACCGCCAGCATCGGCTTTGAAGAGCAAATCTGGGAGGCGGCAGACATCCTGCGCGGCAACATGGATGCCGCCGGATACAAACACGTCGTGCTGGGGTTGATCTTCCTGAAGTACATCTCGGATAAATTCGAGGCCCGCTATCAGGAACTCCTCGTCGACGATGACGACGTGGAGGACAAGGACGCCTACGCCGAGGTGAACGTCTTTTTTGTGCCGCCCTCGGCGCGGTGGAGCGTCATCGCCGAAGCCGCCCATACGGAGGAAATCGGCACGGTCATCGACGATGCCATGCGCGCCATCGAAAAAGAAAACAAGCGCTTGAAGGACATCCTGCCGAAAAACTATGCCCGTGGCGAGCTTGACAAACGCCGCCTTGGGAATGTGGTTGACTTATTTACCAATATCCGGATGGTAGAACACAGCACGGACAAGGACATCCTCGGACGCGCTTATGAATACTGCCTTTCCAGGTTCGCCGAGCAGGAAGGCAAGCGGGCGGGCGAATTCTACACGCCGTCCTGCGTGGTACGGACGCTTGTAGAGGTGCTCAAGCCGTTCAAAGGCCGTGTGTATGACCCATGCTGCGGTTCCGGTGGCATGTTCGTGCAATCCTCCGACTTCGTGCGCAATCACGCGGGCAATATCGACAACCTCTCCATTTATGGACAGGATGCCAACCCGACCACTCGCAAAATGGCGCTGATGAACCTTGCCATTCACGGCATTGAAGCAGACCTCGGCGGGTATAACGCCGATACTTTTCACAGCGACCTGCACAAGACGCTGAAAGCGGATTTCATCCTCGCCAATCCGCCGTTTAACCTCTCGGACTGGAACGACGGTAGTCTGAACGACGACCCGCGCTGGCGGTATGGCTTGCCGCCCTCCGGCAATGCAAACTTCGCATGGCTCCAGCACATGATTCACCATCTGGCCCCGAACGGCAAAATCGGCATGGTACTTGCCAATGGCTCGCTCTCCTCCCAGAGCGGCGGCGAAGGCGAGATTCGGCGCAAGATTGTAGAAGACGACCTTGTGGAAGGCATTATCGCCATGCCCACGCAGTTGTTCTACACCACACAGATTCCCGTGTCGCTCTGGTTCATCAACCGCAACAAAAAACAGAAAGGCAAGACGCTGTTCATCGACGCCCGCAAGATGGGGTCGATGGTCAGCCGCCGCCTGCGCGAGATGACCGTAGAGGACATCGCCAGAATTGCCGCAATCTTCGAGGCATTTGACGACGGAAACCTCACGGATGTAAAAGGCTACTGCGCCGCCATCACCACCGCCGACATAGCAAAGCAGGACTACATCCTCACGCCGGGGCGCTACGTCGGTATCGAAGAGCAGGAGGACGACGGCGAGCCGTTCGAGGAGAAAATGGCGCGGCTCACGGGTAAACTGTCGGAGATGTTCAAGCGTTCCCACGAACTGGAGGACGAGATTCGGAAAAAGCTGGGGGCGATTGGGTATGACATCTAAACTCTCTGACCTTTGCGCTTTTGCCGATGGACGTGTTGCCGTAGCTGACTTGAATTTGGATACCTACATCTCCACCGAGAACATGCTCCAAAACAAAGAGGGCATCACACGTTCGGCTGGTCTGCCTACTGTTGCCCAGACACAAGCTTACCGAGCGGACGATGTGCTGATTTCCAATATACGCCCGTACTTCAAGAAGATTTGGTTTGCTGACCGTGACGGCGGTTGCTCCAATGATGTGTTGGTGATGAGAGCTAAGGAAGGATACCATCCGGGCTTTCTGTACTATCTGCTTTCTGACGATGTTTTCTTCGACTATGCCACAGCAACGGCAAAGGGAACGAAGATGCCGCGTGGCGACAAAGGCGCGATTATGCGGTACACCGTGCCTGACCTGCCGATGGAGACTCAGATAGGAATCGCCGATACGCTCTCTGCTCTCGATGCGCGAATTGCTGAAAACAGGGCGATAAACAATCATTTGTATCAGGGAATAGAAAAGCACAGAAAGCCAGAATCCATTTGGATTTGTCCGTCCTCCCAGGTTGAAAGTATTTTTCAGTGTGTCGATAAAAGCGTTCCTGGCGCTTTCGAATAAAGTTCGCATGACGCTCCCCATTTGTTGAGCATCCTGACACAACAATCGCATGATTTTCAAGAAATGATCCTTGGAATATTTTTTCTATTCTAAACCCTGCTCTTCCCAACACCAAAATGCGACTTTTTTCTCAGAAAGGATGTGTCTGGGGCCGTACGACCCGGAAAATCTTCACTTCAACCACCGCCTGTACTGAGTGTATTGAAGAATATCTTCCCAATCCTTACTCTTCGACAGGCTCAGTACGAACGGAGATAGGTGCTGTCAAAGGAGAAGGATTGAAAAACTCTATTTGGAGAAAAAATCAGGGTTGGAATGGATATTTATGATCTGGAGCGTCCGTTCATACCTCGACAAGCTCAGCACGAACGGAGATAGACGTCGTCAACGTGTTCCGATAAAACCAGCACGAACGGAGACAGGTATTGCCGGTGATTTGAAAGGCTTGGTGCGGACGGGTTTTAACACGCTTACCACGAATGGAAAAAACTGAAAAAAGATAAAAACAACGTCTTCAAGCCATTTTTAATCTTTCTGAGTTTCAGGATGCCTCTTTTTCAATCCGTTCGCCCTGCCCCGTCCTGAGCCTGTCGAAGGAAGCTTGTCGAAGGGTGAGGATTGAAAAACCATTCGAAGAAAGAATCGGGATTGAAAAAACCATTCATGATCTGGAGCGTCCGTTCATGCTTCGACAGGCTCAGCACGAACGGAGATAAGTGCTGTCAAAGGAGAAGGATTGAAAAACGATTCGAAGAAAGAGTCAGAATTGGAAAGACTTATTTATAATCTGGAGCGTCCGTTCATACTTCGATACGCTCAGTACGGACGGAAATAGATGCTGTCAGTGTGTTCCGGAAAAATCACTACGAACGAAGATACGTGCTCCTGGTGGTTCGATGGATTCAGCAGGAACGGACTTTTCATCAAAAACCAACTCTGCTTGGAGAAGCTCCCCCTTCAGGGGGATAATCGCACAGCGGAGAGGCGCCACCTCTTCCATGCGCTGTCGCCCGGTGACAGACGATGAAATTGGACGACCGGAAATCATTTCCTCTTACAGAAACAGCAATGCGCCCATTTTTTCCTGAATCCATAGTGAAAAAGCCTTCCAGCGGCAGACGGGGAGACGCGTGTGTTTGGTAAAACGGTTCTGGTCACGGGCGCGGCACAGCGCGTCGGACGCGCCATTGTCCGCGAGCTCCACGCCTGTGGGGCCAATATCGTAGTGCATTATCGCAACTCGGCTAGCGCTGCCGAAGCGGCAATCGTCGAAATGAACGCTGCGCGCCCTGGCTCCGCTGCGGGATTCCAGGCGGAACTTCAGGACATCGAGGCCTTGTCGATACTTGTGGAGAAGACGGTCGATTGTTTTGGAGGCCTGGATGCGCTCGTCAATAACGCTTCCAGCTTTTTTCCGACGCCGGTCGGCGTGATCGGGCAGGATGACTGGGAAAATCTGGTCGGCGGCAACCTGAAAGCGCCGCTGTTTTTAACGCAGGCGGCGGCTCCTCATTTGAAAGCACGGCGCGGTGCAGTTGTGAACATTACAGATATTCATGCCGAGCGTCCTTTGAAAGGATTTTCGCTTTATTCCGCCACAAAGGCGGCACTTGTTGGATTGACGCGCGCGCTGGCGCTTGATCTGGCGCCGGAAATCCGCGTCAACGCTGTTTCACCAGGGCCGGTTCTTTGGCCCAACGACGATTTTTTCGATGAGGCGGAGCGTAAGCGGATTGTCGCCGGCACATTGCTCAAACGTGCGGGTTGTCCGGAAGATATCGCGCGCGCTGTGCGTTTTTTGCTGAATGACGCGCCCTATATCACGGGCCAGGTCATCAATGTGGATGGTGGCCGAAGCATTCACATGGAATGATTTTAAAATAAACGCGAGAGATTCAGTGAAGGATTCGAAAACTTTCCGGCGTCTGGAAAAACGCTTGACGCGCGCAGTGGGAAGGGCGATTGCCGATTACAACATGATTGAGGATGGCGATACCGTCATGGTTTGTCTTTCCGGCGGGAAAGATTCATATTCCCTGCTGTCGATCCTGATGGCCTTGCGGCAACGCGCGCCAATCAGTTTCCGGCTGATTGCCATGAATCTTGACCAGAAGCAGCCGATGTTTCCGGAAAACGTCCTGTCCGAATATCTGTCGAAACTGGGCGTTGAATTCAGAATCGTCGAGCAGGATACTTATTCGATTGTCAAAGAGAAAATTCCGGAAGGAAAAACCACCTGTTCGTTATGTTCCCGTTTGCGCCGTGGCGTGATTTACCGGACGGCGAAATCGCTCGGCGCGAACAAGATCGCTTTGGGACATCACCGCGACGATATGGTGCACACGCTCTTTCTGAATATGCTGTTTGGCGGAAAATTGAAAGGGATGCCGCCGAAATTGCTGACCGATGATGGCGCGCACGTTGTCATTCGCCCTTTGGCATATTGCGATGAGAAAGAGATCGCGCGTTATGCGCGTGAAATGGAATTTCCAGTCATTCCATGCAATTTGTGCGGTTCACAGAAAAATCTCCAGAGGCAGAAAATCCGTGAAATGATGCTGGAGTGGGATGCGCGTTATCCGGGAAGAACCGAATCCGTTTTTTCGGCCATGCAGAACATTGTCCCTTCCCATCTGGCGGACAATGCCTTGTTCGATTTCAAGGGACTGGCTCCGGGGGAGCGCGCGAATGCGAAGGACAGTTTGCCGGGCGGATTGGACTTTCAGCCTTTTCGCCGGGACGCGGGATAAAACCGCGCGTTCGGCGCATTCCAGAACACTTTGTGATCTTGCCTAGATATTCGGATCAAGCGTTGCCTGCATCGCTTGCTGGTGCCGGATAACGAATTCGCCGGTACTGTCGATTCCCCGGAGTTGCAGGATGCGAAGACGTACCGCGGCTTCGATGAGAACGGCAAGGTTGCGTCCCGGCGCGACATGCAGAAGAAGTTTCCGGATGGGCACGCCAAGTATTTCCTGCGATTGCGGTTCAAGGGGCAAGCGCGAGATATCGCTGTCGAATGGCGCGTTTACGAGGTGTACGATCAGTTTGAGTTTCATTTTCCGGCGTGCCGCGGTTTCACCGTAGATCGTCCGGATATTCAGCAGGCCAAGGCCGCGGACTTCGAGGTAATCGCGCAGCATGTCCGGTGAGCGGCCTTCGACGATCGATGGGGAAATGCGCGATAATTTGACAACATCGTCGGCGACAAGGCCATGTCCACGCGAGACGAGATCAAGCGCCAGTTCGCTCTTTCCGATACCTGATTCTCCCGTTATCAGGACGCCGATACCGAAAACATCCATGAAAACGCCGTGAATCGATGTCGTATCCGCGAAATACCGCGCCAGATAAAGACGCAGAATCTCGATTACCTCGGAACAGGGTCTCGATGTCGTAAATAGCGGCGTTCCCGAAGACTCGCACAATTCACGAACAAAAGGCGGAATGTCGAGGCCGTCGGTGAGGAAAAACGCCGGCGGCGTTTGGGCGATGATTTCTTCGAGCAGACAGCGCCACCGGTCGACGCCCGCCTTCTCAATCCATTGACATTCGATCTTGCCGATAACCTGGACGCGCTGCCCGTGTATGACGTTAAGATTTCCGATCGTGCCCGCGTCAGGAAAATCCTCTTCCGGTTCGATGGCGCGGTCGACGCTTGCCGGCACGGCCTGGATGAGTCTGAGTTGGCTGGCGCAGTTTTCGTAAAGCCGCGCGACGCTCAAAGGGGGGGATACGCTCACTTTTTGCCGGGAAAGAGGCCGTCGATGAGGACGGCGCGACCACCTGAACGATTATGCTGTTTCGGATCAAGCCTCATGTCCGGCCCTTTTCCCACGATGATGATCTTTCAGTTTTTGCTTGTACTTTTGTACCTGGCGGTCGAGTTTGTCGATCAGAATATCGATGGCGGCATAGAGGTCTTCGTCGATTGATTCGACATAAATGTCCTTTCCGGAAAGATGTACCGTGATTTCGGCTTTCTGTTTGAGCTTGTCGACTGACAGAATCACATTGATATCGATAAGGTGATCGGAATGGCGCGTGATGCGTTCGAGTTTCCCGGTTACGTAGTCGCGGATTGCCGGGGTGATATCGAGATGATGTCCGCTAATCTGTAGGTTCATGATTTCACTCCTTGTAAAAATGATGGACGCCATTTCCGCTTGCGTGACAAATTATGTCCCTTTCGGAAAGACGGGGCTGATATTCCAGCAGCGATGTGTTTTTTCCGGTCAATTTGACGGTTTTCCTCAAATGCTTTTTCGGAGTTTGACCGGGGGGATGTTGAGCGACTCGCGGTATTTCGCGACCGTGCGGCGCGCGATGACAAATCCTTGACGGTCAAGAATTTCGGAAATCTGATTGTCGGAAAGAGGGGTTTTCGAATCTTCATTCCCGATAATCTGTTTTATCAATGCGCGAATGGCAGTTGCCGAACAAGCGCCGCCCGCTTCGGTCGAAACGTGGCTGCCGAAGAAATATTTCATTTCAAACACGCCGCGCGGCGTGGACATGTATTTTTGTGTTGTGACGCGCGAAACGGTCGATTCGTGCAAATCAAGCTGATCGGCGATTTCGCGCATCACCATGGGCCGCATGGCGATTTCGCCATGATCGAAAAACTGGCGCTGTTTGTCTACGATAGACTGCGCCACGCGCAAAATAGTCTCGAAACGCTGCCGGATGTTTTTGACAAGCCAGCGCGCTTCCTGTAAGTGCCCCGCCAGGCTTGATCCCCGCTGCTTGGAAAGAATCCGCGCATATAGCGCATTAATACGGAGACGCGGGCAGGCTTCGGAGTTGATGTTTGCTATCCACCGGCCACGCACTTTGTGTACAACGACATCTGGCGTGATATAGCGCGTGTCCTGGGCCGTATATATCGCTCCGGGATGGGGATTCAGGCGCTGTATCAGGATTTGCGCTTTGCGCAAGCTTGCCTCGTCGCAATCGAGACGCTTTTTGAGTTTCGTAAACTCCCTGTTGGCCAGCAGATCAAGATGTTCCTGAACGATCCGCAAAGCCAGGCTCCGTACCGGGTCGGGCGGCAAGACTTCGAGTTGAAGGACAAGGCACTCTTGCGGAGTTCGCGCGCCGACGCCGGAAGGATCGAAATGCTGTAAATGTTTGAGCGCGATCTGTAACTCGTCGGGATCGATCTCGAGTTCGGCTGACAGGGTTTCCGCAAGCTCTTCGAGCGATAGCCCCAGATAACCGTTATCGTCGAGCGCATCAATCAGATACTGGATCAGCGCACGGTCGCGATCAGGAAGAGGCATCATGCCAAGCTGACAGGAAAGGTGTTCGCGCAAGGAAGTCGGCGCCGCCTGCAAGTTTTGGAAACCATCGTCATCGTCGTCATCGGATGGGCCTGATGAACCGATGGGATAGATCATATCGCCGGCGGCTCCAAGGTCTTGTCCGAAGGGCGCTCCTTCGTCTGGTCCGGCCGGATTGTCGTTTCCTGAAAAAGAGCTATCCAGCGCGGCTTTGGGTTCGCCGTACTCTTCTTCATCTTCGCGCTGTAGAAGGGGATTTTCCCGCAAATAGCGCTCTACCTCTTGCTCAAGCTCAATGGTAGAAAGCTGCAAAAGCCGGATGGACTGTTGCAGCTGGGGCGTCAGCGAGAGACGCTGTGAAAGCCTGAGTTGTAAAAACGGTTTCATTTCAATCGCCAAACGGATATATCCGCGGGCGATGCCAAATCAGAGGCGGAAATTTTCGCCCAGATAAACTTTGCGGACGGTCTCATTATAGATGATTTCATCTGGGCGTCCGGCCGCGAGGACGCGGCCTTCGTTGAGGATGTAAGCGTGATCGCAAATTCCCAGGGTTTCGCGGACATTATGATCCGTGATTAATACGCCAATCCGGCGTTCCTTGAGGAAATGGATGATTTTCTGGATATCCAGAACGGCAATCGGGTCAATTCCGGCAAAAGGCTCATCAAGCAAAATGAACGAAGGCATTGTCGAAAGCGCGCGCGCGATTTCGACGCGGCGCCGTTCCCCGCCGGAAAGCGAAGCGGCGATGCTGTTGCGGATATGGGTGATATGCAGTTCTTCAAGGAGTTCTTCGGTGCGCCGATTGATTTCTTCAGGAGAATAAGGCAAAAGCTCAAGAACGGCGCGAATGTTCTCGGTAACGGTCAGTTTGCGGAAAACCGATGCCTCCTGGGGCAGGTAGGAAAGCCCCATTTTGGCGCGTTTGTGAATGGGGAAGTGCGTGATTTTTTTTTCGTCGATGAAAACATCACCGTCATCGCAAGCAATGAGCCCGACCACCATATAGAAACATGTCGTTTTCCCTGCGCCGTTCGGGCCGAGCAGCCCGACGACCTCTCCGCTCGAAACACCAATGGAAACATCATGCACAACCTGGCGCTTTTTATAATGCTTTTTTAGATGGAGCGTCGTAAGGCGATTCCGTGTTTCGGACATGTTTAATCGCTTTCGAAATCACAACGCGTCATTTTACGGATCGTCTCGCCGGAGAACCCCCGGCGCATCAAAAACCGCGCGCGGCGCGCACGCTCTTCGGGGCAGGAGGCGGCCAAATCTCCGAATTTACGCTGGAGAATCCGGCAGGCCCGCGCGGTCTCGTCGTCAGTCCCGGCAAGACTTTCGGAAATGAGTTCATCGCCGATTCCACGAACACGCAGTTCATGGCTTAGCCGCAGATTGCCATAGCGCTGCGCCCGGGATTTCACGCGCATCTTTGCGTAACGCGCGTCGGAGAGAAAATGACGTTCGCTCAAATCGTCAAGCAGGCTGGCCAGAGATTCAGGCGTTTCGGTATATGGCGTCAGTTTGCGCGATAATTCGCTCCGCGAATATTCCCTGCGCGACAAAAAGCGCAATGCGCGTTCACGCAGGGATATCACAACGCTCATTAGCTGGAAGCAGGCGTTTGAGCAGGCACGTTAAGGGCCGTCCGGATTTTTGCTTCAATCTCCACGGCGATTTCCGGATGGGATTTGAGGTATTCGCGCGCGTTATCCTTGCCCTGACCGATTTTTTCACCGTTATACGCATACCATGAACCGGATTTTTCGAGCAGTTTCTGGGCAACGCCGATTTCGATGATTTCGCCCTCGCGCGATGTGCCTCCGCCGTACATGATGTCGAAAATGGCTTCGCGGAAAGGCGGCGCGACCTTGTTCTTGACAACTTTTACCCGGGTTTCGTTGCCAACGATTTCATCGCCTTTTTTGATGTTGCCGATTTTGCGGATATCGAGGCGCACCGATGCGTAAAATTTCAACGCATTGCCGCCAGTCGTCGTTTCAGGGTTGCCGAACATGACGCCGATTTTCATCCGCATCTGGTTTATAAAAATGACAAGCGTATTCGTGCGGTTGATGTTTCCCGTCAACTTGCGCAAAGCCTGGCTCATGAGGCGGGCGTGCAGGCCGGGCAGCGAATCCCCCATTTCACCCTCGATTTCGGCTTTTGGGACAAGCGCGGCGACGGAGTCAATAACCACGACATCGACGCTGCCGGAACGCACAAGCATATCGGCGATTTCAAGCGCCTGTTCCCCGGTGTCCGGCTGAGAAATCAGAAGATCGTCGAGATTGACACCGAGCTTTTGGGCGTAAGCCGGATCAAGCGCATGTTCCGCGTCGATAAACGCCGCGGTTCCTCCGAGTTTTTGCATTTCCGCGATGACCTGCAGAGTGAGCGTTGTTTTTCCGGACGACTCCGGGCCGTAGATTTCAACGACGCGCCCGCGTGGCAAGCCGCCAACGCCCAGCGCGATATCAAGGCCCAGCGAGCCGGTTGAAACGACGAGCAAATCTTTCTCGACGCGGCCTTCGCCCATTCGCATGATCGATCCGCGGCCAAACTGTTTCTCGATCTGGGCTAGCGCCGCCGCCAGAGCTTTCGCCTTGTTGTCGTCCATAATATTTTTCCTGTTAGTGAGTCGCTATCGAAATGGTTGCCGGACATAAACCAGCATTAAATGAAACCATTATATACGAGCAAGAAATTAGCGACAGCCCTGAAGGCGCTGTCGCTCTAACATCATTGGCAAGAGGTTTGCATCCCCTTGCCAATGGCTACGGTCGAAACCCCGGCCTTCAGGCCGGGGTTCCAACCTCCGCACCGCCCTGAAGGGCGGGGTTTCAAACCGGAGTTAGTTTTACGATGAAAAAA
>JAITGN010000107.1 GCA_031280565.1 Accumulibacter sp. | reverse complement strand
GGGGTTTGCATCCCCTTGCCAATGGCCACGGTCGAAACCCCGGCCTTCAGGCCGGGGTTCCAACCTCCGCACCGCCCTGAAGGGCGGGGTTTCAAACCGGAGTTGGTTTTACGATGAATCGCGGAACTTTCCGTTTCCCGGAGTCACGGTTAGTCACGGTTTGGGCATGCGCGCCTCTATTCGCGCGTCGCGCTCCGCTTCCTCACGCGTCTTTTTCGCCACGCGTTTGGCGTCCCGCTCCGCCCTGCTTTTTTCCCGCTCCTGACGTTTGACCTCCTTCCGGGCGTTTTTCCGGCGGGTTTCGGCGATTTTCCGTTGCCGTCCGGTCATTTTCTGTTCGCGTTCCGCCGTCTTCATGTCTTCCTTCGCGTGAAAGTCCGCTGTTCGCTGCTTCTGCCCGGCTTCGCGCGCAGTCCGTTCGGCTTCCTTCCGTTTATCTTCCGCGTCGGCCTCGGCGCGCCGGGTTTCCTGCTGGAAGCGCCGCGCTGGAGCATCGAGATGACGCGCTTCAATCATGGTCTGCGTTTGGCGCTCCTTCGCCTTTTCAAGGCAAGCGTTGACGAGAAAATTCCCGTAACACGCCTTGCTTTCCCGCTCATACCGTTTTTTCGCCTCACTGCGCATTTCCGATGCGCGTTCGCGCTGGGCATCAGCTTCCTCAATTGTCTTCGGCTGCGGCACGGCGGGCGTCTCGTCCGCCGCCCAAACGCAACGAACCAGAAAAAGAAAGAAAAACAGAAAACGGCGCATGTTGGCTACCTCTCCATTTTCATCGAACCCGGAACGCCTCCGGACTTTTTCAGTGCCACACAACGCAATGCTTCGCTGGCCGCGAAAAAACCGAAAACCGCCGTAACACAAACCGAAGAACCGTATCCAGCGCAGTTGAGTCCGGAGGCCGGTTTGGCCGGACAAGGGGCGTCTTCCTCTTCTCCGCGAGGACGCCAGACAGGTTCGCTCGAAAAAACGGCTGGAACACCGAACTTTTTCGTTCCACGCGGGAAACCGCGTTCCCGCCGCAAGCGCGTTCGCACGCTCGACAACAACGGATCCTGAAACACCCTGGAAAGGTCGTCAATGCCGACACGCGCAGGATCGATGCGGCCGCCCGCGCCGCCTGCCGTAACAACGGGAATGGCGCGCTCCTTGCACCAGGCGATTATGGCTGCCTTCGTCCGGGCATTATCGATCGCGTCGATAATGCAATCGAAATTCCCGCCGAACAGGGAATCCAGGTTATCGGGCGCAGCGAAATCCTCAATGGCCTCAATTTCGCATCCTGGATGTATCGCCTGGAGCCGCCCGGCCATCAGCGCCACTTTTGCCTGGCCGAAGGCGTCGTCCAGCGCGTGAATCTGGCGATTGACGTTGGACTCGGCAATCATATCCAGATCAATCAGCACGATTTTCCCGACAGCCGAGCGCGCCAGGGCCTCAGCCGCCCAGGAACCCACGCCGCCGATTCCGACGACGCACACGCGCGCCGCCTGAAAACGGGCAAGCGCGTTTTTCCCATATACGCGGCCGACACCGCCGAAACGGCGCGAAACGTCAAAATTCGCCATCCGTCTGTCAGGCTTCGACCGTTTGCCGGATAACCCGGTTGAACGCCTCGATCCATTCGGGAGCAAACTGATTGTTGCACGCGTTGATCTCCGCAATGGCGCGCATGATGGAACGGGTTTTTCCGCGCTCGCTGTGTTTCAGCATGATTGATTCAAATGCGTCGACAATGGCCAGAACCTTCGCGCCATCGCAGATTTCAGCGGCGCGAAGCCTGTTCGGATACCCCTGCCCGTCGGGCATCTCATGATGCTGGGCGATCATTCGGGCAGCCTCGCTCCATCCGTCGATCCGCTTCAGAATTCCTTCCGAATAGCCCGGATGCGTGCGCAGCAATTCCCTTTCTTCGGGCGTCATGAATTCCGGCTTCAGCCATATTTTTTCGGGCAGGAACATCATTCCGACATCGTGCATGTAAATGGCGGCTTCGAGCTGCACCGGATCAATCGCGTTGTCATTGATTTCGTTCGTTTTCAGCGCAAGACGGAGCAGGCGCAGGGTTCTGCCCTTGAAACGCTCCGAGCGGCTTTCAAGCTGGTTCGCCAGCGAATGAAAGAAACGCAGATCGTCGACCTTTTCCCGAAGCGAACGCCCGGCAGGAATTCTCGCGCCCCCCGCATCCGCGGATTCAGGGAATTCGGGACTCCCGCCGGAAAGCAGCCCGATCAGCTCGCGCGCGCACCGGTCGATGTCCGGCGGCGTGGAAGAAGCAAGCCGCTGAAGCCCGCCGGTCAATCCACCCAGATTGGCCGTCATTTCGCCGGAAAAAAACCCCTCCGCCACCAGATTGATCTGGTCGAAAACAAGAAGAAGCGCCTCGGGCAAGACATTGTCAAACGAAATCTCGTCATTGCGCGCCCGCTCCAGCAGAATATCAACCGGCAAAAGAAGTTTCAGCGCCAGATCAATCCGGTAATAGGCGGCGTCTTCCCTGATCGCGTGTATCGAAGCATAGAGCGCCTCTATCGTATCCCTGTGCCCCGGATCGTTTTTCAGGCGATTGAGCGCGTTTTCGATTTTCGACGCCGAGTCGTTCAGGGATTCAACAAACTCCTCGATGGCTTCCCCATCCGTCGTTTCATCGGATAAATGAATGTCCATGACTGTCTTTCGGCAAAAATCTGAGACGCTTTCCATAGATTATCGCACCGAATCGTCCACGATGAGCCTGGAAAAAAAATTCCGGCCCGCACGCCCAGACGCAAACACCGGGAACTCCAAATGGTGGCCGTTACCGCGGCGCGGCGCAAAACGCACCCGGCCAGGCTACTCTCTTCTCTGCCATAATCGGGCATCACACAGGCTCACGCCGGATAGCGGATTACACAATGCCGCCCCTATCGGCGACAATACCTGAAACTGTCCTCTCAAGGAAATCGCGCATGTTTCAATCCACATCCGTAACCGGGCAGCAATGGCGTTCGGAAGAAGTCATGCTTCTTCCAGACGGAATTATCCCCCAAAGGCAAGACCAGAGTGAGTTTCCGATGAAAACCACAACAAAAAACCTGTTCGCGCTGTTTTTCCTGTTTTTGTTTTCCGTTCTGTCGCGCGCCGGCGCCCCCGCTCCGGGTGAAAAAACGCCGCCTGAAATCGTCCGCGCCGGATTCGGACTTTTCGATGTCGGCGACCCGAAAAAACCCTTGTTCATGGAAACATCGGTCGTGCCGCGCAAAGAAGGCCAACGTTACGGCTGGCTGATCGAAGTCCGCACAAAAAAACGCAGTCTCAGCGTCAGGGAAGAATACCTCCTTCCCCCTTTGGCGACGCCCCCGGCAAAAAATGAAGACGGGATGAAAGTTATTCTGGACATCCCGCTGGAACAGCGCGTTCAAGCCGCCTATCGGCAACTCGTTCCGATCGACAACCATATCATCGGAGAATGGACCGTGAAAGCGGACGAACCCGCCGGACGCCGCCGTCTTCAGGTCATCATTGAGGAGCATTTGGCGGCGGAATTCGATTTCGTTATTGAATAGCCCTCAATAGGCCCCTATAGGCCCCTATAGGCCCCGATTCGAAAGACTGTTCAGGTGATTGAAAACACCGTTCATAGGGTTCGATACGCTTCGCGCAAACGGGCTTTTTTCTCCCCTTTCGACCCGGGCGGCCGCGCTCCGCACAAGATACGTTTTCAAGCCCTGTTGCATCGAATTATAACGAAAATGGCTTGATATCGTATATCTTGCTTCATTTTTATCAACAATACGTCAACGTAATTCGTATAAAATTGCTTGAAAACGTACTTCATTTTTCATGAATTTTCGATTTTTAAACAAATTTTGTTCTATTCGTCCCTGTTTTCAATGTGTTCAGGCTGTGTCATAAGAAATTTTGATCCTTATCGAACGCTCATTCCAGCTCGAAACCCTGTTCTCGACCGGCCGGGGTTCCAACCTCCGCACCACCCTGAAGGGGGGGGGCAAACCGGAGTTAGTTTTACGATGAATACCTGCCGCTGGTTCGTCGCCAGGAAATTTTCACGGAACCCGCCAAGCGCTTCGAAGATCAGCCGTCAACGCGGTACCAGTGTGGTCTTGGAAATTCCAGCTTAATGTTGTCGCCGACGGCAGGGCCAGGATTGCGCCGGGTTTTCTGTACGCGTATTTCGGCCTTGTCGCCGACCTGCAAGCGGTAATCAATCGTCTCGCCCAGAAAAACCTTGCGTGTTACGATGCCGGGAACGCCTTTGTTTCCGTCGACGTTCCGAAATTCGATCTCGAACGGACGCACAGCGAGCAAACCGCGGCCCGCCGCCCGAATTGCCGACGCGGGAAGTACCCCGCCTGGCCAGGGATAAACCCCGTCGCCTATCCGCATTCCGCCCTCGGCGAAGGCGACTTCGATAAACGAAGAAAGACCGACGAATTCAAATACAAAACGGCTGTTCGGTTCGCCATAAACCTCAAGCGGCGTGCCAGTCTGTTGCATAACGCCCGCGCGCATCACAAGAATCCGGTCAGACAGCGCCATCGCCTCGGACTGGTCATGGGTGACATAAAGGATCGAAAACCCGAGGCGGCGCTGAAGGTCTTTTATCTCGAAACGCATTTCCTCGCGGAAATGCGGATCAAGACTCGACAGCGGCTCATCAAGCAGCATGACGTCCGGACGTATCGCCAGGGCGCGCGCGAGGGCCACGCGCTGCTTTCCCCCGCCCGACAGGTCGTCGGGACGGTTTGAGGCCACATCAAGCAAATTCGTGTTTTTGAGCGCCTCTTTCGTGCGTTTTTCGACTTCTTCGCGCGGCAGCTTGCGGATACGCAAGGGGAAGGCGACATTTTCATAAACCGAAAGATGCGGCCAAACGGCAAACGCCTGGAAAACCATCCCGAAATTGCGCTCTTCCGGCGGAACGTAAAAATTCTTCCGCTTCGACGACAGACAACGCTCTCCGACGAAAATCTCTCCATCATCAATATCCTCGAATCCCGCGACCATGCGCAGCGTCGTCGTCTTCCCGCAGCCGGACGGACCGAGCATGGCGAGGCATTCGCCGTGTTCCATGGTGAGATTGAGATGATCGACGGCGGTAACATCGCCGAAATATTTGGTCACCTGGCGCAATTCGATGTAGGCCATTCCTGTTCCTAGCCGTTGTTCTTTCCGGCGACAAGCCGCTTGATGAGTATTTCACCCGTTACGATAATGACAAGGGCGATTCCGGCCAAGGCAGCCGAATAAACCGTTTCGCCGTCTTCGTTGAGCGTGTAGATGGCAACGCCTATCGTCCGGGTCGTCGGGCCATAGAGCAATACCGAGACAGTCAGTTCCCGAAGAGCGGGAAGAAAGATCAGAAAGAAAGCCGCCATCATTCCCGGACGGACAAGAGGGATGACAATATCTTTCAACGCCTGCCACATGGTCGCGCCGGAAGCGCGCGCCGCTTCGACGAGGGAATCGTGCACCTGTTCGAGCGCGGCTGAATTGGCTTTCAGCGAAAAGGCCATATAACGCGCCACATAAGCCACGAGGATAATCCAGACTGTATTGTAGAGGTTGATGCCGAATTTCCCGCTCCAGGCAAGAATGACCCCCAGCGCGATTACCGAACCGGGCACGGAGAAGGGCAGCATGCCAAGAAATTCGAGAAATCCTTTTCCACGCACTTTCATTTTCACGATGACGTAAGAGATGATCACGCCGGCGAACATGGTGACCAACGCGGCTATCAGCCCAAGAGAAACGCTGTTCCATATGGCGTCGCGTGTCAGATCCCATTCGAACAGGATGTATTTGTAGTTATTCCACGTCATGTTTTCGGAAACGAAAGGCAGGCCGTAGGTTTTCAGCCCGCCGACCATAAAAATGGTTGCGGTCGGCAGCACAATGGTCAACGCGATATAAAACATGCAGAAAACGAACATCGGAACGCGCCAGCCGCGCAATTTGAGTTCCGAAGGCCGGAAACTCTTCCCGGCGATAATCTGGTAACGGCCTTGACTCAGAACGCGGTTCTGAAGCCAGAGGATAAAGGCGGCCGCGATGACCAGCACGGTCGCCAGCACGGTCGCCGTCCGGATCGAATCGAAACTCCCGGCGCTCTGGTGGATTTTTTCGTAAATCAGCGTCGGAATGTTGTAGATGCCCGTTTCGGCGCCAAGGACGGCCACCGTCCCGAAATGCGCCATCGAATAGAGCATGATCAACAATGCGCCGGAAAGGATCGACGGCAAAACGAGCGGTATCGTGATTTTCCGGGTGATGGTGAAAAGATCGGCGCCGGAAATCCGGGCGGATTCCTCCAGCGTAGGATCCATGCGCTCAAGCGCTCCGCTGACCTGAATAAAGACGAAAGGGAAAAGATACATCGTCTCGACAAGGATGATTCCAGCATAGGAGTAGATGTCGAAAATCGGGCCGTCGAAACCGAAAATATCCATGAACAGGCGGTTGATATAGCCCGCGCGCGGCGAAAGCAGCATTTTCCACGCCAGCGCCCCGATGAACGCGGGAAGCATGAACGGAACAAGGAAAAGGAGCTTCATCGTTCTTTTGAAAGGCAAATCGGTGCGCGTGACAAGCCACGCGAAGAACGTGCCGACGAGCGTTCCCGTTACCGTGACGCCCGAAGAAAGAAAGAGCGAATTCAACAGCGCCTTGTACGTTTCGCCCTGCCGGAGCACCCGAATGACATCGGCGATATTGAAATGCCCATTGACCCAGAAGGCATTGAAGAAAATCAACAGCATCGGGACGGCGACGACGGCGACAAGAATCCCGACCGAAAGCGCGAACAGAAACTGCGCCGTTCCGAATCGCGAGGTATTTCCCATGATCAGAGAACTCCCCTGTTTGCGATCTCGCCCTCGAACCATTGCGCGGTCGCCAGCATAACGCGGCACGCGTCGCCTTCGACGAACAGGAGATTGCGGTTGAGGCATTCGTGGGCCGGCAATGCCGCGCGGATGAGCGTTCCGGCGATATCGATCAGGTAATCCATCTGCGCGCCAAGGAAACTCGCCCGGCAGACAACGCCGGGCAAACCGGCCGAATCATCGCCATTGTCATGTTCAAGCAATACGTCGCTCGGGCGGAACCCGGCGGTCAGAATGTCGCCCGCCTTGTCGGGAACAGGGCCGCGCCAGGGCGCGGAAATCCCCTGGACATACAGCGCCTCTCCCTCGCGCCGGACTGGCAATAGATTGGCCACGCCGAGAAAGCGGAAAATAAAATCGTCCGCGGGGCGCTCATAGACCTCTTCCGGCGCGCCGGTCTGCCGCAAACGCCCGTGTTCGTCCATGACGGCGATCCTGTCTGAAATTCCCAGCGCGATTTCCTGATCATGCGTGATATAGAGAATCGTCACCCCGAGCTTCTTCTGCAACGACTTGATCTCGAAACGCATTTCCTCGCGCAGGTTGGCGTCCAGATTATTCAGCGGCTCGTCGAGCAAGAGGAGACGGGGTTCCGGAACCAGGGCGCGCGCCAGCGCCACCCGCTGCTGCTGCCCGCCCGAAAGCTGCGAGGGCAGGCGCTTCTCAAGACCCTCCAGACCAACCAGGTGAATCGCGCGCATCGTTCTTTCGCGCAGAACGGACGGTTCCGTTCTTGCCAGTTTGAGCGGATACGCGACATTCTCATAGACATCCCGATGGGGCCAGACCGCGTAATCCTGAAAGACCATTCCAAGACCCCGCTGGTCTGGCGGCAGATGCAGCCCGGAAGCCGGATCGGCGACCGTTTCACCATCGATCCGGATCACTCCGCCGTCAGGCGGCTCGAAACCGGCGATCAGGCGCAGCAGAACCGTTTTGCCGCATCCCGACGGCCCAAGCAGGGTAAAACATTCGCCATCGCGGATTTCAAGCGAAAACGTGTCAAGAACGTTCTTTTCCCCGTACCGCTTCGTTACTCCCGCAATATGGATATCCGCCATGGCCTGTGCGCCGGTTGGATTACTTTTGCATGATTTCAGTGAACTTCTTGACGTTTCCTTCTTTTTCCTTCATGAACTGCTTGTAATCGATCTGCATGGCGCGTTTTACGGCGTCCTCGACCGAGGGAAGGTTGTAAATTTCAAGCAGCTTCACGTCCGGCCTCACCGGAAGCGTGCCTTGCGCGGCGACAATGGTCTGGCCTTCCTTCGAAAGCATGAAATCGATGAATTTTTTCGCCGCCTCGACATTCGGGCTATTTTTGAAAATGGCGATCGGGCTGGGGATAACAAGCATTTCGGGCGGATAGACGAGCGCCAGGGTCGCCCCTTTTTTGATCTTGTCGAGCGTGATGTAATCGACGGCCAGACTGGCGACGAGATCGCCCGAAGCCGTATCGTCGATCACCTGCCCGGAACCCTTGCCCATTTTGGCGCCATTGGCCCGCAGGTTTTCAAAGAAACCCCAGCCAAAAGTCTTCGACAGCGCGGCGACGCTCATATAGGCGGTACCCGAAAGCGCCGGATTGGCAATGCCGAACGCGCCCTTGAACGCGGGCTTTTTCAGATCGTCCCAGGTTCGCGGAGCCTCCTTGATAAAACGGGTGTTATAAGCAATACCCAGCGTACCGAGGCGGACAGCGGTAAACGAACCGTCGTAATCCGGCAGAGGATTGCGAATCGCGGCGACTTCGGCGGAAATATAAGGCAATAACAGCCCTTGTTCTTTCAGATGATAAAAATCCGGAACCTCACTTGTCCAGAGGACATCGGCCAGAATTTTCCCCGATTCGCGCTCGGCGGCGATTTTCGCCATCAGCTTGCCCGCGCCCGCGGATTGATAATCGAGCTTTATCCCGGGATGTTTCTTCGAGAAGGAAATCCTGATGTCATTCAGCATCGACTCCTTCATCGAGGTATAAACGAACAGTTTTTGCTCCTGCGCGCAAACGCCGGAAGGCAAAACTCCGGATACTACGGCAAGCGCGCACACCGAAACGATTTTTCTCAATAAACGCATTTCTCTCTCCTCGCGTGGGAAATGGCGGAAAAAGAACAACTGGTTGACGCTCTGCGCATTATAGAACGCTCACGATTATTTTCCAGTCCATGCCGGTTTTCGAACGCCTCATGTATTTTTTTGAACGAGTTCGATTTTATAGCCGTCCGGATCCTCGATGAAGGCGATGACCGTCGTTCCGTGCTTCATCGGCCCCGCGCCGCGCGTCACTTTTCCGCCGCGCGCCCTGACAAGATCACAGGCGGCATAGGCATCGTCGACCTCAATCGCGACATGTCCGTACGCGTTTCCCGGCTCATAGGAATCGGTATCCCAATTATGCGTCAGCTCAATGACGGCATTTTCACTTTCTTCCGAATAACCGATAAAAGCCAGCGTAAAGCGTCCATCAGGATAATCGGCGCGGCGCAGAAGGCGCATTCCAAGCACATCGGTATAAAAAGACAGCGACGCATCGAGATTTCCAACGCGAATCATCGTATGCAAAATTCTCATATCATGGCTCCTGGACTGTTTCCAAAAAAAAAAATCACACGTCATTGACAGGCCGGCGAATACGCGCGAGTCCGTCGATTGACGTATCCCTGATTTTAGAGCGTTTTCGGGGAGTTTTATTCGATTCTCGCGCTTCGCGTCGTCCTGGAGCGTCTTCGATTCCAAATGGTGACATGTGGTAGCCGTCCCGCCGGAAGAAGGCAACCCCCGTCTTTCCAGACTGTTCGCCCTGGCTGTTCTGAGCCTGGAGAAAGCCTGTTTTTCAATCCCTTCTCCCTGTTCCGTCCTGTCCTGAGCCTGTCGGAGAATGCCTTTCCAGTCCGTTCTCGTCCTGCCTATCCTGAGCCTGGAGAAAGCCTGTTTTTCAATCCGTTCGCCCTGAGTTTATCGAAGGATACTAATTAAAATAACGTTCTTAAGCTATTGTTAAATCCAAAAGATGCTTGTCCGGAGAATGCCTTTCTAGTCCATCCACCCGTCCAGTTTGCCGGAGGCTCGTTTTTCAATCCGTTCGCCCTGCCCCGTCCTGAGCCTGTCGAAGGAAGCTTGTCGAAGGGTAAGGATTGAAAAACGATTCGAAGAAAGAATCAGGGTTGGAAAAATCATTCATGATCTGGAGCGTCCGTTCATATTTCGACAGGCTCAGCACGAACGGAGATAAAGGGTGTCGGTGATTTGGCAGACTCAACGCGGACAGGGTTTTTAATACCCTCACCGCAAGCCTCAGGAAGAAAAACAAATCCGGCGAAAATGGCAAGATATAATTTTTCACCTCCACGCTATTTTTAATAGGGTTGCGCTTCTGATGAAAGGATTCTGGATCTACATCCTGCGTTGTTCCGACGGCAGTTACTACACGGGGCACTCGGATGATCTGGAGCATCGTATGGCACAGCATGTTTCGGGTGAAATCACCGGTTGCTACACGTTCAAGCTCCGTCCTGTCGAATTGCTGTTTTCTCAGGAATGCACAAGCCGCGAGGAAGCGCTGGCCGCGGAACGCAAAATAAAAGGCTGGAGGCGTCAAAAGAAAGAAGCCTTGATAAACGGAAGCTGGGCAGAGATAGCGCATTTATCCTGTTCGCGTCACCCCGGCAACGATAAGGCTTGATAGTTCCCATACCCTGCCTCTTTGCGCCGTCCTGAGCTTGTCGAAGGGTAAGGATTGGAAAGGCCAGGAATGTCTTTAGCTTGAACAACCCTGATTAAAGGGGTTTTGGGAAGACCTCGGAACGTCCGTTCATATGGTTCGACAAGCTCACCACAGGCTTCGACAGGCTCAGTACGAACGGGGATAGAGGGTGTCGGATAAAACCAGCACGAACGGGGATATACGTTGTCGATGGTTCGGCAGGCTCGGCGCGGACGGGTTTTTCCAATCCCGTTCATCCTGAGCTTGTCGAAGGATACTAATTAAAATAACGTCCTTAAGGCATTTTTAATTTCTTTGGCTTTTCGGAAAC
>JAITGN010000070.1 GCA_031280565.1 Accumulibacter sp. | reverse complement strand
AGCACAGCACAGCACAGCACAGCACAGCACAGCACAGCACAGCACAGCACAGCACAGCACAGCACAGCACAGCACAGCACAGCACAGCACAGCACAGCACAGCACAGCACAGCACAATTATACCAATCGGACGATCTGCCTGTCGCTGAGTCCGACCAAGGGCTTCTCGGTGCTGATGACAGATACGCTGCCCGATCTTCACCTGATCGGGGACGCACAGTGCTTTCCGATGTTCCTCTACGAAACGGAGGAGCAGCAATGAGCGCCAGGAATCAGGGCGATTTTTTCGCCGATGCCGCGTTCCCGCAGGCATCTGGCGCGCCAAAGCGCCGTGAGGCCATTACCGACGCGGGATTGCAGCACTTCTTGAATGCCTATCCCGGCGAAACCATCAGCAAGGAAGATCTGTTCTATTACATCTACGGCCTGTTGCATTCCGGGGACTACCGGGCGCGCTATGCCGACAACCTGAGCAAGGAATTGCCGCGCATTCCGGCGGTGAGGCTGGCGGCGGATTTCTGGGCGTTTTCCAAGGCAGGGCGGGCGCTGGGTGACTTGCATGTGGGCTATGAATCCGTGAAACCTTACCCGGTTGAATTCGAACTCGCCAAGCCGTATGAGGAATTCACCGTCGCCGATTACCGGGTGACGCAAATGAAGTTCGCCAAAGGGACGAATGGTGAAAAATACGACAAGGCCACGGTAATCTATAACCCGTTCATCACTATCACCGGCATTCCGCTGGAAGCTTACGATTACATCGTCAATGGCAAGAGCGCGCTGGAATGGGTCATGGAGCGGCAGGCGGTGACGACGCACAAGGAGAGCGGCATCGTCAATGACGCTAACGATTGGGCCAACGAAACGATGGGCAACCCGGCCTATCCCCTGGAACTCTTCCAGCGGGTGATTACCGTCAGCCTGGAAACCATGAGAATTGTGCGTAGTTTGCCGCCTTTGGGAGAATTTGCTGCATGAGCCGCCAACAATTCGCCATGCGTCAGTTTTTCCGTGACGCGCCGATTCAACTGCTGGAACGCTATTTCAGGGACAAGGACTGGCTGGGGGATTTCGATTTCGTTGGCTTCCAGTCCGGCAATGTCGAGCCGCTTTATGGAACATGGGAAGCCCTGCCGGATGAGGCGCGCACCCAATCGGAAGAAACCTTCCGCGAAATCGACGCGCTGGCTTGCGAAGGCGGCATCAGGGCGGTGCTGAACGATGCGGAGCAAGAATTGCTGACCGTGCTATCGGCGTTGGATAGCTGGCACGCAAAGTCTTTCACTTTTCGGTATCCAATCAAGGATGGTGTGAAAGGAGACGCGAATAGGAATACAGGAAGAGCTTGAGAAACGGGCGGTGAAATATGAGCCGCCCCATAAGCGAGCCAATGATCTGACGGGTGAAGGTATTTCGTTCTCTCCCATGCCGGTTGTTAATTTTTTGCTTTGGACGAAAAACGCCTCAAGCATGCTGCTTGTTAACAATGAAACGCCATTTATTCCGGAATGGTTCCTCGGAAGAGGCCTTTCTCAGGAAAATCATGAGGATAAATTTGTCGAAATATATTGCTCCATAAAGTCAAGATGACGTTTTTAAACCATTTTATGGAATTTAAAGACGGGAAAAGAACACGAAAAATATCTATCGATAACGTTCCTGAAGCATTTTATGCTTTTATATTCAATAAAACCGCTTGAGAACGTATTCCATCTTGATATAGGGCGGTCAAGGCGTGGCCGCTTTTATCGCAAACGTCTTCCTTCTCCCCGGCCCGTCGTCCGCTTGCGGGAGAGAAAAATAATGGCGGTATGGTTTTTCTCTCGACTTGTGGGAAAGGGCGCGGCGGGAATAAATCAGAATTTCCCTGGAAAGGGAAGCGGCGCAGCCGGGCTGAACCCTCCGCGCGGCTGCCCCCCTTCCGGGCTTAAGCCGTTACATCCTGTTCTTTTCCTCGACCGCCTTGTTGTATTCCTTTACGGCGTCGTTGAAGCGGCTCGGCTGTTTGCGGGATTCGCGGTAAGCGCCCGCGAACGCGACGAGTTTTTCATGGATAGAATTGTAACGGTCAATCGTCGGCAGCGATTTCGGATTCTTCTCCTTGCGTTTCGCGTGTTCCGCTTTCATGGCTTCGAGGCTGGTTTCCATGAGAGCGAGCTGCGCGTTGGCGGCGTCAATCTTGGCCTGATCCTTGAAGTCCGCGGTACTGTCGAACATTTCGATAATCTTTTCGGCTGCTCCCATGGCTTCGAGCGTGTGCATTTCGAGAAGGCGTCCTGTTTTTTTGTATTCCGCCAGCGCCCTCTGGTGCGCTTCCTTCGCGATGAGATCGACCTGTTTGTCGAGCGCCTGGCCGGCCTGTTGCAGCGCCTCAATGCCCTCTATATAGACAGCGAGGAGTTCTTTACCTTTCGCGCCGCCGTCGTCTTCATATTTTTTGGATTTATTGTATTCCCGCAACTGATTCCAGGCAGGCACATATTTCTCGATGGCGGCCAGAAGTTTTTTGGCAGAATCGTCGACTTCCACCGGAAACGCGCCAGGCAGTTCGATGGCGGCTTTGAGATTCTTGACAAAAGAGTCGCCGAAAATCCAGGAATCGGAGCGGATTTCCTTGAAATTTCCCTTTTTTAGCGCTTCCGCCGTCTGGCGTTTCGCCAAAAAACGGATGAGGTCATTGTTGAGGCGGATGTATTTCTGCGCTTTTTCGTCCCATGCTGCCCCGCCCGCGTTTTTTTGGGGGGCTGGCGCGGCGCTCTTTGCATTCTTTTGATCTCCTGGAGGAGAGCTGTCGCCGCAACCGGACAATGTCACGCCAACAGATACCAGCAACGCCAGACACAAACTTTTTTTCATTTTCAGACCCCTTTTTGGAATTGACAGAAAAACGGCACAGTTAATTTTCAGACCGCGAGATATAACAAACGGGAAATTATATTCCGGCAAGGTTTAAATTTCATTGCCCCCTTATTGAAAATTTCTCCTTTCAAGGACAGCCAGCCCTTTTCCGCCTGCGGGAAAGGGATGCCCTCTTTCCAATCCTCATTTTTCGATCCTGTTGCTGTAGAGCATCAGCCGCGCCGTTTCATACAGTTCCCGCGCAAGCGCGGAAAGGCGGGCGAATTCTTCCGGATGGCGGTTGGAAATATCTTCCACCGTATCCGCGTCAACAGCGAACAGGCCGGGCTGCGAACCGTCGGCGTTCATTTGCAGTAGATGGTATCGCGTGACGACGGCGATCAAGGGAAACGAACCTTCGCGCAACACGAGCGGCACTGCCCGCTCGCCTTCCGGCGCGGGTATCTGAATATCGCGCCCCAGCGTGGCGTTACGGTATTCAAGGCCGAGCAGTCCGGCCACGGTGGGGAGCAGGTCGATCAGGCTGGTGGCTTCTTCGGTCACGCGCGGGGGCATCAGGCGTGGCGCGTGGATGATGCCGGGAACGTGCAGGCTTTCCAGATTGAGTTCCGGGTAAGCCTTCGGTTTGAACGGCAACTGCGCGACCCGCCCATTATGGTCGCCGTAAAAAACGAAAATGGTATTGTCGTAGTACCCGCTTTTCTTCGCCATTTCGATAAAACGCCCGACGTTGTGATCGAGCAGGCGTACCGCGTTGTATTGCGCGTTGCTGCGAAATCCCGCCTGGCGCAATCGGTCCTCCGGCAGGGTTTTTATCTCAAAACCGTCGTTATCGCCGGGGATGGTAAAAGGCGGGTGATTGTCGGCGGTCTGGATGATGGCGAAAAAGGGACGGTCTTTGGGCAGGCCGCGCAACAGGGCGTCGGTCTCCCGGAACAACGACAGGTCGGAAATGCCCCACACGTCGATGTTGGGCGATTTCCATTCACCTTCTTCATGCAGTTGCACGCCGTCGATGCTGCTTTTGATCAGCGCGTTGATGTTTGCCCAGCCCGCGCTGCCGCCGATGGCATAGTGCTTGTCGTAACCGGAAAAGGCGTTCAATACCGTATGCTGTGGCAGGAGAAGCGGGTTGCGGGAGGCGCTTTTCGTGTACGACACATCGGGAATGCCGGTCAGACTGGCCCAGACGGTTTTCGCCGTGCCGGACACGGGGACGTAGAAATTGCGCAAAAACCAGCTTTCGCGCGCCAGGGCGTCCAGATGGGGCGTGGGATCAAGCGGATTGCCGTGCATGCCGGTCACGCTTCCACCCAGGGATTCCAGCATGATAAAAATTACATTGGGTGGCCTCTTTAGCTTCAGGCGGTGGGGTTGGGGCGGAATAGAACGTTCGAAGCGTAGCGGTTCATCCGCCGTTGCGGGCGTGGCGGGCGCAGGCGCGCCGAGATACGCGGCGATGCTTTTCACGTGTTCGCGCACATAGGCGAGGTCGTAACGATCGGGCGATATGCGCCAGGTATCCAGGATAAAAATTACCGGGTTCAGTCCCAGCGCGCCGATTTTGGTGCTGCCAGAAAAAAAGGCGTCGCTCCAGCGTAACGGCACAGGATTTTCGGGGTTGATATTGCTGACGCGCCCCAGGAGACCGAAGGTGCCGCCGACGGCCACGAGCGCGACCGCAAACGCCGTTGGCCATTTTCCAGCCGGTCTGGCCGGACGATCCAATGTCCATCGCTCCAGCAGAAAAAAGAGGAAAATGCTTCCTGCTCCCGCCAGCAGCCAGATGCAAGTCACAAGCACCACCGGATAGTGTTCCCAGATGAGTTGCGCCGAAATTTGTGCGTTGGAAAAGAAGCGCAGGGCGCTGGCATTGAGCCGCAGGCCGAGCCAGGCGTAATGACCGAAATCGACGATGTAAACCAGGCCCGCCGCCAGCAGGACAAGGGCCAGCCAGACGCGCACGATCCGGCGCAATATGCGCCGCGCGTTCCGGAAAGGCAGAACCAGCAACAGGGCGGGCGGCAGCATCAATAGAATCGCCAGCCGCAAATCGAAGCGCAAGCCGATGCCCAGCGTCTCGAAGACAGTTCCCGCATCGGAGGCTTCCGGCCCGATGAGCGAAACATCCGAGGCCCAGAAATAAAAACCGGCGCGCAGTAACGCGAACAACGAAAAAAACAGCCCCGTTCCGGCCAACAGATAGCGCAAACGGGGATAGGAGATCGGCAACATCTGAGAATTCCTGCAAGACATAAGAGAAGAGCTTTCTACCACATCCGGAAAAGGACGTAAAACGCGGGCGTTTTTCACCACGAAAAGGAAAATGCCGGATTTGTTCAGAGCGAGCGCGTGGCCGGGGCGAATGCGAGATCCGTGGTGCTCTATTCCCGCCCTGCTGGCGGGAAAGGGCAAAACACTCCGCTGCGCGTTCCGCGCGAAGCGGAATCTGGCCGCAGGATCTGCTGCTGCTTCCAGAGCGGGAGTAATCGCGGCTTTATTCGCTTTTTCTTTTAAGGAAAAAATCCGACAGGAAGACGGCGAGAAAGAAGAAAAACAGGATCTTGAACATCAATCGAGAGTCATCGTTGGCGGGCATCGCTTGTTCCGGGGCATGGGCGGCATAGGCGATTTCGATGCTTCTTCCGATGTTTTCCTGACTGCAACGAGATGTCGTCAAATAATCCATGCCTTGCACCTCGCGC
>JAITGN010000130.1 GCA_031280565.1 Accumulibacter sp. | reverse complement strand
CTCAGCACGAACGGAAACAGGCGTTGTCGAAGAACACCTTTCCAATCCGTTCGCCCTGAGCCTGTCGAAGGGTAAGGATTGGAAAGGCCAGGAATGCCTTTAGCTTGAACACCCCTGATTCAAGAGGCGTTGGGAAAACCTCGGAGCGTCCGTTCCTGCTTCGACAGGCTCAGTACGAACGGAAATATATGTCGTCGATGTGTTTTGGCAAAATCAGTATGAACGAGAATATGCGCCGTTAATGGTTCAGTGTAAACGGGTTTTTAACACCCCTCACCACGAACGGCGGTGAAAGGAAACAGCGCCACTTCATCGTAAAACTAACTCCGGTTTGAAACCCCGCCCTTCAGGGCGGTGCGGAGGTTGGGAACCCCGGCCTGAAGGCCGGGGTTTCGACCGTAGCCATTGGCAAGGGAATGCAAACCCCTTGCCAATGATGTTAGAGCGACAGCGCCTTCCGGGCTGTCGCTAATTCCTTGCTCACCTGCGGGATTTTGCGGTCATTTGAACGAAAAACGCTCTATGCGCGCGAACTTGAGCATGGCGAAAGTAAGCGGACAGGATGAACGCATGGGAGAAAAGCGTCCATGCTGAACGTGTCGAGCCATCGACAGTACCTATTTGTGGTGAATTTTTCCCATCGCCATTCGTGGCGAGCCTTAAAAATGACGTTCTCAAGCTGTTTTAAACAGGGCGTCGAGCGCTTTCCCCGGTTGTTCGGCACGCATGAAGGCTTCGCCGACGAGAAAAACATTGACGCCCGCCTGGCGCATCCGCCGCGCGTCGTCCGGCGTCAGGATGCCGCTTTCGGTGACGGCCAAACGGCCCGGGGGAATGGCGGGAAGCAGGTCGAGCGTCGTTTGCGTGTCGACGCGGAAGGTACGCAAATCGCGGTTGTTGATCCCGATCAATGGCGTTTCGAGACACAGGGCGGCTTTCAGCTCCTCCATGCCGCGTGTTTCGACAAGGACGGTTAAACCAAGTTCACGCGCCGCCACTTCGAATTCACACAAGGTTTCAGCGTCAAGCGCGGCGGCAATCAGCAGGACGGCGTCCGCGCCCATCGCGCGCGCTTCGGCGATCTGGTAGATGTCGACGATGAAGTCCTTGCGCAAGACGGGTAATGCGCAGGCCTCGCGCGCGACGCGCAAAATATCGGGGCCGCCCTGAAAAAACATGCGGTCGGTCAGGACGGAAAGGCATGCCGCGCCATGCGCCTCGTAGTCCGCCGCGATTTCTTCCGGCCGGAAATCGGTGCGCAACACACCTTTTGATGGGCTGGCTTTTTTGAGTTCGGCGATTATCGCTGGCTGGCCGGCCGCGATTTTCCGGCGAATCGCGCCGATAAAATCACGCGGCGGCGCTTGATTCGACGCTTCCGCTCGAAGGTCTTCCAGCGTTTTTCGCGCCTTGGCCGCCGCAACTTCTTCGCGCTTGACCGCCAGAATGCGGGTCAGAATGTCAGGCAGCGTCATGCCGTCGCGAAGCGCTGCGTATAACGCGCAAATTCATCGAGTTTCGCCCGCGCCGCGCCGCTGACGATCGCTTCGCGCGCGCCCAGAATGCCTTCGCCGATGGTTTCGGCCGCGTTGGCCGTGTAAAGCGCCACGCCCGCGTTAAATACGACGATATCGAGCGCCGCGCCCGGAACATTGTTCAGCACGGACAATATCCGGTCTTTCGATTCCTGAACGTTTTCGACGCGCATGACGCGGTTGGACGCCATTTGCATGCCAAAGTCTTCCGGGTGAATGTCGTATTCGATGACTTTTCCGTTTTTCAATTCGCCGACCATCGTCGCCGCGCCGAGCGACACTTCGTCCATGCCGTCCTTGCCATACACGACGAGGACATGTTCCGCGCCGAGGCGCTCCATGACGCGCACGAGAATCCCGACGAGATCCGGATGAAAAACCCCCAGCAGCGAGTTCGGCGCGTCCGCCGGATTGGTCAACGGGCCGAGTATGTTGAACAGCGTCCGGACGCCCATTTCCTTGCGAATCGGCGCGACGTTTTTCATCGCGAGGTGGTGATTGGGAGCAAACATGAAGCCGATGCCGGTCGCGTCAAGGCATTCGGCGACCTGGGCGGGCTTCAGGTCGATGTTGACGCCCAGGGCTTCGAGCGCGTCGGCGCTGCCGGAATTCGACGAGACATTCCGGTTGCCGTGTTTGGCGATGCGCGCGCCGGCGGCGGCGGCAACGAAGATCGAGGCTGTTGAAATATTGAAGCTGTACGCGCCATCGCCGCCCGTGCCGACGATGTCGATGAAATTTCGCTTGTCGGCGATTTCGACGTGCGCCGACATTTCGCGCATGACGCGCGCGGCCGCCGTGATTTCGCCAATCGTTTCCTTTTTGACCCGGAGGCCGCTGATGATCGCCGCGACCATCAGCGGCGAGATTTCGGCGCGCATGATTTGCCGCATAAGGTCAAGCATTTCGTCATGAAAAATTTCACGGTGCTCGATAACCCGCACCAGCGCTTCTTGTGGCGTAATCGTCATTTATTTCTCCATGCGCCGGCGCTCGCCGGCGTTGTTTTCATCAAATCGCCGCCGGCTTTTTCCAACCCGGCGCGAAGTGCGGCGATGACTGAATCGTAACGACGCGGGTCGCTTTCCCTCCCCGCGCCAAAAACCGCCGAACCGGCGACAAAGGTATCCGCCCCCGCCCGCGCGATTTCCGCAATGTTGTCGACTTTTACCCCACCGTCGATTTCCAGGCGGATTTCACGTCCCGTCCCGCGCGTAAAAGCGTCGATTTTCGCGCGCGCGGCCGCCAGTTTACGCAAGGCGGACGGAATGAACGTCTGGCCGCCGAAACCGGGATTGACGCTCATCAGCAAAACGAGGTCGAGCCGCTCCATTTCGTAATCCAGAACATCCAGCGGTGTCGCGGGATTGAAAACGAGTCCGGCGCGGCATCCCTGGTCGCGGATGAGCGCAAGACTGCGGTCGATGTGCGGCGATGCTTCGGGGTGAAACGTGATAATGTCGGCGCCGGCTTTCGCGAATTCCACGATGAGATTATCCACCGGCGCGGTCATCAAATGCACGTCTATCGGCGCTGTGGTCAATGGCCGGATCGCCTTGCAGACCATCGGCCCGATGGTCAGGTTTGGAACATAATGCCCGTCCATCACGTCGAAATGAATCCAGTCCGCGCCGGAGGCGACAACATCGGCAACCTCTTGCCCAAGGCGTGTGAAATCGGCGGAAAGCAGGCTGGGCGCGATGAAAAACATGGCGTATGTCCAGAAAAATTCTAATTTTAACGTAACTCAGACGGCGGCGCTTCGGGCTGTTTATTCAGAATGACTCCAACCGGTTCACGCTCCGGAATTCAGCCAATCATCGCGATTTTTTATACGCGTTTTCAAGCCATTTCTTCAACGTATCTTTCTGTCTTTGCTTGAGAACGCATTTATTTCACAAAATCTTTGTTTGATTTCTTGCCTGAATTTCATCAAATTCGCTAGAGAACGTATCTTTTTTCAGGAGTATTTTGTGTTCTCTCGTTGAATTTCATAAAGGTTGGCCGTTTACAGGGGCTTGTGGAGGCTGTCATATGAAAAAAAACAAATAGAAATGCCACACTGCCGCAAGGCCCGGCGGCCGGTTTGATTCATCGTAAAACTAACTCCGGTTTGAAAGCACGCCCTTCAGGGCGGTGCGGAGGTCGGGAACCCCGGCCTGAAGGCCGGGGTTTCGACCGTAGCCATTGGCAAGGGGATGCAAACCCCTTGCCAATGATGTTAGAGCGACA
>JAITGN010000136.1 GCA_031280565.1 Accumulibacter sp. | reverse complement strand
CGCATGAGAAATTAGAGCAGGCTGTGAGTTTCGCTTTGCGTTCTGTGCCGCCAAGCTTTATTTCTAATTGGTTCGGCCACTGCGGATATGTTATATAACTTCTTTCAAGTTGCTATACTTGCTCATCACCGTGTAGTTCTGCGTTTTCTCAATGCGGAATACCACCATAGTCGGCCCCTCTTCTGGCGCAGGGCATGAAAAAAGCCGGGGTATTCGCCTCCGGCACCGTAATCAGGGAATGAAAAACGGAACTCGGTTTTCTCTACATTGTCCCGCTCACGGTTTTTGTACTATTCCGTTCACTATTATTCCGTTTACCCGCTCTGCCTGTAAAAGTGTTGATATTGCCGGTTTTCCGGCTGTGTATCTTACGAAAGTTCAACTACCCTTGAAATTACTAAAGATTCTGGCACTTCTTTGGATTTCTTTATAGTGATGAGTGGATCATGCCGCCCCGCGAAGGGCGCCAAGCATACAAGTGACAATCGCGCGGGCACTTGCCCTTGCCTTGGCCAAAAATTCCCGAATCCCGCCTGCTCAGGCCACATAGCATCATGGTAGAATTCTTCTCTTCATGAAGTCGTTGCTGCTGCCAGGGTCTGCATGTAAATATCATCAAACCATGCTTTGCGCGGGAACAAAACAATAAATGCGCGCCAATTGATTGAATATGAAAACTGTTCTTGTTGTGTCCTATTCACAAAGCGGGCAGCTTTCCGATGTCGCCGCCGCCATAGCGTGTCCGTTGGCGGCGAACGGCGTGAACGTCCATCATGAAGTATTGCGTCCCGACCCGCCTTTTCCGTTTCCCTGGCCGTTTCTCGCCTTTCTCGACGTCTTCCCGGAGTCGGTGCGCCTCGATCCACGTCCCAACGCGCCGCTCGCGGTATCGCCTGATGCCGCGTTCGATCTGGTGATCCTCGCCTGGCCGGTATGGTATCTCTCGCCCGCGCAGCCCATCACCGCCTTTCTGCAAAGCAGTGAAGGCAAACGCCTGCTGGCCGGACGGCCTGTAGTCAGCGTGACGGCCTGCCGGAATATGTGGCTGTCCGCTTTCGATACGATCAACACGCTGGTCGCGGAAGCCGGAGGCCGGATCGTCGATCATGCTGCCCTGACCGACGAAGCGCCCGCGCTGGCGACTTTCATCACGACGCCGCGCTGGATGTTCACCGGACGGCGCGACAGCTTCTTCGGATTGCCGCCGGCTGGCGTCAGCACCCACCAGACGAGTGGCGCGGCCCGCTTCGGAGCAGCGCTGGCCGAATCGCTCGCCCGCAACGAGGAACGGCGCGGACAAGCCATGCTGACGGAACTGCGCGCGGTCAAAATCGCTCCGCACCTGATTCTGTCCGAACGCGCCGGACGGCGCGCTTTCCAGGTCTGGTCAGGATTCGTCCGGTTCTTCGGTCGTCCCGGCCAGTGGCGGCGCATTCCGGCGCTTCTGATCTTCGTACTTTATCTCATTGTGATGATCCTGACCGTCGTGCCGCTTAGTCTCGCCCTGCAACGGCTTGCCGCGCCGCTCCTTGCCCGGCGCATCGCGCCGCTGGTGCGCCACTATGAACAACCTTCCGGCTCGGGGAGCGCGCGCATGGCGATCCATGAATCATGAATAAAGCCTTTATTACCGGCACTGCCGCCGCCTTTCCCAACGCGCCCGTCGAGAACGACGCGGTCGAATCCGTGCTCGGTCAGATCAGTGGAAAACCTTCACGCGCGCGGGGCATCGTCCTGCGCCAGAACGGCATCAAACGCCGCCACTACGCCATCGACCCGGCCAGCGGCCAATTCACGCATACCAACGCCAGTCTCACCGCCGAGGCGGTCCGTGCCCTCGCCGATTGCGGTTTCGCGCTCGACAGCCTCCAGTGCCTCGTCACCGGGACCTCCATCCCCGACCAGATCGTTCCAAATCATGGTGTCATGGTACATGGCGAACTAGGCATCCCGCTCTGCGAGGTCGTTTCCACCGCTGGAATCTGCCTGTCGGGACTCACCGCCCTCAAGTACGCCTGGCTCGCGATCGGCGCGGGAGAGGCAGCCAACGCGGTAGCGACGGGATCCGAAATCGCCTCCGCGTTCCTGCGCGCCGATTACTTCACCGAGGAGAGCGCCGCCCGTGTCGCGGCGCTCGCAACGCACCCCGGCATTGCGTTCGAGAAGGATTTCCTGCGCTGGATGCTCTCCGACGGCGCGGGGGCATTTCTCGTCGAACCCCAGCCGCGCGCCGGACGCATCAATCTGCGCATCGACTGGATCGACCTGGCCTCCGCCGCCCATCGCCTGCCGGTCTGCATGTACGCGGGCGCAGAATGCGACACCGATGGACGTCTCTCCGGCTGGACCCGTTTCCTGCCCCGCCAGTGGGGGGAGAAATCTATCTTCGCGATCAAGCAGAACGTGAAACTGCTCGACCGGCACATCATTGAGGCTTGTTGCGAGCAACCCCTGCGCGCAATCATCGCACGGCGCGGACTCAGGACGGAAGAAATCGACTGGTTTCTCCCCCACATGTCTTCATATTACTTCCACCAGCCGCTGGTCGACGCGCTCGTACGGATCGGCCTGCCCATTCCAGCCGATCGCTGGTTTACAAATCTCGAAACTCGAGGTAATACGGGTTCGGCCTCAATCTACATCATGGTCGACGAATTGCGCCGCAGCGGCCGTCTCGTCCCGGGCGCGCGCCTGTTGTGCTTCGTACCCGAGAGCGGCCGGTTTTCGAGCGGATTCATGCATTTGACGGCGGTATAAGTTGGACGCCGCGGACGTTCCCCAGGAAAACATCGTCACTTATGGCGGCCACGCCAAGGCTGTCTACGCGCGCACAGGTGACGGCCGTCTTGGGCTGGTGCGCACGAGCGGATGGGAAGCCGAGGAAATCGTCACCCGGCAAGCGGTAGAGGCATTCGAGGCTCTGGCCAAGGCAGCGCGTGAACGCGCACGCGCCGGGCAAAGTTCGCCGCTCGAATTCCACATGTACCGCGCCCGCATGGATGTGTCGCTGCTCGCGCAGGCCAGCGGTATCTGGCGCTGGCGGGTACAGCGGCACCTGCGCCCAAAGGTGTTCGTCCGCCTGTCGCCGGCGTTGCGCACGCGCTATGCGGAGGCGCTGGGCATTCCGCCCGAACGGCTGGAATCGCTTGACTGAAATGGATCCACAGTCCCGTTTCGTTCACCAGCAGGCATCCCATTGCGAAAGCGGGGTGATGAGCACGATCGCGCGCCATTACGGTCTGCCGCTTTCCGAACCGATGGCATTCGGCCTGGCTTCGGCGCTGACTTTCGTTTATCTCCCGTTCATCAAACTATCCGGGCTGCCGCTCATCTCTTACCGGATGCCGCCCAAAACAATCATTCGCGGTCTCCAGAAGCCGCTCCAGTTCTCAATGCGTTCCGAAACTTTTCGCCGCCCGGAGGATGGTGCGGCGCGACTCGATGAATTGCTCGACGCAGGCCGGATCGTGGGCTTGCAGGTGTCGATATTCTGGCTGCCGTTCATGCCGCCGGATTTCCGTTTCCATTTCAACGCCCACAATCTGCTCGCGTTCGGGCGGGATGAAACGAACGGCGATTACCTGCTCTCCGATCCCGTTCTGGAAGAGCCAGTACGATGCGCACCCGCCGATCTGATGAAAGCGCGCTTCGCGCGCGGCCTGCTCGCTCCCAAGGGACTGCTCTACTACCCGGCCAGTCCTCCGCTCGAACCTGACTGGAAACGAGTGATCCCCGCCGCCATCAAAAAAACCGCGCGCGCAATGCTCCATACGCCCCTGCCCTTCATCGGTGTCAAAGGCATTGGACGCATCGCGCGCGCTTTCGAGCGTCTGCCCGCCGTGTCGGGCCCGCAAGCGGCCAAACTCTTCATCGGCCACATGGTGCGGATGCAGGAAGAAATCGGTACCGGCGGCGGCGGGTTCCGCTTCATATATGCCGCCTTCCTGGAAGAGGCCGCGCCCCTGGCTGGTCATCCAGCGCTGGCCGAATTGAGCGAACAACTGGTCGAAATCGGCGATTCCTGGCGCGAATTCGCGCTGGCTGCCGCGCGTATGATCCGCGACCGCGACCCGCTCGACCCCACCCGCCTCGCGGAATCGCTGCGCACGCTGGCAGCGCGCGAAAAAATCTTCTTCGCCGCGCTGGATAAAGCGGTCCGCCAGACGCCGCCATGATCCGGTTCAACGGCATCTATTACCGCTACCGCCCCGGAGCGCCTCCCGCGCTTGACGGCGCAGCCTTCAATATCCGGCGCGGCAGCGTTCACGGGTTGCTCGGTCCGAACGGCGCGGGCAAGACCACGCTGATTTCGATCCTGGCGGGACTTAGGCCCCTGCAGGACGGCAGCATCACCATCGACGGCGAGCCGCTGGCCGTCTGGCGCGCGGCCCGGCCCAACGCCATTGCGTTGGTTCCGCAGGATTATGCCTTCTACCCGATGCTGACCGTAGCCGAGAATCTCGATTTTTTCGCCGGCGTACAGGGAATCGCCCGTAAACAGCGCCGGCACAATTGCCTGGAAGCCATGCGCTTCGCCCGTCTCGAAACCGTCGCGCAACGCCGCGCCGATGAATTGTCCGGCGGGCTGCGCCGTCGCCTGAACCTAGCGATCGGACTGACGGGGGCGCCGGAAATTCTCCTGCTGGATGAGCCGACGGTGGGCGTCGACCCGCAATCGCGCCGCTTCCTGCTCGAAGCAGTCCGGCAGTTCGCCGCCATCTCCAGGCGTACCGTGCTCTATACCAGCCACTACATGGAAGAAATCGAAACAGTGTGTTCTGACATCGCCATCGTCGATTCCGGCAAGGTGCTGGCGCAAGGACCGCTCTCCGAAGTCAAGGGAGGCCAGAACCTGGAACAGGTCTTCCTGCAACTGACACGCGATTCCGCGTGGGAGTGAGCGGAATGAACTGCAAGGAGACGTCTTGTTGATCCGGCTCGCCGCGCTGTGGAAAAAAGAATGTCTGGCGCTCGCGCGCGACCGCCACGGACTGGCCGCGCTGTTCATCATGCCAACGGTTTTCATCCTAGTCATGTCGCTCGCGCTTGCGGATTCCCTTTCTGGACAGCGTAACGCCACACTCGCCTACGCAACGCTTGATCTCGACGGCACGCCGGTTTCCCGCGCGCTCGATGAACAACTGAGCGCCACCGAACTGCTCAACCGCCAGGTTTCGCCTCCCAGTGAGGACGATGCCCGGTCGCAGGTGGAAACAGGCCGGCTCGCATTCGTGCTCATCATTCCACAGGGCTTTGCCCGGCAGATCGGCGCGAATCAGACGCCGACACTGCGTTTCCTGGTCGACCCTGCGATTCCGGGCATGGTGCGGAACGGTTTCCGCCAGCATGTCGAAGCGATCGTCATCCGGGTGTGGCTCGCGCATGTGCTCGAACACCTCGGACAAAGCATGATGCTGCCGGAATTGCATCGCGTCACCGGGCGCGTCGGCGCGCCAGACATCGTGCTTGAATCCGTCACGCACGGAGGAAGTGGAGGCGCTCCCCTCGCCCTACCTTCTGCCGTACAGCAGAATGTCCCGGCCTGGCTCATTTTCTCGATGTTCTTCGTCGTCATCCCGATTTCGGCGGTCTTCATCGGCGAGCGTCAACGCGGCACCCTGCAACGGCTCCGCGCCCAGCGCGTTTCGTTCGGCCTCGTGCTGGCAGGCAAATTCGCGCCCTTCGTGCTGGTCAACCAGCTTCAGGCGGTTGTCATGGTCGCCATCGGGCGATGGCTCGTTCCGCTGTTCGGCGGCGAGGCGCTCACCCTGCCTGACGGCGCGGGAGCGCTCGCGGCCCTGTGGCTGCTCAGTCTGGCAGTCAGCGCCGCGGCAGTCGGCTGGGCGCTCCTCATCGCCAGTCTGGCGCGCAGCAGCGAACAGGCCACCGTGCTTGGCGGCGGCGGCAACATCCTGATGGGTGCCATCGGCGGCATCATGGTTCCCCGCTTCGTCATGCCTGTGACGATGCAACCCTGGACGCGGCTTTCGCCGATGGACTGGGCATTGGAAGGTTTCCACCACGTCATGCTGCGTCAAGGAAACGTCATGGACATCTTGCCCGCCGCCTTCATGCTGGCATGCTTCGGCCTCGCCACTCTGATCGCGGCCAGCCTCCTCAATCATCGCATCAGCCGCGCATGAGCGATACGACTCAGGCAACCGCCCTGAAATCCGTCCTCAAAACTTTGATCGTCCAGGCTTGCGACAAGGATTGCGAACCCGGGGCAATCGCCGACGACGAAATCCTGTTCGGAACCGATGCGAAACTCGCGCTCGACTCACTCGATGCCTTGCAATTGTCGATGGCGCTGCAAAAGAAATTCGGCGTGCGGCTGACCGACAGCAAGGAAACCCGCCGCATTCTCTCCAGCGTCGATCATCTCGCGGCATGGCTCACCGCGCAGGGCAAAACCGCCTGACCCATGGCGCGTCCGGTCTACATTCGCCGCATCGGCCACATCTCGGCCCTGGGGCTTTCGGCAGCCAAAGCGGCCCAGAATATGATAAATGGTGACAGGAAGCTCTCACGGCACGTCCTGCTTGGCGAATCCTGGCCGTGTTTCACAGTGCCGTTGGCCGAAAAGAACTGGCTAGGCCGCGTCCGGCGCGCCCTGAGGCTCGTCGCAGATGAACTCGCTGCCAGCACCCTTCCGGAAGCGCCGCTTTTCATCGGTTCGTCCTCCTTCGGCGTTGGCATCGTCGAAGCGGTTGCCCGTGCCACAAAAATCGTCGGTCTGGGAAGCGAAGACGACGTCGCTATCCTCGTCGAGGAAAGCCGCTCCGCATTCGACAACAATGCGTCTCCCTGGCTGTTTTCGACCGCCTGCACCTCGGGTCTGGCCGCGATCGAAGCCGCCTTCACCCTGATTGGACAACGCGAGACCGATGAAGTCCTGGCGCTCGGCGTCGAATTCGCCTGCGACTCCACGTTCGCGGGTTTCTCGAGCCTGGGGTTGCTCGCTCGCACGGAGGAAGCTGGCAACAACCTGATCCTTGGCGAAGCCGCCGCCGGGCTGTGGCTCAGCTCTACGCCCGGCCCGGATCGGCAAAACTGGCGAATTGCCGCCTGCCGGCTCAATATCGACGGTCATGCTCCGACCATGCCGTCCCCCGATGGCCGGGTCATCGCCGACAACATTGCCGCCGCACTCAAGGACGCGAGACTGGCCCCGCGCGACATCGCGCTCCTTAAGCCGCATCGCGGCGGCCTGCCCGGTGCTGACGAAGCCGAAATTGCCGCACTCACCCGTATTTTCGGCGAGAACCAACCTCCCGAAATCAATTTCAAGGCCCGGATGGGGCATACTCTGGGCGCTTGCGGCCCGGCGGAACTCACCGCCCTGCTGGCCTTGCTCGATACTCCCGCCGGCCAGGCACGCTACGGCTCTCCACGGCGAGTGCTTTTCAATCTCGTGGGCTTCGGCGGCAACATTGCGACGCTGATTTTGGAGCGCGACTCTCCCTTGAGCGTCAACGAGCGGCCTGCGGAAAAGCCGAAAAACATCCACATCGGCAAGCTCATTGAGCATCGCCTGAAATCGGCCGACCTTTCCACCCTGGCGCGCCAACGATCCGCTGTGTCGCTGCGCCGCGCCGGACCGATGACCGAACTGATCGTCGTCGGCGTGGCGGATTGCCTCGCCGGACTGCCCGAACGGCCCACCATGGTACTTTGGGGGTCGGAAAACGGCGCCCGATCCGCCGGCGACCGCCTCGTCTCCAGCATCGTGCTCGACCGCGAAGCGCCGTTTCCATTCGATTTTCTCGCCACGCAACCCATCATTGCCGCGATTGCCCTGCAAAAGAGCTTTCCCTATATCGACAACGCGCTCAATCAGCCCGGAGCGAACAATCCCGAACTTCGCTGGCACCAGATGCGGACGCTCGCCACCGCCTGGCTGAACGCGGGCCGCTTTGCGCGCGTGCTGCTCGGCTGGATCGAACCTGGCGCGCACGAGCACTTCGGGCAATGGCAAATGCTGGAGCTTCAATCATAAGATTTGAAACCCCGCTCAAGAGGAGTGCGGTTTCAAACCAGAGTTAGCTATACAATGAAGTCTATCAGATGGATCCGGACGAAAAAAAGGCCAGAACCCTTGGAAATACTGGAGATTCTGGCCTTCTTCGGACTGCTTCGGACGATATCCTGGTGGAGGTAAGCGGGATCGAACCGCTGACCTCTTGCATGCCATGCAAGCGCTCTCCCAGCTGAGCTATACCCCCTCGAAAGAGAGGCGGATTATAAGAGATGCCTGTTGTCCTTGTAAAGCTTTTATGTCCGCGATCAAAACAACCGCCGAAATTTTCAGCCGCCCGATAATCCGCCGCTGTCTTCCGCGGACTTCAAGCGTTTGATCGCGGTATCGCGCGGGAAAAGCGCGATGATCGCGTCAATGGAGGGCGTATGTTCCCGTCCTGTCAACAACAGCCGGAGCAGCATCGCCAGTTTTGGCATCTTCAGGTTATGTATTTTGAGACATTCCTTGAGAAGCGCATTGATCGATGGCGCGTCCCACGATTCGAGGCGCTCAAGGCGATCAATAAAAGTTTCCAGCGCTGGCTGCGCCTCGGATGTCAAATGCCGCGCCAGCAGCTCAGCAGAGAATTCTGGATCGGTATAAAACACTTTTACCTCTTCTGCCAGTTCGTCGAGACGGCTCACGCGCTCCTTATAAAGCGCGGTAACGGCGTCAAGCGACGGCTCTGACGAAACGCTCACACCAAGCGCATTGAAGCGCTTGGCAAGCAACGAGGCCAACCGTGAATTATCGGCCTGTTTGATGTAATGCGAATTCAGCCAATTGAGTTTTTCAGTATTGAATTGCGCAGCGGACGGCGTGATATGGCCTAGATCGAACCACTCGCAAAATTGCGCCATCGAGAAAATTTCATCGTCGCCATGAGACCACCCAAGGCGCGCGAGATAGTTCAAGACAGCCTCCGGCAAATACCCTTTTTCGTCATACTGCATCACGCTGACCGCGCCATGGCGTTTCGAAAGTTTCTGACCATCGTCGCCGAGAATCATCGAAAGGTGCCCATATTGCGGGACGGCCGCGCCAAGCGCCCTGAGGATATTAATCTGGCGCGGCGTATTATTGACATGATCGTCGCCGCGAATGACGTGCGTAATTCCCATGTCCCAATCATCGACCACAACGCAGAAATTGTAGGTTGGCGTAAGATCGGCCCGCGCAATGACAAGATCGTCGAGTTCCGTGTTGTCGATCTCGATATATCCCTTGACAAGATCCTTCCAGGCGACAGCGCCGTCCACCGGATTTCTGAAACGCACAACCGGCCGGACACCATCCGGCGGTGCCGGGAGCGTTTTCCCCACCTCGGGACGCCAGGTGCCGTCGTAGCGCGGCTTCAATCCTTTGGCGCGTTGTTCTTCGCGCAAACGTTCAAGCTCTTCGGGCGTCATGTAACAGTAATAGGCGCTTCCATTTTCGAGCATTTCATGAATGACTGCTTTATAACGCTCCACACGTTGCATCTGATAGAACGGGCCTTCGTCGTATTCCAGGCCCAGCCAGTCCATGCCGTCGATAATGGCCTGAACAGCCTCCGGAGTTGAGCGCGCGGCATCGGTATCCTCAATGCGCAGGATAAATTTTCCGCCATGATGACGCGCATAGGCCCACGAAAAAAGCGCTGTGCGCACGCCGCCGATATGCAAAAAGCCTGTCGGTGAGGGAGCAAAACGAGTACGAACCATAGTGGTTTCGATAAAAAAAAGAGTCATTGTAAATGATCTATCCGCGCCTTTGCGCCGAAAAAATTCCGTTGACTTTGCGCGAACGCTTTTCAATCATCCCTGTCTCTTCCTTTAAATTGACCCTCTACGCAGCTTGTGATTAAATTCCCCGTTTCGGCGCGCGGTTAACTCAGCGGTAGAGTGCCACCTTCACACGGTGGAAGTCACTGGTTCGATCCCAGTACCGCGCACCATGCCTCAGCCAACGTTTGACAGGGCATTCAGCGCCGCGATGCGCGCAACATGTCATTTGTGCCTGCTTTATGCCGCAATGATTTTTTGAGCATCATCCACTTGCCAGGCCACTGGCGCTTCGAAAAAACAACGTCCTCTAGCTGTTTTTATATAATTCAACGTGCAAAACAGAAGCGCCCGCTTCCCATTCCCGGCCCAACAACCGTGACAGGTCACCCCAAGCGTGCAAATCAGCGGGAAATTGGTGTTTTCTCAAACTGGACACTCTTTCTTTCCGTCTTTCCGCCGGATTTACGGCCCTGACACCGCCGCGTGGAAGCGCGGTTTGTCGACATTCGGCGCATCTGCTAGAATGCGCCCTCTTCCGGAGAGGTGGATGAGTGGTTTAAGTCGCACGCCTGGAAAGCGTGTTTAGGGGAAACCCTAACGCGGGTTCGAATCCCGCCCTCTCCGCCAACTGGCCCAAAACCCTTTTGATATCCCCACCAAGCGCTCTCTGCTGGCAATGTCAATGTATAATTTCCGCGACAGCGCGGCAATCGGAAAAAACGCGGTCAAAAGGATGCTCTTCGCACTGTCGCAACCGGAAATAAAAAGAAGCAAGACGGTATGAAGCTGGAGCCCGATAAGATTGCTCTTTTGGCCATGACTGCCATATTGGCAATCTGGATCATTTCTCACCTCCGCTTTGGGGGAAGAGGACTGTTTTTTCTTTTTCTCATTTTTGCCGGCTTTCTTCTTTCAAGGTCTTTTTTTCTCCTCCTATATGCCACGCCTGTAGTCTGGCTCGCTCTTCTTGCACGCCAGATATATTTTGAGCGACAGTGGTTTTTGGCGTTTCTTCTCAGCACTTTCGGCAGCTTTCTTTTTTTTGTGCAGGGCGTGTTTCTGGCATTTTGGCACGGTAATGTCAATACTTTCGAGGAACTCATTCTATCCATCGCTCTGTCTTCCATTCCGCTCGGCCTGCTCTGGCTAATCGCGCGAACGCCCAGGCATTTTGATCCAGCGGCATATCAAGCAATGCGGGAAGAGGCATTTCGCCTACGGACAAAAGCGGCACAGGAAAAAGCGCAGGCAGCATTGGCAGAGGAAAGCGCCGCACAGAAGGCATTGTCCACTCCGGCCCCCCCGATAGAGCATAATCGTTCAAAAGGACAGCCAGCGTCTGCGCGCCAGGAACGGCAGTAACGGGCCAGCGTGCCGACTCATGTGAGGTAAATGAACGCTATGGGACGACCGCGTTTTACCCTCGTCTCTTCACGATTCAGCTTTCCACCACGCCTAAATCGCATTTTTGCAACGGACAGGAGGGGCCGTTTTTTCTGTAAAACTTGAGATAGAATCGACCGAGCCATTCGGATCAAACCTTTCGCGTTTGCCGAAAAGAAAAGCCATTTTCTTCCAACCATTCTTCTTACAGAAAGCGCCTACCAATGATCACTTTCATTCGCCAGGAAGATCTGATTCAAAGCATTGCCGACGCGTTTCAGTTCATCAGTTATTATCATCCGGCCGATTTCGTCCAGGCGCTTGGGCGCGCCCATGAAATCGAGGAATCGCCCGCCGCGAAAGATGCCATTGCGCAGATACTGACCAATTCGCGTCTTTCCGCCGAAGGACACCGCCCCATCTGTCAGGATACGGGCATCGGAACGGTCTTCATTAAGGTTGGCATGAATGTCCAATGGCCTGACGCGACGATGAGCCTTGACCAGATGATCAATGAAGGCGTCCTGCGCGCCTACACGGACAAAAACAATCCTCTGCGCGCTTCCGTGCTTGCCGACCCCGCCGGGGGACGCCTCAACACGCGAAACAACACACCGGCTGTCATACACTACGAAATCGTTCCCGGCAACCGTGTCGACGTGATTTGCGCAGCCAAAGGGGGCGGTTCAGAGGCCAAAGCCAAACTGGCCATGCTGAATCCCTCTGACAATATCGTCGACTGGGTGCTCAAAACGCTTCCGGAAATGGGCGCGGGCTGGTGCCCTCCTGGAATAATCGGAATAGGAATCGGCGGAACGGCGGAAAAAGCAATGCTTCTGGCCAAGGAAGCGCTGATGGCGCCAATAGACATTCAGCTACTAAAAGCGCGCGCGAACCAAGGAGACAAACTTCTTCGGATAGAAGAACTGCGCCTTGAGCTTTACGAAAAAATAAACGCACTTGGCATCGGAGCGCAAGGACTTGGCGGATTGACAACGGTGCTCGACGTAAAGGTGCTGGATTATCCGACACACGCGGCCAATCAGCCGATAGCGATGATCCCGAACTGCGCCGCGACGCGCCATGTCCATTTTCAGCTTGACGGTTCCGGCGTGGCGCGTCTTGAACCGCCCAAACTTTCCGACTGGCCGGACATCACATGGACGCCGGACATCAAATCGGCCACGCGCGTCGATCTCGACACCTTGACGAAAGCGGAAGTTGCGTCCTGGAAACCCGGACAAAAGCTCCTGCTCAACGGCAAAATGCTGACAGGCCGCGACGCAGCGCATAAACGCATTGTTGACATGCTGAGCAGAGGCGAAAAGCTCCCCGTTAATTTTACCAATCGCGTTATTTATTACGTTGGCCCGGTCGATCCGGTCGGCGATGAGGCCGTCGGTCCGGCGGGGCCGACAACCGCCTCGCGGATGGACAAATTCACGCGAACGATGCTGGAACAAACCGGACTGATCGCGATGGTCGGAAAATCCGAGCGCGGCCCAGCCGCCATTGAAGCCATCCGCGACAACCAGTCGGCTTACCTGATGGCCGTCGGCGGCGCGGCCTACCTCGTCGCCAAAGCGATAAAGGCGTCGAAGATCGTCGCTTTCGCCGACCTCGGCATGGAAGCCATCTACGAATTCGAGTTGCGGGACATGCCGGTCACTGTCGCCGTCGATTCAAAAGGGACAGCGGTACATACAACAGGCCCGAAAGAATGGCGGATCAGAATCGGCAAGCTGCCGCCCGCCTGATCGCCCGAAAAGCCGCTGTCCGCGCGTTTCCGGCCTTCATGTTCCCGCCTGGAAAACGCCATCGCGAAGATGCAGGATGCGGTCGGCGCGGGCGGCGAGATTCATGTCGTGCGTTACGACGATAAAGCCCGTTCGCCGCGAACGGTTCAATTCGAGGATCAGATCGAAAACCTTTTTCGCCGTCTGCCGGTCAAGGTTTCCGGTCGGCTCATCGGCCAAAACGCACGCCGGACAAGTCACGAGCGCGCGCGCGATCGCCGCTCGCTGGCGCTCGCCGCCGGACAGTTCGGAAGGAAGATGATTAAGCCGGTGAGAAAGACCGACTTCGCCCAACATGGCCGCGGCGCGTCTGTTCGCCTCAGCTCTCGCCATCCGGCGAATGTAAAGCGGCATTGCGACATTTTCCAGCGCGGAAAATTCCGGCAACAAATGATGAAACTGGTAAACGAAACCAAGATGCGCGTTGCGTAACTCGCCGCGCCCGTTTTCGCCGATTGAGGAAAGGTCACGCCCCATCAGAAAGACCTTGCCCTCCGAAGCGGAATCGAGTCCGCCCAAAAGATGCAGCAGCGTGCTTTTGCCCGAACCGGATGCGCCAACGATGGCGACGCATTCTCCCGCGTCTACCTTGAGGTCGACGCCAAACAGAACAGGCACGCCGGTATCGCCGCCCTGACGATAGGTCTTCACCAAACCCCGGCATTCCAGAATGGCTGGACTGTTCCCCCGAGAGTCCGCACAAAGAATGACGTTCTCAAGCGGTTTTACTTCAGGCAAGCTATCACTCATAACGCAGGGCCTCCGCCGGATTAACGCGCGAGGCGCTCCAGCTCGGATACAGGGTCGCCATCAGTGAAAGCGCAAAAGAAACGCAGGTGATGATAAAAACATCTCTCCACTGCAGTTCGGATGGAAGGCTGGAGATGTAATAGACTTCAGGCGACCAGAGCTGCACCCCCAGCATGCGCTCAATGACAGGAACAATCGCCTCGATATTGAGCGCGCCGGAAACGCCGAGCAGGATGCCCAGCACAAGACCGATAAAGCCGGTCAACGCACCCTGCACGATGAAAATCGTCATGACGCTGCCGGAGCTTGCGCCCAGAGTACGCAAAATCGCGATATCCGGCCGCTTGTCGGTCACCGCCATGACAAGCGTCGAAACGAGATTGAACGCGGCGACAGCGACGATTAGCGAAAGAATGATGAGCATCATGTTTTTCTCGATCTGCACCGCATGAAAAAAGTTGGCGTGACTGCGCGTCCAGTCGCTGATGTAAGCGGGTGAATTCAGGTTATTCACAAGATAGCGCGTTACAAACGGCGCGTTGAAAAGATCGTCGAGTTTCAGGCGAACGCCGGAAACGCGATCTTCCAGACGATAAAGTTTTTGCGCGTCCTCAAGGCGAATCAACGCGAGACCGCTGTCGAATTCGATCATTCCGGCTTCAAAAATTCCGCTGACGGTAAACGTTTTCAGGCGCGGCATGATACCGGCGGGCGTCACCGCGCCTCTTGGAGCGATCAGCGTAATCTTGTCTCCGACAGACACCTCAAGCGCCCGCGCAAGTTCGCGGCCAAGAATAATGGAAAACTCGCCCGGGACAAGCGATTCGAGTTGGCCGCGCCGCATGTGCGGACGGAAATCGGCGACCTTATCCTCACTGTCCGGCAGGATGCCGCGTATTACCGTCCCGCGCACCGACGCGCCGGAAGAGAGCATCCCCTGTTCCTGAACATACGGCGCCGAAGCCACAACGCCCGGCGCGCTGGAAGCCTGCCGCGCGACGCTCTCCCAATCCGCCATTCCTCCATCGAGGCCGGTAATCTGCACATGCGAAACCACCGACAGGATGCGTTCGCGCAGCTCGCTCTGGAATCCGTTCATGACCGAAAGCACAATAATCAGCGCCGCGACGCCAAGCGCGATGCCGAGCATCGAAATCAGGGAAATGAACGAAATGAAATGATTGCGGCGTTTCGCGCGGATATAACGCAACCCGATCACGAGTTCGAAAGGCAATCCCGCAAAGAATCGCGCCGCCGGTTCCCGCGTCATGCCACGCTCCTTTCTTCGCAACAAATCATCACGCCCCGCATTCCATTCCTTCCATACCTCTCCCGCGCGATTCCAAAAACGGATGTCCCCAAAATGTCCCGGCGCCCGTTCGGCAAAGCCAGCCCGGTCTCCAAAAAGCGGTTATAGTACACGTTCTTTGCCTTTGCCGGCTTTTCCCGTTTCCCCGTTTCCGTCCGCGCTCATTCACGAACAAAATGACCCCTCTCCAGGCACGCAAAGTTCCTCAGTCAATCCGACAGCGCCTGGAGCAACAGGGAATTCACCCGCTCCTGGCCCGCCTATACGCCGCACGGGGCATCCAGACGAAAGATGAAGTCGATTATTCGTTCAAATCCCTCTTGCCGCCGGCGCGTCTCGCGCACGCGGATGAGGCCGCCCGCCTGCTCGCCGACGCAATCGAGGCACGCGCCCGGATACTGATCGTTGCCGACTACGATTGTGACGGCGCGACGGCGTGCGCGGTCGGAATACACGCGATCAAAGCCATGTCGGGCAATGCCGGAACGCAGATTGATTACCTGACCCCTAACCGTTTCATTCACGGCTATGGACTGACACCGGAAATCGTCGCGCTTGCCGCGGAAAGAAAACCCGACCTGATCGTCACCGTCGACAACGGCATCGCCAGTCTTGCGGGAGTCGCGGCCGCGAATGAGCTTGGCATTTCCACGCTGATTACCGACCACCATCTTCCGGGCGACGCTTTGCCGGACGCCGACTGTATCGTCAACCCCAATCTGCCGGAGTGTGATTTCCCGAGCAAATGTCTGGCCGGGGTCGGCGTTCTGTTCTACGTCATGCTCGCCCTGCGCGCCGAACTGCGCGATCGGGGCTGGTTCCACGCGGAAAGGCCGGAACCCAATCTCGCGTCCCTGCTCGATCTCGTCGCCCTCGGAACGGTCGCCGATGTCGTTCAGCTCGACGGAAACAACAGGATTCTCGTCAACCAGGGCATAAAGCGGCTGCGCGCGGGACAAATGACGGTCGGGATACGCGCCCTCTTTCAGGCTGCGGGCGTCGCGCCATCGAAAGCCGGCAGCCTCGACCTCGGCTTTCGGATCGGCCCGCGGCTGAACGCGGCCGGACGCCTTTCAGACATGTCGCTGGGCATCGAGTGCCTGTTGACCGGCGACCCGGCGCGCGCCCTGAATATCGCGCAGCAACTTGACGCGCTGAACCGCGAACGCAAAACGATTGAGGCCGGCATGCAAAAACAAGCGCTCGATGCCATCGATACCATCAGCACAAGCGGCGAAGCAGCAATCGCCCTGTTCGATCCGGCGTGGCACAAAGGCGTCGTCGGCCTGCTCGCCGCCCGAATCAAAGACAGGCATCACCGTCCGGTTTTCGCTTTCGCGCGCGATGACGGCGAAAGCGCCGATGGACAAATCCGGGGGTCCGGCCGCGCGATTCCCGGCCTGCACCTGCGCGACGCGCTTGACCTTATATCGAAGCGCGCGCCCGGCCTGCTGCTGCACTTCGGCGGCCACGCATCGGCCGCAGGCGCGAGCATTCGGGAAAGCGATTTTTCGCGGTTTCAGGAAATATTCATCCAGGTCGCCAGCGAACTGCTCTCTCCCGCCGATCTGACACGCGTAATCGAAACAGACGGGCCGCTTGAAAGCGGTTATTTTTCGCCGAATATCGTCCACCTGCTCGAAAACGAAGTCTGGGGACAAGGATTCCCTCCACCGCTTTTTGAAGATGAATTCAGCGTCGAAAGCCAGCGTCTTCTCAAGGAAAAACACCTTAAATTGCGGCTTCGCAAAGGCGACGCGCGAATCGACGCCATCCGTTTCAACTTCGACGCCGCGGCCGGAGAAAAGCCCGGGAAATCGATCCGCGCCGCCTACCGGCTTGAAATCAACGAATACAATGGCGTCCAGACGCCGCAGCTCATCATCGAACATATGGAAACCTGACCGCGGAACCCCTTGGCGAAACCCGCCGCGGGGCCGCCCGGAAGCAGGCTTGCCCGCCCCGGCCAGCCTGTCCCGTTCAATTAATATCCCGATACGCCTGCATGATTTCCGTCATCGCTTCCGCCGCCCCGCGCGGAATGTAATACTCGACGTGATCGCTCAAATGTGTCCGCGCCGGATTGATTTCGACAGTCGGAATTCCCGCGCGGACAGCCATGACAACTGGATGGGAAATATACGGAAACACGGCAGTCGTACCGATCAGAAAAACCATTCCGATTCCTTCATCAAGCGTCTCCTGAAGACGGGAAAGCGCCGGTTCGGGAAGCATTTCTCCAAACAGCACGACATTTGGCCGCACAATGCCGCCGCATTTTTCGCAATGCGGCAAATTTCCCGCAAGGAAATCCTCGCCCGGCGATGAAGATGGCGCGGCGCGGTCGCAGCGCGAGCAACGGCGCGTCTCGAGTGTCCCGTGAATTTCGATCACATCCGAACTCCCCGCGCGGAGATGCAGGCTATCGATATTCTGGGTCAAAACAACAACCTTAAGGGATTTTTCAAGCTCCGCGATGATCCGGTGCGCAGCGTTTGGCTGAACAGCGCCGCAATTATTCCGGATTTGCGACAGATATTTCCAGGTGATTTCAGGATGTCTCGAAAAACAGCGTCCCGAAATCGCTTCTTCGATCGGCATCCCCTCTTCAGTATCCCCGCTGTTATAAAGACCGCCGACGCCGCGATAGGTCGGCAAGCCGGAATCCGCCGAAACACCCGCGCCGGTAATGAAAAGAACGCGTTTGCACGCGTGGAGTTTTACAGCAATCTCACGATAGATATCCCGCATCGCCCCCTCCGTTTTAACGAAATCCCGCGCCTTTCTCCCCTCCCCACCAAACAGGTCGACGGAAGACGACAGGAATTGTACGGCATGACGAGGACAAAGGCGCGACATCCGCCATTTATCGCCTTGTCAGCATAAACGGATTCTTATCCAATGCATCAGCGCGAACGACGTGGAGAAAACACGTTCATCACGAGCAGCGCAGTATATGCCGTTCAATTTCGTCACGCTTTTCACTTTCACTGCCTGCGCCACACTTGCCTTGTGTTCACAAAAATCGTGGTTAATTTTTCGTTATGACGGCCTCTGAAAGCATTGCGATTGAATTGTATTGATAAAAAAATGGCAGGAAAACATCGCTCTCTTAAAACAAGAATATACGTTTTCAAGCAATTTTGTTATTTCAAAAAACGATTATTGAAGCATGTTTTGTCGAAAATAGATTAAGGAATTACGTTATCAAGCAGTTTTATGTGATTTTCTATTTAAATTCGCTTTAAAACGTTTGTCTATAAGGACTCAACAAATACTCACAATGCGTTTAGGCATTGTCTTGATAGCCGTTGCATCGCCTCCGAGCGCGTTGATTTACAAGGGTTCTTCTTGATCGTTCCCTCCCGGGGACGGCGGGCGGAAGCGGAAACGCGACCGAGCAGCCGAAGGCCGATACCCCGCCGTGAAATCGAATTCCCCCGTTCCGCCTGTCTGCGAAACGGCCTCTCATCGAGACCGTTTTTTTTGTCCGGATTTATCCTGCTCACCCGGTTGGTAACACCGTCTCGCCGACTTGCCGGCAACCCGTTTGGGCAATCCGCCTGTCCGTGCAACCCCACGGTTTACTGGCGTGGTTGAGATTGGCTCCGCTGGCCGCCTTTGGGCGGATGCCGCGGAACTGGAAGGCATTGATTCCTGCGGCCAGTGTGCTGGATCCAGCTTCGTCTGTCCTTCGGGTGGCGACGTAACGCGCCGCCCGATGAACTGGATCGTGCCTTCCGAAAAACGCGAAGTCAGCGGCGTCGAGGAATCGATTCCTTCTGAATAGTCCACAAGGCGATAATCCAAAAAACCGCGCTCCTGCTGGAGGAAAAGCGCGCGACGCCGGAGTATCCGCAGGGATTCACCATCGCCGCCCACGCGGAAATTTTTTGACCGCAGTGAAAAACGGTAAATATCGTCGGAAACGGCTTCCTCTTCGATGGTCCAATTGGGCGCGAGCGGGTCATAAACCAGGTAGGCCGCGCCGGCTACGGCAGCGGCCAGCGCAATCTGTTCAACGGTATAACCTATCTGGGGCGTAATCCGGAGCGTGGCGTTCGGCAACAGGTATTTGCTTTTTGGAATATCTTTCGTCGTCGTATTGCACGCGGAAAGCAGACAAACGAGAAACAGCGCAGAGACGGAATTTCCCCGGCGAAATCCAATGCCCATTTTTACGCGCGCTTTAAATGTAATTGAATAAACTCAGGCTCGTGATACTGGCAAACGATTTTTGCGCCGCTTCGAGCTGGGTCGTCTGTTTTGTAAAGCGCGAAATTGCTTCGGCATAATCGAGATCCCTGACTCTCGATATTTTTTCCTGATAATGCACGTTCAAATCCTGGGCAATTTCCCCCAGATCCTTCAGTTCGTGCATCCGCGTGCCGACCGTCGCTTGCACGCGCAGCACGTTATTCAGCGCGCCGTCGAGATTCATCATGTTGGCGACAACGGTATTCCTGACTTCCGCCGCCAGCGCGGGATTGCCCGAAACCGGAACGCTGAAGGCATCGGCAAGCGCTCTCAAGGTTTCAAACACACTGCGGTTAACGCTGGGGCCAACCGTAAAAACATCTCCAACGGCTGGCTGTCCGCTAATCGACAGGGTTATTCCGGGAATTCCGGTAATCGCCGCGCCATCAGTATAAGGAACGCCGCTTGCGATTGTCGTCATTGACGAGATATCAACGATGTCATATGCCGCCGCGGAGGTAAACTGAATTTCGTATTTGCTTGATGTCCATGCCGACGGATCGTTGACCGAACTGGGATAAATCACGCCGCTGCCTGTGTTGGCCGCATTTGCGCCCGTTTCGAAAACGCCGTTTCCTGTCGGGTTGTTGACAAAAACATCGCGTCCGCTGTCGCCAATGGCGATTTGCCGCGAAGAATCAACCTGCAATACACGCTGCCCGTCGTCGCCCGCGTAGAGAATTTCACCAGTCGACTGTTTCTGGAAAGCCTGCACATTGCCTTCATAGCCGGAAAAAATGTAATGGCTGTTCGAATCCCTGGAATTGGCCAGCGCGAACAGGGCGTCCAGTCTGGCTTGAATATCCACGGAAAAATAGGCGCGCTGTTCGTCCGAGAGGGCCGCGTTCTGGGCGGCAAGCCCGCGCTCGCGCACATACAGAATAGCTTCGACAACCGACTTTAGAATGTCCTCTTCGAAAGCCAGATGGGAAGAAGCGTTTTTCTGGTTGTCGGCATACTGTTCGATGACATTGAGCGACTGCGTATCCAGAAGCACCTGGGACGCGCCGACCGGGTCGTCTTCCGCCGTCGTGATCCGCTGCCCCGACGACAACTGGTTTTGCGTCTTGTACAGCGAAGACTGAATGTTCATCAGTTTGTTCACGCCCGCGTCGAAAATCTGGCTGGTGCTTATCCGCATTCCTGTCTCCTCAGGTTCTGATCGCCAGAATGGCGTCAAACATTTTCGATGCGATATCGATCATCTTCGCCGCCGCCTGATAAGCCTGTTGATAACGCAACAGGTTGGCGGCCTCTTCATCGAGATTGACTCCGGATATCGATTCGCGCGCCGATTGCGCCTGTTCCAGAAGAATCTGGTGCGCGCTCATCGTCGCATTGACTTCCCGCCCTTTACTGCCGAGATCGCCGACGAGTTGCGCATACGCTGACAAAAAACCCGCCGCCTTGCCCGACATCGTGTTGCCGGTCTGCAACTGCCCCAGTAACAGGGCATTCCGGTTATCGGAAATCCCACCCGTATTTCTTGCAATTTCGAACGTGTCGCCGTTTTCAGGCGAGCCGTTGATTTCAAAACGAATTCCGTTAAAAGCGATTGTCGCGCCGTTGATATAAGGCACCGGATTACCGCTGTAGCTTGTCGTTACGCCGTTCACGGTCACATCGACAGGAAAAACCAAGGCCGGCGCAATCGAAAAATCGTTGCTGGCCTTGTTATAGGTCAATGTCACAGGTGTTCCCGCGACGGAATACCCTGGCCCGGTCATGCCTGCCGAAATCGTCGCATGCCCCGCGTTTGCCGCTCCCGCCGATGTGCGGACAGGGGCAGCGACCGCGATTTGCCGCGTATCGGCGGCCATTTTTGGATCGACGGCAAAATTTCTTGCCATGTCACGCGTCGGACGGATGGTATAGCTGTAATTGCCCGGCGTGAAACCTGCCGCATTCAGCCTGAAACCCTGTGTGTCGCCCATCGCCGTGTTCAGCGCCGCAATCGACGGCGCTGACCATGACACCCTGTCGGTCAGGCGCGTTAATGTCCAGTTTGCGCCGTCCCACTCAAGCTCGTAGTCACTGTCGGTCAGATTCGTATAAAAGTTTTCCTCATACGATGGCGGAAGAAATTCCGCCGTAATCACAGGAGCGCCCGCGCCGTTTCTTGAGTCCGGAATCACGTTCGGTTCCGGAACGGTAAAGAATTTCGCCATGAAATTCGCGTCGCCCTGGATGTTTCCGTTCAGATCCTGACCCAGCGCGTGTTGCGCATTGAAGGTCAGCGCGACCGACGCGGCAATCCGGCCCAGCGAGTTCGACGCCTTGTCGAGCGAATCCGCGCGAAATTTCAGCGTGCCGCCGAGACTCCCGCCAATGATTTCCGAATCCGGCAATTCCTGCGTTCCTGTCGGCAATTTCAGACCGACGACAAGACGCGCCGGGTCGGCGGAAGAAGGAATCGCCTCAAACTCGGTCACATGCGTCCGCGTCACAAGCTGATGGCCGGTGCCGATCGAAACGGTATACGCGCCGCTGGAATCCTGCGTTACGTTCACGCGGACATATTTGTTGAGTTCGGTCACAAGCTGGTCGCGCCGGTCATAAAGATCGTTCGGCGGCTGATGCGTCGATTCCGCGATGGAAATCTGGAGATTCAAATCGGCAATCTGATGCGCATAGGAATTAATCATCGAAACATCGCCCTGAATCCGGGTGTTTGCGCTCTGATAAAGTTCAGAAAGCCTGGAATCGAGACTCTGGAAACGGGCGGCCAGCACCTGTCCCATCGAGAGCATCGACTGGCGCGCCGTCAACGACGACGGGTCGGCGGCAACCTGCTGAATCGAGGCGAAAAAATCCTTGAGGGCGGACGACATTCCCGCCGTATCATCCATCAGAATATTGTTGATGTGCGCAAGATCGGCCGCGTAGGTTTGAAGTTCACTGACGGCGGTCTGCTCGCGGTTCGCCTGCCCGGTGATGAAAATGTCGTACATCCGGCCAATCGTCATTATGTGCGCCCCGGTGCCCACATAGCCCGCCCCTGTGTAATACGGGACATTCGTCGCGGGAATCGTGCGCTGGCGGTTATACCCCGGCGTAGCGATATTGGCGATGTTGTGCTCCGTCGTCATCAGACTGATCTGCGCGTTTTGCAGCGCATGAACACCAATACTGAAAATACCGACACTCATTCGTTTTCCTCCTTGTTCATTAACGGCGGATTTCCCGGATTATTAAGCCTGTCTTCGTCAAGACCATTTTCACCGTGCCGTCCCAAACCGCCTTCAACCGCCGCCTTTCAGCCTGAAATGGCCTGTCTCAATGTCGCGCCGCCAATAATCCGGCCCAGCTTGTCCGCATACAAAGGGTCGGTGGCATAGCCGGATTCCTGCAAGGAGCGCGCGAACCCCGCGCCGTCCCGCTGTCCGATGACCTGAGCGAAACGCGCCTTGCCGCGGAGCAGGCCAGCGTAATCCCGAAACGCCTCGGCATACGAGGAATACACCCTGAATTTCGCCCGGACAGACACCGGAGCGCCATTTTCATATTCCGTGGTTAAAACCTCCGCCGACCGGCCGTTCCAGCTTTTTCCGGCCTTGATGCCGAACAGGTTGTAACTTGGTGAGCCGTCCGGCAGACGGATTTCGTGTTTTCCCCATCCGCTTTCGAGCGCCGAATGCGCAACAACGAAATGCGGGGGAACGCCCAATGTCTTCGCGGCTTCCTGGGCATACGGCCAGATTCTCATGACAAAAGATTGTCCGCCATTCCCGTCCATCGCCGCCATTTGTTCATCCGGAATATTCCGCGCCTCCGGCGTTCCGGAAGCGCGGGGAGTCCGCTCAAAAGCGCGAACCGCCGGATTCATCCAAAAATCCGGCGCGCGGTTCCACGCCGCCGGAGCCTGGAGCGGCGCGAGCGCGCCAGACAAATCCGCGCCATCGGCAGTTTTTCCGAGCTGCCGCTCGATCATTTTCGAAAAACCTATCGGACTTTCTGCGGCAAGGTTCTGGGCAAGCTGCTGATCCAGGATCGACATGAAAAAACGCGTCTGGTCGCTGTCGAGCAAACCGTTCGACGGAGTCGCTTCCCGCATGCTTTTCAAAATCATCTGAAACATCAATCCCTCAAATTGACGAGCGACATCCTTGAGCGCCGCGGCCTGATTGTGCCTTGCGTTCGCGCGAAGCGCGGAATTCGCCGCCGGATCAAGCACAAAACGGTTTGGGTTGAAGTTTGCTGTATTCATGACCGAATAAAGTGCAAAATCCGTGCCTGCCGAATCTAACGGCAATATTTTCTATCCGGCAATGACGCTTCTTGCCGCTTGCGCCGAGATTGCCGGAGCCTGGCTTTTTCAGAGCATTTTTCGTTCAAATTGACACTCCCGCATGTGCAAGAAGGGACGGAGAAGAGAGCATGACCGCCACATGTAATTATTTGATCTAATGTCCTGTCCCGCAGATACGTGAGCAAAGTCGATGTAGTTTTTCCAGGATGGAATCTGCGGTGGCGGTCCACTTGAAGGGCTGGCAGTTGGCGTTGTGCGCCGTGACGAAGTGAT
>JAITGN010000112.1 GCA_031280565.1 Accumulibacter sp. | reverse complement strand
TTGGAACCCCGGCCTGAAGGCCGGGGTTTCGACCGTAGCCATTGGCAAGGGGATGCAAACCCCTTGCCAATGATGTTAGAGCGACAGCGCCTTCCGGGCTGTCGCTAATTTCTTGCTGGCACAAGTTCAGGCTTCAAGAATTTGATATGACAGTCAATGAAAAGCCCGAAACGCAAGGACAGATAGAATAGAAACTTCATAAACCCTCAAAATTCATGGAAATGAAAAGACGTTTTTAAGTCATTCTATTGGAATCGTTCCGGGAACTGATCAACAAATAGAGGATAAAAGATACGATATCAAGCGAAAAATCAGATTCATCCGAAAATAATACCTTGAAAAGGAATGTTTTAAAATGCCTTCCCGTAACCGCGGCGTGGAGACGCGGAATGAGCGTTTTCAGCGCCTTGACCCGCATTCTTCGGGCGTTCCGGAGGATGAAAAACCGTTATATACTCCCCGGTGGATTTTCACTATCGCCATGAAATCATTTCGCGCATTTCTGACACTCCTGTTTTTTCTGCTGGCGCAGGCGGGCGCGCTGGCGCATGCGGCCGCCCATCATTGGCATGATGCCGCCGATGCTCCCGCGGCACAGGAGTGCGCGGCGTGTCTTGCCGCCCAGAATCTGGATTGTGCGTTGCCCGCGCAGCTTCCTGCGGCGGCTTTTTCGCAGGCCGTCTGTTTTTTCCCTTCTTTTGAGACGCTTTTTTATGCCGGCGCGCGCCGCGTTTTCTGGCGCGCCCGCGCCCCTCCGGTTCGCCTGATGTAAAGCCTGTCTATCCCGAAAGCCTTCGGGATGTCGTGCCATTACTTCAGGAGAACCTATGAAATATGCACCAATCGCGGTGTTTGCCGCTCTGTTTATTTCAGTCCCGCTTTCCGCGGCGGCGGCTGGAAAGGACGAAATCGCGCAGATTCGTGCGCGCCTGGAACAGATAAAAAACCTTTACGAACAGCGCATTGCCACGCTTGAAGAGCGCCTCGCGCGGGCCGAGAAACGCGCCGAAGAAGCGGTGGAATCATCGCGCTCATCGCGCGCCTTGCCGCGTGTCGTCAGCGCGGCCGCGCCGGAACCCGCAGAACCCGCGCGTCAAATGGCGCAGCGGCCTGTTTCGCAAGCCTTGTCCCGCTCACCTGGAGCGTTCAATCCGGAAATTTCCCTGATCCTGAGCGGCAACTATACCCGGCTGTCGAAGAACCCCGACGAGCGGCGTTTCCAGGGGCTTATGCCATCCGGTGGCGAGAGATTGCCCGAGACGCGCAGTTTCAACCTCGGCGAATCGGAACTGTCGCTTTCCGCCAATATCGATCCTTTTTTCCGGGGGAATTTCCGGCTGGCGATTGCGCCCGACAATTCGGTCGGCATTGAGGAAGCCAACATTCAGACGCTGGGGCTGGGAAACGGACTGAATCTAAAAGCCGGGCGTTTCCTTTCGGGGGTCGGTTACCTGAACGAGCACCATCCCCACGAGTGGGATTTTTCTGACGCGCCGCTGCCTTATCAGGCGTTTTTCGGAAATTCGCTTGGAATGGATGGCGTGCAGGCGCGATGGTTGGCGCCGTCTGATACGTTTATCGAATTTGGTCTTGAGACGGCAAGGGCGCGGAGTTTTCCGGCGACGGACGAGACGCGCGACAAAAATGGCGCGATTTCCGGCGCGGCATTCGCGCATGTGGGCGGGGATGTTGGCGCGTCGAACAGTTGGCGCGCCGGGGTATCGTATTTCGCGGCCAGGCCACGCGAGCGCGGTTATGAAGATTCTGTGAGCGGAACGATGAACAGTTTTTCAGGCAGAAGCCGGACGTGGATTGCCGACTTTATCTGGAAATGGGCGCCGAACGGCAATTCTCGCTACCGCAATCTGAAAATTCAAGGTGAATATTTCAGCCGTCCTGAGAAAGGAACGTTGACCTACGATCTCGACAGCGTTGCGGGAGGAACGCAAAGCGACCGCTACAAAAACCGCTCATCGGGTTTTTATGCGCAGGCGGTGTATCAGTTCATGCCGAAATGGCGCGTGGGCTACCGCTATGACCAGCTTGCTTCCGGAAACGCGTCGATCGGACTGGTCAAGAGCGGCGCGTTGACGATGGATGATCTGCCGTTGCTGCGGCGTTATCGCCCGAAGCGCTCCACGCTGATGCTGGATTGGAGTCCCAGCGAATTTTCGCGTGTGCGCCTGCAATTCGCGCGCGACAGGACGCGCCCGGAAACGACTGATAACCAGCTCTGGATACAGTACATCATGAGCATGGGGGCGCACGGTGCGCATAAATTCTAGGATGAAAGGCCAGGGAAATTCCACATGTTTCGAGCCTTCCATGAAAGGCTTTTCAGAGGCTTTCACGTCTCGACGTTTCTTCTCGCGCGGCGGGAAGCGCCTGGAGAAGCCGGAACAAGCTGGAACAAGCCGGAAATGCGCCGGAACGGAAATACGTGTGTACTGGACATCTTGTTTGAACGTTTTTCAGGAAATGAATCATGAGAAAATGTGTTGAAATCGCACTTTTTATGTTGATGGCGGCGCTTGCACCGGCCGCAGAAGGGGCCGTCAAGGTTTTTGCGACGGTTCCCGAATGGGGGGCGTTGGCCCGGGAAATCGGAGGCGAGCGCGTTGAAGTCTTCGTCGCGACAAACGGTTTGCAGGACCCTCACCGGATCCAGGCAAAACCGTCGCTGATCGCCAAAGCGCGTTCCGCCGATATCATTGTCGCCAACGGCGCGGAACTTGAAATCGGCTGGCTACCCCTTGTCATTCAGAATTCGGGGAATCCGCGCATTCAGACCGGGCAAACCGGTTATTTTGAAGCGGCGCGCCACGTGGCACTGCTGGAAACGCCCGCGATCATCGACCGTTCGCAGGGCGATGTTCACCCGGCGGGGAATCCCCATGTTCACGGCGATCCACGTAATACGCTTTACGTCGGCGAAGCCTTGTCCGGGCGGTTGGCCCGAATTGATCCGGAAAACGCTTCGGCTTATCGCGAGGCTTATCGGAAATTCGCTGAAAAAATGCGTAAAGCGATCGCCGCCTGGGAAAAGGCGGCGCTTCCGCTGAAAAATGTTCCGGTTCTCGTTCAGCATAAAGCGTTTTCGTATCTTGAAAGCTGGCTCGGCCTGATTGAAAACGGCGCGCTCGAACCGCTTCCCGGAATTGAGCCGTCGAGCGCGCATCTTTCCGAAATCGCGGCGCGTCAGGCGGTGAATCCCGCGCGGATGGTGATTTATCCCTCGTATCAATACGACGCTCCATCGCGCTGGATTTCGGAACGCGCGAAAATTCCGGTAGTGATGCTACCTTCCACCGTCGGAGGAACGGATGAATCCGGTGACCTGTTCATGTTCTATGAAGACACGATCCGGCGTCTGTTAAAAGGTCTCGAAGGATGAATCTTCTGGAGGTTGAAGCGCTGACGGCAGGCTATTCCACGCCGGTCGTCGGCCCGCTTTCGCTTTCACTCAAACGCGGTGAAGTTGTTGGAGTGACCGGCCCGAACGGCGTGGGCAAGTCGACCTTTCTCGCGGCATTGACGGGCGGGGCGCGTATTTTTTCGGGAAAGATCGGAAAATGCCCCGGTTTGCGAATTTCGCTGCAACAGCAGCGTCCTCCCGCTGTCGAGGGAATTCCTTTTTGCGCCACCGATTTGCTGGCATTGACCGGAGCAGATCCGGAAGGTTTGCCGCCGTGGTTTTTCTCCCGCCTGTCCGCGCGTCTGGATAAACTTTCCGGCGGCCAGCTGCACTTCTTTATGTTGTGGGCTTGCCTGCGCGCTCCCGCCGATGTTGTTCTGCTCGACGAACCGACGAACAATCTCGACCCGGAAAGCGTCGCTTTTCTGAAAACCGTTCTGCTTCGGACAAAGGCGGAAGGAAGCAGCCTGCTTGTCGTCAGTCACGAGCGGGATTTTATGGGCGCGGTTTGCGACCGCGAGGTGAGCTTGTGATGATTTCGCCGTTCGATCCCTTGTTTTTCGATCCATTTTTGACAGGGTGCGCGTTCGGAATCGTCCTGCCCCTGCTCGGCGTTTACTTGCGCTTGCGCGGAGAATGGCTCGCGGCGCTCGCGTTCGCGCAAATTTCAGCTCCCGGCGCATTGCTCGCGGCGCTGCTTGGCGCGCCCTCAATTGCCGGCGGCATCGCCGCCGCTGTTCTGGCCGTTGTTTTCAAGCAGACTTTTGAAGGCGCCGCCCGGAAAGCGCGGGGAACGATCTATGCCATTCTGTTTCTTTCTGGCTGGAGCGTTTCCGTCCTGCTCGTCGTCAACCTGCCTGTCGCCGAGCGCATGGGACATGCGCTTTTCGACGGGCAGCTTTATTTCACCGGCCGCGCGCATCTTGTTAACGCGTTCATTCTGACGGCCGTTGTTTTCGTTTTTCTTCGCTTTGTTTCGAAAAATCTGTTGCTTTCGCATTTTTTTCCGGATTTCTTCCGCGCGCGCGGTCTTTCGGAACGCCGCGCGCATTGCGCGTTCGATCTGGCGGTCGCCATCGCCCTGGCGCTGGCGACGGCGAGCATCGGCGTGATGGCCGCGTTCGCTCTTGTTTTCATTCCGCCGCTGATCGCTTTCAAATGGGGCGCGAACTGGCGGCGTTCGACGGTCATTGCAGTTGTCTCGGGCGGCTTTGCGCATGTCGCGGCCTTCCTTCTTGCCATCGCGCTTGATCAGCCTTATGGCCCCTTGTTGACGCTTCTGCTGATCATCATGGGGGGCACGAGCCAGATTGTTCGTGTTGAATCGCCTTCCTGATTTTCTGTTTTGAAGGAAATATTCCAGAATCGTTCAAGCAAAATACGCTTTATTCCTGGATTTTATAAATAAATTCCATCAGAAAATCTCTTTATCATAAGATATAAAAACGTTTTCAAGCCATTTTATCTGTTTTTTTGAGGAAGAAATAAGCGGTTTTTTAAATATGTGAAACGATGTAAAGCGATTTTTCAGGTTTTTTATGCAGAATATCGCTTGAAAACGTATGATTATAAAGAGGCAGGATACACGGGAGGTTTTCGTACCATGCCGCCGGTTTTCATCGTAAAACTAACTCCGGTTTGAAACCCCGCCCTTCAGGGCGGTGCGGAGGTTGGAACCCCGGCCTGAAGGCCGGGGTTTCGACCGTAGCCATTGGCAAGGGGATGCAAACCC
>JAITGN010000100.1 GCA_031280565.1 Accumulibacter sp. | reverse complement strand
GTATTGGGATGAATAGTGAGTAAATCAGCCGCTGCTCGCGCCGTCACTTCCAGAACAAAATACTCAAGCAACTTTCGCTGGATACTTTTCTTTAATTTACAGTGAGTTATCGCCATGTTCTAGATTAACATCATTGCTAATCTAGTACAGCTCCTAAAAATTTGACTACGCTGACCCTGCCGAATCATCGACAACGCCTGTCCCTGTTCGTGGTGATTTTGCCGGAGTACATCGACAGCATTTATCTCCGTTCGTACTGAGCCTGTCGAAGTAGGAACGGACGCGCCAGGTCGTAAATACTCTCTCCAATCCTGATTCTTTCTTCGAATGGTTTTTCAATCCTTACCCTTCGATAAACTCAGGGCGAACGGATTGAAAAACGAGCCTCTGGCAGGCTTCCTTCGACAAACACAGTATGAACGGGAGCGAAAGGGCTTTCTTTCCACTGACGGTACTGATAGTCTTGTTGTCATGTTTGTGTTCCGTTTTTTGTGGCGTGACGCGCGCGCCGGTGAGCTTCATCTTCTGGCGGCTTCCTTGCTGATTGCCGTGGCGGCCTTGACGGCGGTTGGTTTTTTTACCGGCCGTGCGCGGGAAGCGCTCGAACGTGAGGCGAACCGCCTGCTTGGTGCTGATCTCGTTCTTGTGGCTGATCATCCTTGGGCAGCTCCGGCCAGGGCGCGCGCGCGGGAATTTGGGCTGTCAGTGGCCGAAACCCGGATTTTCCCCAGTATGGCTGTGTTTGGAGACGGCGCGCAGTCGAGCGCGCGTCTCGTCGAGGTCAAGGCTGTTTCGGAAAACTATCCGTTGCGGGGAAACGCGCGGATCGCGCCGGATACGCATTCGCCCGATGCGCCCGCGCCGGGAATTCCGGCCTCCGGTGATGTCTGGATCGACGCTTCGCTCGCGGCTCTGACCACGGCACGGACCGGAGATTTTTTATCGTTGGGGCAACGCTCTTTCCGGATCGCGGCGATTTTGACGCTGGAGCCGGATCGCGGCGTGAATTTTTCCAGCGTCGCGTCGCGGCTTATCGTGAATCTCGATGATCTTGAAAGCACCCGCCTCATCCAGCCGGGCAGCCGGGTCGTTTACCGTTTGCTCGTGGCGGGTGAAGGCGGGCGTGTGCAAGCGTTTCGTGAGGCGTTTTCTTCGTCGCTCGGGCGCGGTGAACGCATCGAAGACGCGCGGAACGCGCGCCCCGAAATGCGAAACGCGCTCGACCGGGCGCAAAAATTTCTCGGCTTGGCGGCGCTTTTGTCGGTTGTATTGGCGGCTGTTTCCGTAGCGCTCGCGGCGAAGCGCTACATGCGGCGTCATCTCGATTCGTGCGCGGTCATGCGTTGTCTCGGGGCGAAACAGGGGTTTCTTTTACGCCTCTATTTCGGGCAGTTTGTCATCGTGGGGCTTGTCGCTTCGCTGTTGGGCTGTGTTGCCGGTTATTTGGCGCATTTCATCCTGTACGCCGGATTGTCGCGGCTCATCGGCTTGTCATTGCCGCCGCCGGGGTTTCAACCCGTCTGGCAGGGCGTGTCTGTCGGGTTTTTATTGCTTGCCGGTTTTGCATTGCCGCCCGTTTTTCAGTTGAAGCGCGTCCCGGCGATGCGGGTCTTGCGGCGCGAATTTTCAACGGGCGCGCTTCCGCCGCCCCGCCTGATTATGGCATACGCATTCGGGTTTTGCCTTCTTGTCGCGTTGATGTTCTGGGTGGCGGGCGAGGTGCGTCTCGGCGGATACGTCGCCGCCGGTTTTTCGGGCGCCGCCTTTTTTTTCGCGCTCGCGGCTTTTTTGACCCTCCGGCTTGTGGGCGCGCTGCGCGGCGAAAGACGTTTCGGTTGGCGTTATGGCCTGGCGAGCCTGAATCGCCGCGCCGCTTCCAGCGTGACCCAGATCGTCGCGCTCGGTTTGGGGTTCATGGCATTGATTCTGTTGACCGCGACGCGAAGCAATCTGCTTGAGTCCTGGCGCGAGGCTTTGCCGCCGGACGCGCCCAACCGGTTTGTCATCAACATCCAGCCGGACCAGATCGAAGGCGTGCGGCGGTTTTTCGCGGAACATTCCGTTCAGGCCGAATTTTCACCGATGGTGCGCGGACGCCTCGCGCGGATCAACGGGATCGAAACAGCCCCCGATCAGTACGGAGAGGAACGCGCCAGACGACTTGTCGAGCGTGAATTCAATCTCTCCTGCCGGGAGGATTTACCGGAGGGCAATGCCGTAACCGAAGGCCGCTGGCTTTCCGGCGATTCGCCCGGCGGCCTGATTGAGGCTTCGATTGAAGCGGGCCTTGCGAAATCATTGAAGATCGGCGTGGGCGACCGCCTCGAATTTTCGATTGCCGGAGAGGACATTGAGATGCGGGTGGTTGGAATCCGGAAACTCAAATGGGATTCAATGCGCGTCAACTTTTTTGTATTGACGCAACCGTCCGCCTTGCGGGATTTTCCCGCGAGCTGGATTACCAGTTTTTACCTCGCGCCGTCCAGTATCGATTTTGTAAACCAGCTTGTCAGGGAGTTCCCGAATCTGACGGTTATTGACGTGGCGGCCATCGTGTCGCAGATGGAATCCGTCATGGAACGGGTATCGCGGGCGGTTCAGTTCGTTTTTCTGTTTACGTTGTTCGCCGGTGTGATTGTCCTTTGGGCGACTCTGGCCTCCACCGCCGAGGAGCGCCGTTTTGAATTGGCCGTCATGCGTGTTCTTGGCGCGCGGCGGGAGCGGCTGCGCCACGCGCTGCTGGCCGAATTCGCCCTGACCGGCGGGATTGCCGGATTGATCGCTTCAGCCGGAGCGACAGTCGTGGGACGCTTTCTTGCGGACGAACTGTTTCAGTTCGAGGCGGCGATTGATTATCCGTTATTTCCTCTGTCGATGTTTTTGGGCGCGCTGGCGGTGATGGGCGCTGGCTGGTTCGCGGCTTCGCGGCTGATCGACGCTTCTCCATCGGAAGCGTTGCGCGCCGGCGGATGAGCGCCGCCAGCCAAAGTCCGCCGCGTTATCCGGTGTTTCCGGAAATTCCACGGGCGCGGTGCGCTAATCGCGGACCGGTAAATCTTTGCGCCGCAGCAGAAAAACGGCGGATGTGCCGGCGTGGATGTCGAGCCACACAAAGGGCGTTTCCGGAAAAGCGTTTTCCAGGGCATCGGCGTTGTTTCCAGACTCGACGACGAGCAGGCCATCTGGCCTCAAATGGTCAGCGGCGCGGTCGAGGATGACGCGTATGAAATCCAGTCCATCTTCACCGCCGGACAGGGCGATGGCCGGTTCCCTGAGATATTCCCTGGGCAGCGAGGCCATCGCTCCGGCGTTGACGTAGGGAGGATTCGAAATAATGAGATCGTATTTTTTTCCCCCGACCGCCGAAAAAAGGTCGGAGCGGATCAAATCCAGGCGTTCCTCCAGCGCGTAATCTTTCACGTTTTCGCGGGCGACGGCGAGCGCGTCCAGAGATATATCGATGGCGTCGATCTTCGCTTCAGGAAACGCAAGCGCGGCGAGAATGGCGAGGCAGCCCGATCCCGTGCATAAATCCAGCGCGGCGTGAATCTCCAGCGGGTCGCCGATCCAGGGATCGAGCTGCTCCAGCAAAAGTTCCGCGATATGCGAGCGGGGAACGATGACGCGCTCGTCGACGAAAAACCGGTAATCGCCCAGCCATGCTTCTTTCGTCAGATAGGCGGCTGGCATGCGCTCATCGATTCTGCGCCTGATGATTTCCAGCGCGGCGTCGCGCTCGCCGCCAGTCAGGCGGGCGTCGATGAAATCGTCGAGCCGGCCGCGCGGCAGGCGCAGCGTGTGGAGCAGAAGATAAATCGCTTCATCCCACGCATTATCCACGCCGTGGCCGAAAAACAGGCCGGCTTCATGAAAGCGGCTGACGGCGAACCGGATCAGGTCGCGCAGGGTAAAGAGTTCGGAACGGGCCTGGCGGTACATGTCAGTCGAGTATGCGTTGAAGAATGCGTGAATAGATTCCGGAAAGCCGGGGCAGATCGGCGATGGCGATATGCTCATTGACTTTGTGGATGCTCGCGTTGACGGGGCCGATTTCGACGATCTGCGGGCAAATCCGGGCGATGAATCGTCCGTCCGAAGTTCCACCGGAGGTTGAAAGGGCCGCGTCAAGGCCGGTTTCTTCGCGGATGGCGGCAAGAGCGGCGTCGATCAGCGTTGATTTTCCGGTCAAAAAGGGAAGGGCGGAGAGATTCCACGCCAGCGTGTAGTCGAGGCGATGATATTTGAGTATCCCTTCCATCCGCGTCCGCAGCGAATCAGGCGAGCTGGCCGTCGAGAAACGGAAGTTGAACAGGATATCGAGGTACCCGGGAATGACGTTGTTCGCGCCGGTTCCCGCATGGATATCCGATATCTGCCAGGTCGTCGGCGGAAAAAACTCGTTGCCCGCGTCCCATTCGACGGCGGCAAGTTCAGCGAGTGCGGGTGCGGCGAGATGAACCGGATTTTTCGCCAGATGCGGGTAGGCGATATGTCCCTGGATTCCCCTGACGGTGAGCTTTCCTGAGAGCGAGCCGCGGCGGCCGTTTTTGATCGTGTCGCCGAGCCGGTCGGCGGCGGTTGGCTCGCCAATGACGCAGTAGTCGATTTTTTCGCCCCGACGGTCGAGCGCTTCTGTTACGGCGAGCGTTCCGTCGTTCGCGTCGCCTTCTTCGTCGGAGGTCAGAAGGAGGGCGATTGATCCTTTATGCGTCCGGTTTCCGGTGATGAAGCGCTCGCACGCCGTCACGAAAGCGGCGATCGAACTTTTCATATCCGCCGCGCCGCGCCCATAGAGAAAGCCGCCGCGCCGGGCCGGTGTGAACGGCGGGCTCTCCCATCCGGATTCGTCTCCAGGCGGGACGACATCGGTATGGCCCGCGAAACAGAAAAGAGGCGCGGCGGAACCGCGCCGCGCCCAGAGATTTGCCGTTTTTCCCCGGTCGATACGTTCGCAATGGAATCCCAGAGGCGTCAGCCGTTTTTCGACAAGCGGCATGCACCCCGCGTCTTCCGGGGTTTCGGAGCGGCAGGCGATCAGTTCTTCGGCCAGGCGGAGCGTCGCGTCGATATCAGGCGGCATTTTGTTCGACGCGTGATTCTTCGTCGAAGTTGAGCGTAAATGCCTTGAATGACGTTCCGCTGACGTTTATTTCGGAAAACGGCAAATCCGTGACCGGTTTTCCGGGATGCTGCGGCGCGTCGCTGCTGTTGTTGATCAGCCACGAAAGGTTGGTCGGCGAATCCGAATTGGTGAGCGCCTCGTCGATTGTGATCGTGCCTTCCTTGTACAGCCGGAACAGATCCTGTTCGAACGTCTGTGAATCCGGCGCGAGGCTTTGTTCCATCGCTTCCCTGATCGAAAGAATATCGCCCTTGGCGATCAGTTCCTGGATGTGGAGTGTATTGAGCAGGATTTCGGCGCAGGGAATCCGCTTGCCGTCGATTTTTCTGACCAGCCGCTGGGAAATAATCGCTTTCAGGCAGGCGGAAAGGTCCAGATACAGGGATGTTCTGTTTTCGAGCGGGAAGAAATTGATGATGCGGTTCAGTGCGTGATAGCTGTTGTTGGCATGCAGCGTGGCGAGGCAAAGGTGGCCGGATTGCGCATAGGAAATGGCGGCCTGCATCGTTTCCCGGTCGCGGATTTCGCCGATCAGGATGCAATCGGGCGCTTGACGCATCGCGTTTTTCAGGGCGTGTTCCCATCCGAGGGTGTCCATGCCGAGTTCGCGCTGGTTGACGATGGATTTTTTGTGGCGGAAGAGGAATTCGATCGGGTCTTCGATCGTCAGAATGTGTCCCGTCTGGTTGGCGTTGCGGTGGTCGAGCATTGCCGCGATCGTCGTCGATTTGCCCGATCCCGTCGAGCCGGTCACCAGAATGAGGCCGCGTTTTTCCATGATGAGGTCGGGCAGGATCGACGGAAGATTCAGCGTGTCGAGCGACGGTATCCTGCCGAGAATGTAGCGCACGACAATCGAAATCGAGGCGCGTTGCCGGAATATGTTGATCCGGAAATTGCCGAGTCCCGTAACGCTGTAAAAGAGATTCATCTCCTTCGAGACTTCAAACGTTTTGGCCTGCTTTGGCGTCATCAGCTCATAGGCGACTTTTTCGATCATCGACGGCGTCATGATCTGCTGGTTGACAGGGAGGGATATTCCCTGGATCTTGATATTGATGGGCGCGCCGGCGGAAATAAAGATATCCGACGCCTGCTTTTCCCCCATGAGCTGAAAAATCTTGTCGAGAATCATCGTTTTTTCTCCCTTCAGGCCCACATTAGACCAGAAATCAGTCTTCGCGTAAAAGGTCGTTGATGCTGGTTTTTTCCCGTGTCCGCGCATCGACTGTCTTTACAATGACAGCGCAATACAGGCTGTATGCGCCGTCTTTCGACGGCAGGCTGCCGGAGACGACGACCGAACCCGGCGGAATGTTTCCGTAATGCGTTTTGCCTGTTTCGCGGTCGTAGATCCGCGTCGATTGACCGATATAAACGCCCATCGAAATGACGGAGCCTTCACCGACGACGACGCCTTCAACGATTTCGGAACGCGCCCCGATGAAACAGTTGTCCTCGATGATCGTCGGATTGGCCTGTAACGGCTCAAGAACGCCGCCGATGCCGACGCCGCCCGAAAGATGGACGTTTTTTCCGATCTGGGCGCAGGAACCGACGGTCGCCCAGGTGTCAACCATCGTGCCTTCGCCGACATACGCGCCGATATTGACGAAAGAAGGCATCAACACGACCCGGGGCGCGATGTAGGAACCGCGTCGCGCCGTGGCGGGCGGAACAACGCGAAAGCCGCCGCGGGAAAACTGTTCCTGATCGTGCTGCGCGAATTTTGTCGGCACTTTATCGAAATAGCGCGACGCGCCGCCTTCCATCACGCGGTTTTCCTCAAGGCGGAATGAAAGCAAAACCGCCTTTTTGAGCCATTGATGGGTAATCCATACCCCGTTTTTCTTTTCGGCGACGCGGAGTTCTCCCTTGTCGAGCGCCGTGAGCGTTTTTTCGACCGCCAGGCCGATTTTTGCCGGAGCGGTTCCCGGCTGCAGACTGTCCCGGTTTTCCCAGGCGGTTTCGACGATTTCCTGTATTTCTCGCATGAATTTATCCTGAACTGGCAACGAATTGTTGAATACGGCGAGCCGCGTCGAGACATTCCGCCAGCGGCGCGACGAGCGCGATGCGCAAAAAACCGTTTCCGGGATTGACGCTTTGCGCTGTCCGGGCGAGAAAACTGCCCGGCAATACGACGACATTATAATCCCTGAAAAGGCGGCGCGCGAATTCCGTGTCGGAATAGGGCGTGCGGCGGTCGACGCGCGCCCAGAAATAAAAACTGGCGTCGGGCATCGGTGCTTCAAGGACGGAAGAAAGAATCGGGGCGACGGCTTCGAATTTCTCGCGGTATCGCGCGCGGTTTTCGGCAACGTGTGCCTCGTCCGCCCACGCGGCGGCGCTGGCCGCCTGCACGGCCGGACTCATTGCGTTGCCGTGATATGTCCTGTACAGGAGGAAAGGTTCCAGGATGGCTTTGTCACCCGCGACAAAACCCGAGCGCATTCCGGGGACATTCGAGCGCTTTGAAAGGCTGGAGAGCATAACCAGCCTGTCGAAGCTCCGGCCGAGTTTACGGGCGGCCTGCAAAACGCCAAGCGGTGGTTCTTCGAAAAATATTTCCGAATAGCATTCGTCGGAAGCGACGACGAATCCGTAACGGTCGGCGAGGGCGAATATCCGTTTCCAGTCGTCCAGATTGAGCGTTTTTCCGGTTGGATTGGCGGGCGAACAGACGAAAAAAAGCTGTACCCGCCGCCATTCCGCCTCGGAAATCGCGTCGAAATCGAATGCGAAGCCGTTTTCCGGCAGGGTATTCAGAAAGCGGGGAACCGCGCCCGCGAGAAGGGCCGCGCCCTCATAAATCTGGTAAAACGGATTGGGGCAGACGACCAGTGGAACCTCGCCGCGCGATACGTCGATCACAGCCTGGGCCAGCGAAAAAAGCGCTTCGCGCGAACCGTTGGTTGGCAGAATCTGTGTTTCCGGATCGATGCCATCCAGTTCGTAACGCCGTTTCAGCCAATCGGCGATTGCCTGCCGCAGGGCGGGCGAACCGGATGTGGATGGATAGATTTCCAGACCGTCGAGCGCCGCGGTCAATGCCTCCCGAATGAAGCCGGGAACCGGATGCCGGGGCTCGCCTATCGAAAGCCGGATTTCCCGGTAAGCCGGATTGGGGGAAACGCCAGCGAAAAGCCGGCGCAGCTTCTCAAACGGATAGGCATGTAGTTTTGAAAGGTTCGGATTCAATTCGGCTCGGCGGCTCGGGCGCGATAGCGTTGATCTTCCGATTATAAGATGTTTGGCGAATCCGAAGGGCTATTTTGCGGTATTTGAAGCTGCGGCAGAGGCGAGGGGCGGATTGAGTATATGCCATAAAACAGACGTTTTAAAAGCATTTTTGATCGATCTATCAATAAAATACCTTTATATCGTGTATTTATGAATGAATTTTACACTGCATTTTATCGTATGAATAGATAAAATCGCTTGAGAACGAAGATTAAATTTTTTATTTTATCTGTTTTTCAGAAAATTATCATCAAATAACATCGTTATTAAGGTATTTTTTATGAGTGTCATATCATGTTTTTTGACATTTCCAGCCCGCGCGGACGTCAAGAACATTGGAAAGGCCTGGCGAAAACGCAGGATGCGGATGGAAAAATCGACGGCGGCGCGGCCGCGTGCTTTATGTGGCCCGAAAGCGGCGCGCGGGCCGCATGGAGGCGAACAGCGTTCTGGAGCATCCTGCCACGGAATCGCGTTCATGGCCTTGCGGGATGGACGGATTTCGTCCGGCTGTATACGATTCGGAAAAATGTGTTCGGCAACACTGTTCCGGGAGGCGCGCATGCTGAAAGAATCGTCTGTTTTTTCAGGAGTCAAAGGCCCTGTCGTCAACATCGTCATGGATGGCTACGGCGTTT
>JAITGN010000093.1 GCA_031280565.1 Accumulibacter sp. | reverse complement strand
ACGGAGTTCCTGGCCTTTTCAATCCTTATCCTTTGAATAATTTTTCACTCCTTACCCTTCGACAAGCTTTCTTTGTCAAGCTCGGGACAGGCAGGATGAACGGACTGGAAAGGCTTTCTTCGGAAATCCAAGGAGATAAAAAATTGCTTAAAAACGTTGTTTTAGTTAGCATCCTTCGACAAGCTCAGGATGAACGGGAGAGGGAAAACCGCTCGCGCTGAATGCCGAACCATCGATAACATCTATCTCCATTCGTGCTGACCCTGTCGAAGCTGGAACGAACGCTCCAGGCCATAAATTCCTTTCCAGCCCTTACCTCCTTACCCTTTGACAAGCTCAGGATGAGCGGATAAAAAAACCTTTTGACAAATTCGGAACAAGGAGACGCAACGGTTTTTTTCGGCTATACACATTCCTGCCCGGAAAGCGGCGTTACCGCCGCGCGGCGATACTGTTCCAGCGCCTCTTCGAGGCTACCTTCCGCCTCCTCGATCCGCGCCAGTTCCAGACGCGCGTCACGGTCGTCACGTCGTGCCAGAGCTGCGTTCAGGTAAATTTTCGCCTTGTTCGGGTCAATCTCGCGCGCCATCCGGCCAAGCGTCAGCAGGAGCCGGAATTCGTCGCCATGATGCGGCAGCCATTTTTCCGCCTGCGCAAGCCGCGCGGAAAGATCGCCGCTGTCCGGAATGCTGCCGTAAAGCGCGGCAAGGCCAGAATGCCATTCGTTTTCAAGCCGCGTTTCGATGATTTTCCGGACATCCTCCGTCACGCCGAGCGCCAGCAGGGCGGCGCAATAGGCCTCTGTCAATGCCGGAACGGTTTCGCTTTTTGGAATGGCTTTCCAGTACATCTGAAGCTTCGGCGCGTCGCTGCTCCGTTTGCGCATGTTCTCCAGATGCGCGGCCGCTTTTACATCTGTCAGTGATCCGGAAACTTCAAGCGCGTCGGGAACAGGAACGGCATATTTTTCCAGCAGGCGTGCAACCCGCAGGATTTCATCCGGATTTCCCAAGCCCCGTTGAGCGCGCAGATCAAGCCAGAGCGCTGTTTCCGGCGGCGATGGGGAGATGTTCCGCAAATGTCCGAGCGTCTGAGAAGCCTCGTCATATTTTTCAAGATCAAGCTGCATTTCCGTTTCGATCATCAGCGCGGCGCTTTGGGTTTTCGCGTCGGCTTCCCTGGCTTTGGAGAGCCATTTTTCAAGCGATTCCGCGTCACGCAACCGTCGCGCTGAACGGGCCGCCAGAAGAGCCGAGATAGCCGGGGAGTAGCCAGCGTCATGCGCGGCGGCCGCTTTTTTCAGCGCTTTTTTGAAGTTGCCTTCCAGAAACAGGCGAAACGCTTCGTCAAAGGTATCCAGACTTTTTTCGCTTTTGCGGCGCAGGAAAAATTCGCGGAACCGCTGTGGCAAAGCGCCGGTCAACGCAATGAAACGCAGCAGTAGATAAATAACGAAAAAAAAGGCGGCCCCTATGGCAATTGCGACATTGAGCGCCAGTTCAACGCGGTATGGAGGCGCGACAAGCAATACGTAAGCATCACCAAAATGGCCAAAAAGCGCGATCCCCGCCGCCAGCGCGAAAAGCGCGAGAACCCAGAGGAGGCCTTTCATTTGCTTTCCTTCCCGGTTCTGAGATCGGCGATGGACGAAAGACTCTCGTCAAGACTTGGCAGTTCGACGCCGATTTCGGCCGATTCAAATTGGCGGAGCGTTTCCAGCACCGTCTGAACGTTTTTTTCGCCGGTATTGAAATAACGCTCGATCCAATTGCGCGCCTGTTCAACGTCGCGCCGGAAAAGTGCCTGATTGGAGGACAACAGGGCGATGCGCGCGCTCAACAGGCGCAGTTTGCAATTCTCGCGCAGAAAAAGCCTTTGATCCGGCGCAAGCGGCGGCGCGGCTTCTCGTCCGTCGATGCGTTGTATCCGGACAAGGCCGCGCGCCTTGCGCAACACATATGCGCCAAAGTTTTTCCAGAATTCCAGCGAGGCAACTGGCGCGTCAATACCAGCGTCGTTTTGCTCCGCGGGCGGAGCGCTAACGGATGGACGGGCGTCGTCGGCAAACGGCAGAGTATCCAGCGCCGAAACCGCGTTTTCCAGACGCATGCTCATCCCCGGAAGGTCGATTTGCGGAAGCGCGCGCAAACGCTCAAGATCGCGCGACAGCGCTTTGCGGAGAACGATGAAACGTTCGCTGTCCATCAGACGCTCATCGGAGGACTGCAAGGTGGAAATCGCCCCTCGCACATTGCCGGCAAGCTGCAATTGACGCGCCGCGAACATGATGTTTTGCTCGATTTCAGCCAGAAGCTGAACGTTTTGATCCTGCTTTAAATCGCGGACAAGATTTTCAAGCACCGTCTGCTGGCCCGCCAGTCCGGAAAGACGGTTTTCGTAACTGGAAATCCGGGTCTGCAAAGCGAGCAGCTCATCGCGGAGTTGTTTTGAAGGCGCGCTCTGCTCTTTTCCGATGACGTCGATTTCGGAAAGGCGTTCCGAGAATTCCAGTTGTATTTCGGCCAGCCGTTCGCGCGTTTCATACCATTGCCATCCTGCCCATCCTGCAAGTCCCAGAGCGACAAGCGCGATGAGGGCGAACAGCGTTGTCGGCAGGCCCGTTCCCGATTTTCTTGGAACGCTCGCGGGCGCGGCGACAGCCTCTGGCGGATGCGCCGGAGATTCGGAATGTTCAGGGGAGGCGGCCGGAGTGGTCTCCGGCGTTACTTTTTTAACGGCAGTGTCAGCAAGAGTATCCATGATCGGCAAAGTATACACATAATCCTTCAATGATACCGGTGTCGGCCGGCGGCGTCAGGATGACTTTTTTCAGCCCGATCGCTCTGGCAGTTTCGGCAATCCGCGCGTGCGGCACAAAAACCGGCGCGGCGAAAAGCCGCTCCCTGTTTTCCGCATCGAGTAAATCCGGCAGGTTCCGCAGCCCTTCGCTTGATGAAACCGTCAGGGCGTGAAGTCCGTCGCTCAGAGCTTTCCGAAGCGGACGCGCATCCGCCGGCGTGGAACGGCGGTAACACGTCACGCGGTCAACAGCCGCTCCGCGCCTGGCCAGGGTGTCGGCCAGCAGTTCGCGCCCACCGTCGCCTCGCACGATCAACACTTTCCGTCCTTCAACACGTTCCTTGGCAAATTCGGGCAGTTCAAGCAGTGTTTCGGAATCGAAACGCGCCGCCGGGACAATGACATTTCCGATTCCAAAACGCGCCAAACTGTTCGCTGTTCCTGGGCCAATGGCGGCCGCCCGCGCGTTCTCCGGCCACGCGCCTGCTTCCAGAAGCACCGGCAGGCTGAATTCAACGGCATTCGGGCTGACGAAGACGACGATCGCATAGTCTCTGATTCGCGGCGCAAGGCGCAACAGCGGCGCGACATCCTCCACCGGCGCGATTTCCAGCAGCGGAAAAAATACGGGATACCCTCCCAGTGCCCGAATTGCGTTCCCAAGTCCTTCCGCCTGTTTTTCCGGCCGCGTCACGAGAATACGCTGGCCCAACAGCGAACGTTCCATCATGGCCGCGCCAGCGACGCCAGAATGCCGTTCGCGCCCCGCTCAAGCAATTCGAGCGCGAGGCCGTTTCCAGTCGCTTCGGCATTTTCCGGCGCGCCGCGTTTTTCACCCTGGAGCAGGCGTTTTCCATCCGGCGTCGCGATAAAGGCGCGAAGCCACAAGTTCCCCTTCCCGGAAAAAACAGCGTGAGCGCCGAGCGGCACCTGGCAGCTTCCACCCATCGCGCGCGAAAAGGCGCGCTCCGCGCTGACGCATGACGCCGTTTCCACGTCGTTAAGAGGCGCGAGCCATGAAGCGATTTCGGCGCGGCCCGCGCAAATCTCGATGCCGAGCGCGCCTTGCCCTGGCGCGGGCAGCATTTTTTCAACCGGCAGAATGCTCCGGATACGTTCTTCCAGCCCAAGCCGGATCAGCCCGGCCGCCGCCAGAACGATCGCGTCGTAACGCCCCTCGTCGAGCTTGCGCAAACGCGTATCGATATTGCCGCGCAAGGCTTCTATTTTCAGAAAGGGATACGCCGCGCGCAGCGCGGCCTCGCGCCTCAGGCTGGATGTTCCGACAACCGCGCCTTCCGGCAATGTTTCCGGCCCCGCGTATTTTTCCGACACGAAGGCGTCGTGCGGATTTTCGCGCCGCATGATCGCTGCCAGAGAAAAACCTTCCGGCATTTCCATCGGGATGTCTTTGAGAGAATGCACCGCCAAATCGGCCTTGCCCTCCCGCAACGCGATTTCCAGCTCTTTGACAAACAGTCCTTTTCCTCCGATCGACGAGAGGGACATGTCGAGAATCCGGTCGCCGCGCGTCGTCATTCCAAGAATTTCGACTGAACATTCCGGATACAGCGCCCTGATCCGCGAAGCGACGTGCCCGGCCTGCCACAGCGCCAGCCGGGATTCGCGCGACGCGATGACAAGACGCGATGGTGTTTGAGGGGCAGACATCAGAAAATGCTCCCGAATACCGCAAAAACGCGCCGGCAAGGTAAAAAAACGCGGTGCCGTATCATGAACTCAGCTGCTTCGCGTAGGATTTCACCAGCGGCCATTGCCTTCGGCTAACCGGAAGCTTTTCCTGCACATCGCGCAAAATCGCATACCATTGGGTCTCCGCGCCGCCGTCCGTTTTTTTCTCGAAGCCCGCGATGATTTCCTTTGCGACAAGCACGCTGCGGTGCAGCCGGATAAAGCGCTCGGAGAATTCACTCTCGAGGCGCGTCAACGGCTCGTCGAGCAAGTATTCACGCTGGGCAGTGCGCGCCGTTACATATTTCAGATCGGCCTTGAAATAAAGCACCTCATTGACGGGTATCAGCAACAATCGCCCCCGTTCGTGGCATGACAGATATATTCGCGCGTCCTTTTGCAGATCGGCCAGTTTTTGCACCATCTGCCCGGCGGCATCGTCCTCCGGTCCGGGTGGCCTGCGGACTTTTTGCAGCGCGGCAAGAAGGCGCTGCGCACGCACGGGCTTGACGAGGTAATCGATGGCGTTCAGCTCGAACGCTTCGACGGCATGGGTATCGTAGGCCGTCACAAAGATTATCGCGGGCGATTTTTCGCATCCCGAAAGATGGCGCGCAAGCTCGATACCACCCATCTTCGGCATGCGAATATCGATAAGCGCGACGTCGGCGGGAACGTTCTCAAGCGCGTCTACAGCAAGTTTCCCGTTCGCCGCTTCGGCGACGACAGTATTGGGCAGCTCGGAAGAAATGTCGGCAAGCAGATCGCGCAAGCGCGTCCGCGCGAACGCTTCGTCGTCGACGATCATGACGGAAAGGGGAGAAGGTGAATTCACTTGATCGCGCTCCTGCAAGGCAGAACAATATGGACAAGATATTTGCCTTGTCCATCGTGATCGAAATTTTCTTCCGTTTCAAGCTGTGCTTCAAGATCATAATGCAGGGACAACCGTTCACGGATATTGGCAATCGCCATATGATTTCCCTCGTGGCGGCTCATACGGGAGGAAACAGGCGCGTCCGTTCCGGAAAACGGATTTGAAAGATCGATATAAATCTTGTCGTTCCGGCATGTCAGACGGATGCGAAGCGTTCCGCCGTCGCTCAACGGCTCAATGCCGTAATAAACCGCGTTTTCCAGCAAGGGCTGTATCATCAGCTGCGGCACTTTTATATTCGGAAAAACCCTGGGAATCTCCCACGCGACGGTTAGACGTTCGCCCAGACGCAATTTTTCAAGATCAAGATACTGTGCGCACAAGGCCAGCTCATCGGAAAGCGGCAGAAGTTCACGATGATCCCGCATCATCACGCGAAAAAGCTCGGCCAGTTCCTCCAGCGCCAGCTCGGCGCGCCTTGGCTCGACGCGGATCAACGAAAGGACGGCGTTCAGGCTGTTGAACAGAAAATGCGGACGGATTCGTGCCGTCAGCGCCTGTAGACGCGCTTCTGCAAGCACGGGCGAAAAAGCGCGGGCGCGAAGCTCAAAATAATACAAAAGAACGCCGGCTGCCGCGCCCGCGAGCAAAACCGTCCGGGCCGGGCTTGTCTGCCCCTCTTCGAGTCCGATGGAAATCAGGATTTTTCGCAGCAGCGCCGCCGAAAGGGCAACGAAAAGCACGATTCCCGCTTGCGCCACGCGCGCCGGCAAACGGAAAAGCCTGTTATTGACGAGCGCGAGCAGCAGAATGTCGAAAAGAAGCAATGGCTGAAGCCGGATCGAAAGGGTGATGTATTGAGAAACGCTGTCGCGGACACCATCGCTTCGTGCCAGCGCCATGCCGAATGCCAACAGATTCGCCCCCAGCAGAACGCGGAGCATAACGCCGAAATTTCCGAAATCGGGAAGCGAAAGCCTTTCGGCATCCTTTTTTACATTAGCCATTGCTTGTCCGCTTTCGACATAGATAGGACATTCCGGCGATAGGACACTCCGGCGCGTCAACTCTGGCTAAATTCACCAGAAAAGTTTATAGTCCAAAGATTATGAATGAGGGAGATTCTACTCCATATACGTGGTCCGGCCGTTTTTCCGAACCGATGTCAGATACCGTCGAACGGTATACGCAGTCGGTCGATGTAGATAAACGGTTGTGGCGGCAGGACATTCTCGGATCGCTCGCGCACGCCCGGATGCTGGCCCGTCAGGGAATCATCTCCGCCAAGGATCTTCAGGATATTCAGCAGGGAATGAGTCAGATCGTTTCCGAGATCGAGTCGGGGAGCTTCAACTGGTCGCCCGCACTTGAGGACGTTCACCTGAATATCGAAAAGCGCTTGACCGAGCTTGTCGGGGACGCGGGCAAACGCCTGCATACCGGTCGTTCACGCAACGACCAGGTGACGACCGATATACGCCTTTACCTGCGCGAGGCCATCGATGACATTCTGGCGCGCCTGAAGCGGTTTCATATCCGCCTGCTTGATCTCGCGGAACGCGAAGCCTCCACGCCGATGCCGGGGTTTACCCATATGCAGCCTGCCCAGCCGGTCACGTTCGGCCACCATCTGCTGGCGTGGTTCGAGATGACGCGGCGCGACGCCGAGCGTTTCGCCGATGTCAAAAAACGCCTCAATCGCCTGCCGCTTGGCGCGGCCGCGCTTGCCGGAACGACTTACCCGATCGACCGCGATTTTGTCGCCGGAGAACTCGGTTTCGATTCGATCTGCGCGAATTCGCTCGACGCGGTTTCCGACCGCGATTTCGCCATCGAATTTTGCGCAGCGGGCGCGTTGATGATGATGCATTTTTCACGCATGTCGGAAGAGCTTGTCCTGTGGATGAACCCCCGGTTCGGCTTCGTGAAAATCGCCGACCGTTTCTGCACGGGAAGTTCTATCATGCCGCAGAAAAAGAATCCCGACATTCCGGAACTCGCGCGCGGAAAAACGGGACGCGTCTATGGTCATCTGATCGCTTTGCTTGTCTTGATGAAAGGACAGCCACTCGCCTACAACAGGGACAATCAGGAAGACAAGGAACCGTTGTTCGACAGCGTTGATACGTTGCTCGATACATTGCATGTCTTCGGTGAAATGATCGCGGGAGTCACGGCATGTCCGGAAAACATGCGTAACGCCTTGCATCAGGGGTTCACCACCGCGACCGACCTTGCCGACTATCTTGTCCGCAAGGGGATGCCGTTCCGGGACGCCCATGAAGCCGTTGGAAAAACAGTGCGCCGCGCGGAAGAACTCGGCGTTGCTCTCCCGGAACTTCCTTTTGAAGAATTCCGGAAATTCTCCCCGCTTGTCGAAAAAGATGTTTTTGAAATACTGACCATTGAAGGCTCGCTCGCATCCCGCAGCCATCCGGGTGGCACAGCGCCCGAGCAGGTGCGTTCAGCCATTTTCCGCGCGCGAGAACTGTTGTGAAAACGCAAACAAAAATCTCTTTGCCCGAAAAGATCGGCAAATACGAGATTCTCCGGATTATCGGCCGGGGAACGACCTCAACCGTTTATCTGGCCAGAGATCCCGTCTCCGACCTTGAAGTGGCCATCAAGGTCGCCATGCCGGAAACCCTGAAAGACCCGGAACGCGGCAAACTTTATACCCATCTTTTTCTTACGGAAGCCTCGCTGGTCGGCAAACTTTCGCATCCCTACATCGCGCAGATATACAATTCGGTGGTTTCGGGGCCGACCTACTATATCGTCATGGAGTACATTCCGGGAGGGACGCTGGAAGAATATTGCGTTCCGTGGAAACTGCTCGCGGTCGAGGATGTCGTCGAAATCATCTTCAAATGCGCGCGCGCGCTTGATTTCGCTTTCCGCATCGGGATAATCCATCGCGATATCAAGCCCGCCAATATTCTGGTTTCGAGCATAACGCTCGAATCGGTCAACATCAAGATTTCCGACTTCGGGGCCGCGCTCGTCGACACGCCCGACCGGACGCAAGTGTCGGGTATCGGGTCGCCCGCTTACATGTCGCCGCAGCAGGTCATGGAACTTCCGCTCAATCACCAGACGGACATCTACTCGCTTGGCATCGTTATGTATCAGTTGCTGACGGGGCAGCTGCCATTCCAAGGCAGCACGAATTACAACATTATCTACCAGATCATCAATACTGAACCGCCTCCCCCTTCTACGATCCGCGAAGGGCTGCCGGAAATGCTTGACAAGATTGTAATGAAAGCAATATGCAAGGAAACGTCCGGGCGTTATGCCACGTGGACGGAGTTCACGCACGATCTCGCCCAATGCTCCCGCCAGAAACTGTTGCGTACAATCTCGGGAGATTTTTCCGACATTCCGGAAGAATTTTCCGATACCGAAAAAATCGACATCCTGTGCAGACTGTCGTTTTTCTCGGGATTTTCCAATACCGAAATCTTTGAAATCCTTGCCTTCGCGCAATGGGGCAACGTCGTAGACGGACAGGTCATCATACACAATGACGAGGCAAACGATTCTTTCTGCATTCTGATTGAAGGCGAAGCCAATATCTGTAAAAACGGAAAAATCCTCGGCCTGCTAAAAGCGGGCGAATCCTTTGGGGAAATGCCGGCAGTCAGCAGAACGCAGCCGGTTTGCGGCGTCGATATCGTCGCGTGTTCGGCGGCGAAGATTGTGACGATCCGGAACGAGGTATTGCACCAAGTCTCGGAGACATGCCGGCTTCATTTCCACGAGGCATTTATGGAGACCCTGGCGGGCCGTCTTTCAAGAGTTTACAACCGTCTCGCGTTGCTCTAGGCGGCGCATGGCGTGGCTCTTGTTGCGTCGCTTGACGCCAACTTCCCGTTTCTGCCATTGAAGTGTCCGCCCTCCGCGGCATGAAGGTTCTTTTGCGCCTTGCCGCTGCTGGAGGACAGAATGTCTTTCTTTATTTTTCATCTTGAGTTTGCCGAAGGCTAAGGATTGAAGAATCACCATGAATCCATGAACCGTTCATGCTTCGACAAGCCCGGTACGAGCGGGAAAAAGAGAAAGAGATTCAGCATGAACAACAGAACGACAAAGGGAAACCGTTCATGCGTCGATAGGCCCTGCACGAAAGGTTTTTCCTCCTGTTCGCTTTGGGCGATTTCGAAGAGATTATCTTTTTCTTGAGCTGAGTCTCCGGCAGACGGCGCGCCAGTCTGAATTTTTTACCTTGCCGCAGTCCGCGCTCAGGCTGGAGCCATCTATTCCAAAACACGCATTTTTCAAATCGGCGTTCTTTATCCGCGAACAGCCGGGATGGCCCCATGCCCCCGTAGGCGAAGTGCCCCAGCAAAGATTGCGTAGATCCTCGTTTTTAACTTTGCCGCAATCCGCGCTCAGGCTGGAGCCGTCTATCCCAAAACACGCGTTTTTCAGATCGGCGTTCTTTATCCGCGAGCAGCCGGAACTGCCCCACGCTGCCCCCGATATGCCCTGGCAAAGATTACGCAGATCCTCGTTTTTTACGTTGCCGCATGCACCGGCCAGCGCAGGCAGGGTTGTTAAAACTACTAAAATGACGGTTTCAAGGCATTTTTTCATCATGGATTGACTCCGGCTGAAAAATTTTCCCCGAAAGGGAAAAGCGCGGGAAGGGTTTTGGCCCTGCCCGCGTTTCACCCCGCCTTGGCAGGCGGGGGTCAAGCATTCCGAAAGGAATCAATAAACGCAGAGCGTCGCGCCCTTCGGGACGGTATCGCCTTGTTTGAAGCCGATGGATTTGATAACGCCGTCGCACGAGGCGACAAGCGCGTTTTCCATCTTCATTGCTTCAAGGATGACCAGCGTTTCGCCTTTGGCGACGGCATCGCCGATATTTTTCTTGTAGGCGACGATCATTCCCGGCATCGGCGCGAGCAGCTTGTTTCCCTGCACAGCGTTATCGGCCGCTTTTGGCACGGGAACCGCCGCAGGCGCGGGCGCGGCGGCAGGCAGCCGCGGCGGGGCGGCTATCGGCGAAACGACAGGCGCGGTTTCGCCTGTCGGATCGACGTCAACGCTGAAGTACTCGCCGTCGACGAAAACGTTGAACGCGCGCGTTTTTTCCGATTTTTGCGGAGCGTTTTCCGCCGTTTTCTTTTCGACAAGTTCGCCCGCACGGGCTTTTTTGATGAGCGCCTCCTGCTTTTTGACGAAATCGAGCGTAATCGGCTTGACGCTTTCCGGCGGTTCGGCGCGTCCGTATTTCCATTCGAGGAATTTTTTACCTGTGACCGGAAATTGCGCATAGATCAAAAGATCGTCCATATCCGCCGCGAGGTCGCCGATTTCCTTTTTCGCTTTTTCAAGTTCGGATTCAAGCACTTCAGCGGGGCGGCAGGCGATTGGCTTTTCGCCGCGCGGATATCCCTTGAGCGCTTTCTTCTGGAGTTCGGGGTCGATCGGAATGGCGGTTTTTCCGTAAAGGCCGTAACACAGATCCTTGACCTGTGCGGTAATCATTTTGTAGCGTTCGTCGGGAGTGTCGTGCAGCACATTGTTGACAGTCTGTACGCCGACAATCTGGCTCGTCGGCGTAACCAGCGGGATTTGTCCGAGCTCTTTGCGGACGCGCGGCAATTCCCTGAAAACATCGTCCAGCCGGTCGAGCGCATCCATTTCGCGCAGCTGGTTGACCAGGTTGGAGAGCATACCGCCTGGCGTTTGGTGCAGCAGAACATTGATGTCGATAATCGATATTTTAGAATCGTCGAGCAGATGCCTGTATTTGGGCAGTATCTGTTTTTCGAGCGTTTCGTTGATCGCCGCGAGTTTATGGATGTCAAAGCCGATATCGCGGTTTGTGCCGAGCAGGGCCATGACCAGCGGCTCGATGGCCGGATGCGAGGTGCGGTAGGCATACGGCGTCATGCAGGTATCGAGAATATCGACGCCCGCTTCAATGGCCTTGAGCTGGCTCATCGATGCCATGCCGGATGTGAAATGGCTGTGCAGGTGAATCGGCGCTTTCACGGCTGCCTTGAGCGCCTTGACAAGCGTATAGGCGTCGTAGGGTGCGATCAGCCCGGCCATATCCTTGATGCAAATGGAATCAGCACCCATTGATTCGAGTTCTTTGGCTTTTTTGACGTAATAGTCGAGCGTATATACGTCGCCTCCCAGACGCGGTTCAGTCATCGTGTAGCAGATGCATCCCTGGAAATGCTTTCCGCTTTTTTTGATCGCTTTGACCACTGTTTCAAAATTCCGGTAGTCGTTGAGCGCGTCGAAGGTACGGAAGATATCCATACCGTTTTCCGCTGTGCGCTCAACGAAAGCGACAGCGACATCGTCGGCATAATTGCGGTAGCCAACGAGGTTTTGCGCGCGCAGCAACATGCTGAACGGTGTTTTCTTGATGTAACGCTTCAGCACACGAAGGCGTTCCCACGGGTCTTCGTTCAGAAAGCGGTGCATCGTGTCGAAAGTAGCGCCCCCCCAGGTTTCCATCGCCCAGAATCCGACTTCGTCCATCATTTCGGCGACGGGAATCATATCTTCGGTGCGTCCGCGCGTAGCGAACAGGGATTGATGTCCGTCGCGCAGGGAAAGATCCATGATCTTTACCGGGTTTTCCGCGGGCGGACGGTCAGCGCTATAGTTTATCGGCACTGTTTTTACGGCGTTCTCATTCATTGCGTAGCTCCACAAATATCAGGATTAATCGGTTGTCTAGCGCGCGCCGGAAAAACCAAAGGCGCGGAGTTGCATCATTCTGCGATCCGTCATCATTTCCATCCGGGCGGCCAATGCCCAGGCGGAAGATTCGGCGGAAATCGCGTCGCGTTCCGGGAGCGGCGCGGCAGCACGGGCGCCGTCGCTCTCTTCCCGCATATAGGCTTCAATGGCCGCCAGCGCGGCCGCGATCTTTTTCGTTTTTCGCATTTCTGACTCCTGTTGACGTCCGGTTCAGAGCGGGATGTTTCCGTGTTTTTTCATCGGATTGCTGTCGCGCTTGTTTTGCAGGAGCTTCAATGCGCGGACAATCCGCGCGCGCGTCTGCGACGGCGCGATTACATCGTCAATGTAGCCGCGCTGCGCGGCGATGTACGGATTGGCGACAGTTTCACTGTACTCCTTTTCTTTTTCGGCGAGAAAAGCGGCGGGGTCTTTCGCTTCCTTCGCCTGACGCGCATAGAGTACTTCGACTGCGCCTTTTGCACCCATGACGGCGATTTCGCCACTCGGCCAGGAATAGTTGATATCGCCGCGCAGGTGTTTCGACGACATGACGCAGTATGCGCCGCCGTAGGCTTTCCGGGTGATGACCGTGATTTTTGGGACGGTGGCTTCAGCGTACGCGTAAAGCATTTTCGCGCCGTTCCGGATGATTCCGCCGTATTCCTGGGCGGTACCCGGAAGAAAACCCGGAACATCGACGAACGTGACGAGAGGAATGTTGAAACAGTCGCAAAAACGCACGAAACGCGCGCCCTTGACCGATGAGTCGATATCGAGCACGCCGGAGAGATGTGCGGGCTGATTTGCGACAATGCCGACGCAAACACCGTTGTAACGCGCGAAACCGACGATCAGGTTCGGCGCGAACTGCGCCTTGATTTCGAAGAAATCGCGGTTGTCTACCGTCTCGAGAATGACTTCCTTCATGTCATACGCCGCGTTCGGATTTGGCGGAACGATCGTCTCAAGCCTTCTGGACGCGCGGGCGGGCGGGTCAGCGCAGGGGAGCGGGCGGGGCGGCTCGAAATTATTCTGTGGCAGAAAGGTGAGCAGGCGCTTGATGTAATCAATCGCGTCGCGCGTCGAGAGCGCGGGATAGTCGCACAGACCGCTTTGCGTCGAATGCATGTCCGCGCCACCGAGCTGCTCGACGGTTACATCCTCATGCGTTACCGATTTGACGACCTTGGGGCCGGTCAGGAACATGTAGGAGGCGTTCCGTTCCATGATGACGAAATCCGTCAGCGCGGGCGAATACACTGCTCCTCCGGCGCATGGGCCGAGAATGGCCGAAATCTGCGGGATAACGCCGGACGCCATGACATTGCGAAGAAAGATGTCGGAATAACCCGCGAGGCTTTCAACGCCTTCCTGAATGCGCGCGCCGCCCGAATCGTTCAGGCCGATGACCGGCGCGCCATTTTTCATGGCGAGATCCATTACCTTGCAGATTTTTTCGGCCAGGGTTTCCGAGAGTGAGCCGCCGAAAACCGTGAAATCCTGCGCATAAACATAAACGATGCGGCCATCAATGGTTCCACAGCCGGTTACGATACCATCGCCGGGATAGACCGTGTTTTCCATGCCGAAATTGTGGCAGCGATGCGTTTTGAACATATCGAATTCTTCAAACGAACCTGGATCGAGCAGAAGATCGATGCGTTCGCGCGCGGTCAGACGGCCCTGGGCGCGCAATTTGTCGATTTTGTCCTGGCCGCCGCCGAGACGCGCCTGGGCCTGCCTTTTCGCGAGTTGTTCGAGTTGTGACGTTGTATCCATAGTGAGTGCCTGAAAGTTGTCTGACAATTATCCCCTGCTGCCGCTCGTCCGTGCCTGCCTGCTTTCACGCGGCGCAAAGCCGCGAATTCCTTCTATCGGCGGAACGCCGGTAAAAGATGAAGCATGACTGATTAAAACGGTTTCCCCAGACTGGCCGTGATGTGGAACGCACAGTTTCTTTCCAAAATTATCATATTGTCCGGTTTTTTGTCCGATCTTTTTTCAAATTGGCGTTTTGGGACGCCTTTCCGGTTTCGCCGCAGCAACAAAACGGAAAAAATGCAGCGATTCAGACGCCATGCCGCCTGCGTGAAACGTCGGCAGGCGGAGAAGTACGAATAAATATTTCCGCTCTTCTCGAAGGCAATTACGGGCAGCCGCCCCGAAAAAAAACGTGAGACTGAAAATGCGCGCTTGTGTTGGAGAAAGCCTTTCCAGTCCGTTCATCCTGCCTGTCCCGAGCTTGACAAAGAAAGCTTGTCGAAGGGTAAGGAGTGAAAAATTATTCAAAGGATAAGGATTGAAAAGGCCAGGAACTCCGT
>JAITGN010000057.1 GCA_031280565.1 Accumulibacter sp. | reverse complement strand
GGCTTACAGCAGCGGGGGGCTGCGCCGGAATGGCGTCGAATGTGTGATTACATTTCGCTTCACCGGCTTCCCGTTTCACCCCGATTCCAAGGATTCAAATCAGGGCACCCAAAAACTGCCGCTTATTCTAAGCCCCTTTCTCCAAAAAAGGCAAAAATTTTGTCAAACACTCATCGCTTTCTCTTTTTTATACCAGAATCAATGCCTTGGGATTTATCTCCAATAAATATCCCGTCGGCCTCCCCCTCTCACGCAAGTGGAAGGGGGCGGAGGAGAGGGCTAATTTCAACACACTCCCCACGAACGGCGATATACGTCGTCCATGATTCGGTAGACTTAACGCAGACGGGTTTTTAACACGCTCGCCATGAATAGCAAAAAACAGAACCGAAGATAAAACAACGTCCTTAAGGCATTTTTAATCTCTTTGGGTTTCCATGTTCCAATTTCCAATCCGATCGTCCCGCCTGCCCTGCTCCGTTCTGAGCCTGTCGAAGGAGGCACGTCAGAGGCTCGTTTTTCAATCCGTTCGCCCTGCCTGTCCTGAGCTTGACGAAGGAAGCTTGTCGAAGGGTAAGGACTGGAAAGGTCAAGGACTCTTTTATTACCTTCAATTTGTCGGAGAGCACTGATTAAAGAGAATTTTGGTAGGTCCCTGACGCGCCCGTCCATACTTCGACAGGCTCAGTACGAACGGAAATAGATGCTGTTGATGCTCCGGCAGGTTCGGCGTGAGGGGAAAATTCAACACGCTCGCCACGAATGGCAAAAAAAGAGTTAACTATAAGAATGACGTCCTTATAGCTATTTTTAATCTCTTTGAGTTTCCATGCCCCACTTTCCAATCCGATCGTCCCGCCTGTCCTGTTCCGTCCTGAGCCTGTCGAAGGTGTGTTTTTCAATCCGTTCGCCCTGAGCTTGTCGAAGGGTAAGGATTGAAAAACCATTCGAAGAAAAAATCAGGATTGGAAAGAGTATTTACGACTTGGAGCGCCCGTTCATACTTCGACAAGCTCAGTACGAACGGGGATAGGCGTTGTCGAAAGGCACGGATTGAAAAACCATTCGAAGGCCAGGGATTGGGAAGGCCAAGAACTTCTTTACCTTGAATTAAAGAGGCTTTGGAAAGACAGAGCGTCCGTTCCTACTTCGACAGGCTCAGGACGGGTAAAACGGCCGGCAGTTCCTTTTTTTGCGGGAAGAAAACGCGGCTCAAGCCTCAAGGCCGCCTACGCCTATTCACCACAGCGGCTCGCCAAATGCCGAGGCAAAACGTTCAGCGATAGAGTCCCTGCTGACCGCGTGATTTTGCCCTCCCCGATAGGCAACCTTGACAGCCCCCATGACGGAAGCAAGCCGCCCGGTTTTTTCGATATCCCAGCCGAGGGAAATTCCGTAGAGCAATCCGGCGCGATACGCATCGCCGCACCCTGTCGGATCAACGACAGTTTCGGAAGCAACGCAGGGGATTTCAAAAAACGTGCCATTTGAATGGATGACAGACCCCTTGCCGCCAAGCGTCACAAACAGGGCCTTGACCCTGCCGCCCAATTGCTCAATGGAAAATCCCGTCCGGTCGCAGACCATCCTGGCTTCATAGTCGTTGAAACAGGCATAATCCGCCATATCCAGAAAATTCAGGATATCGTCCCCGGAAAACATCGGCAGCCCCTGACCCGGATCGAAAACGAAGGGGATGCCGAGCGCCTTCATGTCGCGCGCGTGCTTGAGCATCCCATCGCGTCCGTCGGGGGCGACGATGCCCAGCGTGACGCCTTTCGCGTCGGCCACGTGATTGAGGTGCGAGAAATTCATCGCTCCGGGATGAAAAGCCGTAATCTGGTTATCATCGATGTCGGTCGTGATGAATGCCTGGGCGGTAAGCTGGTCTTCGATGGTCATGACATGCGCCCTCTTCAGCCCGAAACCGTCGAGACGACGCAAATAATCGCCGCCATCGTTGCCCAGCGTGGCCATGATCAACGGGTCACCGCCGAGGAGATGAAGACTGAAAGCGATGTTTCCGGCGCAGCCGCCGTATTCGCGGCGCAGTTCGGGAACCAGGAAAGCGACGTTCAGGATATGGATTTGATCAGGCAGGATATGGTTCCTGAATCTGTCCTGAAAAACCATGATGTTATCGTAGGCAAGCGAACCGCAAATCAGGATGGACATGCTCTCGGCGCACGAAATGAAAATGCCGCGCATTATAGCATCCGGCGCGGAAATACCGCCTCCGGAATACCGCTGAAAACTTCAGGGGTAAATTACGTCGAGACGATAACCGACAGGCAGGGCATCCTGGACTTCGATCCAGAGCCGGATATTGATATCGGCATTCGCCGCGAAAGGCTGCATCAGGGAAAGTTTCAGGGGAAGGTATTCGCTCGGCTCGAAAACGCACCGGACGACGACTTCATCGTTCGCGTTGGTCAACGACAATTCCAGCGAAGGATACGCCTGCCCATAGTTCGCGCGGTTGCGCAAAAGCGCCTCCAGGATGAGCAGTCCATGTTCCGGGTCTTTCTGGATATCCGAGACTTCGAGATCAATCATTCTGGCGTGACGCGGCAAAGGAATACGCGCGCCGAACGCGCCGCTCAGAAATTCGAGCGGCGGACGGAAAAGCGGAACCGAAAGCGCGATCTCGCCGCGAAAATGGCCAATGACCTGAAACAGCAATAACGCGCCGAGAGAGATACCCGCCCATTTGAACGGCCGGTTCGCCCCGCTGGAATAACCAAACGACCTGGCGAGAAATGATTCGGCCAGCGTAGCGTCGGCCAGTATTCCGGCAAGTTCCCGGGGCTGCAAAACCCCGTCGGGCGGATTATCCGCCGCCGGTTTGTCCCGCCCGTTTTCGCCTCCGCCCGCTCTCTCCACTACGCTGGGCGCGTCGTCCGGCGATTCCGGCGGCGATAGTTCAGGCAGCCCGGCGGTTTGTGGCGTATCCCGCGGCGATGAAATGCCTTCCAGCAGAACATCCCGGATTTCATCCGTTCTTCCGTTCCTTTTTTCACCCTTTCCTTCGCCGGTTTCGGCGATTGGCGCGGAAACACCGTCCTGGAACGAATCCGGCGTTTTTTCAGGAAACAGCGGCATTTCGCCTTCCGTATCTTCGCTTTCCTCGCTTGCTTCGTTTTCCACCGGCAGATCGAATCCGGCAGCCAGCGCGGATTCCTCCGGCGTCTCTGTCAACTGGAGTTCGGGCTGAAACTCCGGCTGAGGCAGCGGAACGGGTTCCTTCAAACTTTCACTTGTCCGCGTTTCCGGATTCCGGGAAACAGATGAATCGCCATTGTCTTCGTCCAGCAAATTACCGAGCGCGTTGAAAACCTCATGGCATTGCCCGCATCGTACCTTCCCGGCGCGCGCGGACAATTGCTCCTGCGTCGCGCGAAAGATGGTCCAGCAGTTGGGGCAGCGCGCCTTCATGGCGCCGCCTTGATTCCCGACAGGCAAACCCAGCCCTCGCTTGCGCCGGTGACGGCCAGCGACGCCCCATTCTGCGCGTACAGGGAAATCAGCTCATCCGCCTGTTCTTCCAGAATACCGGACAAAGCCAGCCGCCCATCGGGACGGACATGGGCGCAAATGGCCGGCGCCAGGGCCTTGAGCGGACTGGAGAGGATATTCGCGATCACGATATCGAATTGTCCATCGATTTTTACGGAAGACTCGTCAAAACGGACAGCTACTTCATTTCGCGCGGCATTGCGCCGGGCTGTATCGACGGCCCGTGGATCGATATCGACGCCCAGCAGGAGCGACGCGCCGAATTTTGCCGCGGCAATCGCCAGAATACCTGAACCGCAGCCGTAATCGAGAACGGAATCGCCCGCGTGTACGCGCCGCTCCAGCCATTCCAGGCACAGACGGGTCGTCGGATGCGAACCTGTCCCGAAAGCCAGCCCCGGATCAAGATGAAGAACAATGGCATCCGGAACGGGTGCTTCGTGCCAGGAAGGGACAATCCAAAGCCGTTCGGATATCCGGATTGGGCCGAATTGGGACTGTGTCAGCCGCACCCAATCCTGTTCTTCGATTTTTTCCTCGATAAAAACGGGCGTTCCACCGATTCCGGCCTGCGCGGCGCACCGCGCGATCAAGGACACAAAGTCCTTTTCCGGCTCGAACAGCGCAACGACGCGCGAACACGCCCAGCCGGTAATGCCTTCTTCATCACGCACTCCGAAAAAACCAGGTTCATCAAAGCGCGGCGTTTCCTTTTCCGTTCCGGCATGGGCGTCTTCAATGCTGACCGACAGCGCGCCCGCTTCGAGCAAAGCGTCCGACAACGCTTCCGCGTGAACGCAATCGGTTTCGAGAGTAATGGAAGACCAGGTCACGATGTTTGAAATCAGGTCGCGTGATAGAGCGCGACGATGCGCTCGCCGCGCGTGATTATCCCCCCGAAAACGGAAATTTCCAACTGGAATCGTCGAGCGTCCGCCCCGGAGGCGCGGGCGATGCCGGAGGTCAACACGCCGCCGGAGGCTCGACGCTGGTCAGGCTCAGGAAGTATTCAAGCGCCAAAAGATAGCCCTTGCCGCCGAGACCGCAAACGACACCCACCGCAAGGTCAGAAAAATACGAATGCCGCCGGAAGGATTCGCGGACATGAACATTCGACAGATGAACCTCGATAAAAGGAATCGCCGTCGCGGCCAGCGCGTCGCGCAAAGCCACGCTCGTATGCGTAAAACCCGCGGGATTGATGATGATATAACTCACGCCCTGCTCACGCGCCGCATGAACACGCTCAATCAGCGCGCCCTCGTGATTACTCTGAAAAGTCTCCAGCGCGACGCCCGCCCTGTCAGCGCGGCGTGCGAGCGCCAGATTGATCTCGGCAAGCGTCATCAGACCGTAATGCTCCGGCTCGCGCGTCCCCAGCAAATTCAGATTGGGGCCATGCAGAACGAGCAAACGCGCCGCGGGGGTTTCATCGCGCGGCATTCTGGAAGAAGCGTTTCTGGAAGTATTTTTCTTCATGCCGAAAGTTTGCCGCATTCCATGGGGGGTTGTCCAGATCATCCCTGCTTCACCTGTCCTGTCTTGCCCCGCCTGCTCCGGGATTGTCGAAAGAAACTGATTAAAATTACGTTTTTAAGCCACCTTCAAATCCAAAAACCGCTTGTCCGGAGAATGCCTTTCCAGTCCGCTCACCCTGTCCCGTCCTGCTCCCTCCTGAGCCTGTCGAAGGAAACCTAAAGAAGAAAGGCTGTCAGAGGCTCGTTTTTCAATCCGTTCGTGCTGCTCTGTCTTGAGCTTGGAGAAGGAGCTTTGTCGAAGAACGTCTTTCCAGTCCGTTCGCCCTGCCCCGTCCTGAGCCTGTCGAAGGGTAAGGACTGAAAAGACAGAGCGTCCGTTCATACTTCGTCGGCCCTGAAATATCAATAACGCATTGATTTAATGAGATAATGTTGTTATTTTTGACTATCGGATATCCCAGGAACGCCCCTGGCACAGGGGATTTTCTGGGAGAAATGCCAAA
>JAITGN010000013.1 GCA_031280565.1 Accumulibacter sp. | reverse complement strand
CGCCTGCCGAAAGCTGGTACTGGCGCGTCAACATATGATAGGAAAGCCGAAAAGTCTTGCTTTCCCGGACAATTTCCTCGTTCCTCCAGTACCAGCGTGGTCGCTCCAGCTTAAAATCGAGAATGAAGTGAAAAATGACCCCTTTTTTGACCGCGTCTTCAAACCGCGCATTGAAAGGGATAGAGAGCTCGGCGGAAAGAATACACTCTTTTTCCATCACCGAAAGACGTGATTCCAGAATATCAATCTCGGCTGCCCGCGCATACGGGACAAACAGCAATAGACCGAAACAAAGCCACTTAAAGAGTTTTCCGCAAAAGCGCATAGTAGAAACCATCATGTTTCCGTCCAGGCAATAATTGTCTATCCAGAACGCGTTCGGCCTCCGGGTGCCGAACCATGAACGCGTCAATCTGCCCTGTATTTTCCTCCGTAAACACCGAACAGGTCGCGTATAGAAACTTGCCCCCCGGTCCAAGCACTTGCCAAAGCGCCTCCAGAATTTCCCTTTGCTTTTCCGCGAACTTCCGGATGTCGCTTTCACGCCGCAACTTCTTGATGTCGGGATGACGGCGCACCACGCCAGACCCCGAACAAGGCACATCCGCAAGGATAGCGTCAAACGGTCGGCCATCCCACCAGGATTCTATCGCGCAACAATCCGCGACTCCAATTTCCGCGGAAAATCCTGCGCGTTCCAAATTTTCCGCGATTTTTTTCGCACGCGTCTCATCGATATCCAGCGCGAGCAGATCAATGCCGGTTAGTTCAAGCAGATGCGTCGCTTTCCCTCCCGGCGCAGCGCAGGCATCAAGAACGCGCATGCCCGCTTCCGGCGCGAGCAGGCTTGCCGCCTGCTGCGCGCCTGCGTCCTGAATGGAAACCAGGCCCTTGTCAAACCCCGGAAGCCGGTTAACAGGCAACGGAGTTTCCAGAAGCAACGCCTGACTCCCAATACTCTCGGCCTTCAGTCCGGAAGATTCCAGCTTCATCGCATAATCCGCCTGCGTTATCTTCCGCAAATTGACGCGCAATGTCATGGGAGGAGCAGAATTCCCGGCATCAACGATAGCTTCCCATTGGCCCGGATACGTTTTGCGTAAACGCTTCAGCCACCATGCGGGGTGCATAAATCGCACGGTCTCGTCTTTCAGGCTCTCCGCAAGCAGGGTCTCGCGCCGCCGTAAATAATTGCGTAACACGGCATTGACAAGAGCCTTATATCTTCCATCAGCCAATTCTCCTGCTGCCGACACAGCCTGGTCGACGACCATCGGTGTCGAATCCCGGCGCGTTTCCAGACGATAAAGCGCGCTTTGCAACAAGGCGTTTGTTTCCGGATGTGCAAGCGGCCTGCTCAACAACTTTCCAAGAATGAATTCGCTTTCTCCGAAACGCCGCAACACGCCATAAACGATATCGCTGGCAGCGGCGCGCGCTCTTGGCGACTCATTGACCAACAGTCCCAACGCTTCGGACAAGCTACGTCCCGCATCTACGCAAACCAGCACGCGCGCGGCCTGCAGAAGACTTTCTCCCAAAGAATCCGGCTTCATTCCATCAATACGGAGAAATCCGAAAACGCAACGAGAATTTCACTCTCAAAACAAGCCCCGGCATCACACACCATTCCATATTTTTTATGAGAAATATTGATTCTTTTTGAGTGTAACACGCCCATAATCGCCCTATGCCGCATATCCGCAAAAAACGCTCGACTATCGGATAAGTTATCCTCCGTCCATTCGGCTAAGTAGAATTTGGGAACTGGAGAAACCGGCTCTGCCGGTATGTTTATCCATCATGGATTGCTCCCATGATTCACTGACAGGAGGCAAAATGAAACAGGTTATTTTGGGGTTGTTTTTGGCGGCTCTTTCTTCGCAATCGTTCGCTGCCGTCGGATATCTCATTTCCTGTGAAACAGGAAGACAGAACGGCAAGCTCTCGTTTATCGGAAAGTATGATGTGAACGGACAGCAGGTGATACGTTATTTCTCAAGAAGCCAGGTACGTTATTGCCCGACACAAGTGGAAATCCAGTAAGATTTTTACTGACCATCCCGTTCTTCAATCGCTACAAAGCCCCGATAACGGAATACGGCCTTTTACAGAAGAGGCCGTATCTTGTTTTATAGTTGCGGCAAAACTTTCGGGGGCTTTCGTTTTCCGCGTTATTTTTCAAGCCAGACTCATGACCGCGGACGCAGTCCGCTCATCTCGCGCAGTCGACGAACCCTTTCTTCTGTTGCCGGGTGAGTTCTGAACAGACTTTCCATATCTTTGCCGGATAAAGGATTCATAATCATCATTTGCGCTGTTGCCGGGTATTCTTCCGCTGTTCGCATGGGAATTCCATGCGCAAAAGATTCGATCTTGAGCAGCGCATCCGCCAACGCATCAGGGTCGCCGCTTATTTCAGCGCCACCACGATCCGCTTCGAACTCGCGCGCCCGCGAAATGGCCATTTGAATCAGCATCGCCGCCAGTGGCGCCAGAATGGCGATGGCAAGACCGGCCGCCGGATTCGCTGGACGCCCTTCGGAATCGCGTCCTCCAAACAACATGGCAAAATGCGCGAGAAGAGAAATCGCGCCGGCCAGAGTCGCTGAAATAGTTGAAATCAAAATATCGCGATGGCCGACATGGCTAAGCTCATGCGCCATCACGCCCCGAAGCTCCCGCGCCGAAAGCATCCGGAGTATTCCCGTTGTCGCGGCTACCGCCGCATGTTCCGGGCTACGTCCGGTCGCAAAGGCATTGGGCTGTGCCTCGTCAATCACATAAACGCGCGGCATGGGTAAACCGGCGCGCTGAACAAGTTCACGCACTATCGAATAAAATTGCGGCGAACTCGACTCATCCACTTCTCGCGCTTTATACATTTTTAACACAATGGTGTCGGAAAACCAATAGACGAACAAATTCGTCGCACCGCCAAAAACCAGCGCTGTCACCATGCCAGAACCACCGCCAAGATACGAACCAACCCAGGCAAAAATACCCATGATCGCGGCCATCAGGACACTCGTTTTAAACCAGTTGCTCAACATCCGTTCTATCTCCTCAAAAAGGATAATTTCCGATGCTTGGAAAGTGGCGGGGAAGGCAGGAAATTCAAGTCATTCGATCAAACAGAGTCCCGCAGGACATGGATTCCCTGCCAGAAATTGAGCCGCCTGCATGCGCCGCCCTCCCGCTTTCTGCATCTCAAGCAAACGCAGCGCATCTTCGCCGCATGCGACCACAATCCCGTTTCCGTCCGCGCGAAGAACCGTTCCGGGCGTTCTCTGGAGTGTTTCCGTAAATTCCACACGCGCTTTCCAAACCTTGACTACCCCGCCGCGATGAACGAAATTCGCGCCCGGAAAAGGATCGAACGCCCGAATTTGACACTCCAGCATTTTCGCCGGACGCGTCCAGTCGATTCGCGCCTCGTTTTTCTCAATTTTACTGGCATACACAACACCCTTGTCCAGCTGCGGGCAAGACGGCAAGGGCAATCGTTCAAGCGTTCTGACAGCCAGTTTCCCGCCAAGCGTGGCCAGCTTGTCGTGTAACGAGGCCGCCGTTTCATCCACGGCAATAGGAAGACTTTCCGACATGAGAATAGCCCCTGTATCCAGTCCCGCATCCATCTGCATGATCGATACGCCTGTTTCGGTATCGCCCGCCAGAATGGCGCGCTGAATTGGCGCCGCGCCGCGCCAGCGCGGCAAAAGCGAGGCATGTATGTTGATGCATCCGAAAAGGGGAATATTCAGGACAGCCTGCGGCAAGACCAAGCCATATGCGCATACGATCATGACATCCGCCCCAAAACGACGAATCGTTTCCTGCAGGTCTTGATCCTTCAACGTTTCTGGTTGAAGAACAGGAATCCCGGACAGGCTCGCAAAACGCTTGACAGGAGAAGGATTAACCGCCATTCCCCGACCGGAGCGGCGATCCGGCTGAGTAAGCACTGACACAATCCGATGCCCCGCTTCAAAAACAGCCCTTAATGTTTCAGCGGCGAAATCCGGCGTTCCCGCAAAAACAAGATTCATGCCGTTATGCGCGCTTGTTTAAGCAGCTTGGCCCGAATGCGTTTTTGCTTGAGCGGCGAGAGATGGTCAACAAAAAGCTTTCCTTCCAGATGTTCCATTTCGTGCTGCACACAAACGGCAAGCATGCCATCCGCTTCCAATCTCCGCGCCCGTCCATCAAGATCAAGGTAATGCACAACAATACGCCCGGCACGTTCAATTTTATCGTAGATACCAGGAACCGACAGGCATCCCTCTTCGCAAAGCTGACAGCCATCGCTTTCGACCTGTTCAGGATTTATCAGCACCAGCAAATGATCTCTTGTTTCCGATACATCAACGACAATGAGACGTTTGTGAATATTGACCTGGGTAGCGGCCAGACCAATACCCGGCGCTTCATACATTGTCTCGGCCATATCGCGCGCGAGCCGATGAATGCCTTCATCGATTCTGGCAATCGGAGAAGCTGGAATTTTCAGACGCGGATCAGGAAAACGAAGTATGGGAAGCAATGACATAAAAAAGCTTGATTGTGGAACAAATTACGTGCAAAATCTAATGTAATATATTGAGTTTATGCTACGTTGAACTTCTTTGCATAGTATTGCATAGTACCCAAGGAAATCCGTGGACGCATGCCACCCGATCTCCACAAAGGATGCCGTCAGCGAAGCCGACTGTATCACGATTATATGAGGATAGCACGATGATCCGCCTTGTGTTCGTTTTTGTTTTTGCCCTTTTCTCCACTTTTTGCGCGGCGGCCGATGAACCCGCTCCAGAGAGTCGCACCGACGAACTACAGCTTGCAAAAAACGCTCCGCAAACCTACACCGTTGTCGCTGGCGATACGCTATGGGGCATTGCAGCCAAATTTCTCGCTCAACCCTGGCGTTGGCCTGAAATATGGCGAATGAGCAAAGAACAGATAAAGAATCCTCATCGCATCTATCCGGGAGACGTTATTTTCCTCGAATATGGCATGGACAAAAAACCCGTGCTTCGAATTCAGGGTGCAGGACAGGGTGCAGGAGGAAATGCGCGTGGATCACGGACCGCGAGAAACATCAAGCTGGATCCTCAAATTTACTCCGATCAAAATGGCCAGGGTATTCCACCCATACCTCCAGACGTCATAGAGCCCTTCATTTCCGCGCCTTTGGTGGTGGAAGAAAGAGACCTGAACAATGCCGCAACCCTTATTGCCCCCCCTCAAGACAGGGTTTTTCTTGGCAAAGGGGATATCGCCTATGTCGAAGGAGCGGATCCCTCAAAAGAATTCTGGCAGATTTATCGTGACACAAAACCTTTGTACGACCCTGAAAATCCCAAAAGGATCCTTGGTTACGAAGCTTTTTATCTTGGCACGGCCAAACAAATACGTCTTGGAAATCCGGCGACTTTCGAGATACTCTCGGCGAAAGAAGAAATTGGCCGCGGCGACCGCCTGTTGCCTTCCGAACGCCCGCCTCTTGTCGATTACATTCCCCACAAACCGGATATTCAGATCGAAGGCCGTATCGTTTCCATTTATGGCGTTCCCGTCCATGGGACGATCGGCACTGCGGGAACACATTCCATAGTTTCAATAAACCGTGGAATTCAGGATGGTATCGAAGTCGGGCAGGTACTGGCAATCGAACGGAATCGCACGGCTTTCGCTCACAACGCGGAAAACCGCCGCATCTCTATTCAAATGCCATCAGAACGCAGCGCCCTGCTGTTTGTTTTCAGGACGTTCGATCGAATTTCCTACGCGCTCGTAGTGTATGCCGAAGGCGTCATTGAGATCAACGATTTTGTCCGAACACCCTGAGACGATATCACTCGTATCCTGGCTAAGACTATCGCTTATTCCGGGACTGGGAGGCGAAACCCAGCGAAAGCTTCTATCGGCCTTGGGGCCGCCAGAGAATATTTTTTCCGCAAGCCGGCAGGAACTGCGCCGCGTCATCAACGACAAAGCCATTGATCTTCTTCTCGAAACGGATAATTCAAAACTCATTGACGCCGCTTATGCCTGGCAAGAAAAAGAGGAACACCATATTCTTACACTCGCAGATCCGGCATATCCACAAGCATTGCTTGATATTCCGGATCCGCCTGCATTATTGTATGTTCGCGGCAGATATGAACTTTTGAATTGTAAAGCATTCGCAATCGTAGGAAGCCGCAATCCCACTCCCCAAGGCGAACACAATGCCGAAAGTTTTGCCGCATCCCTGACAGAGGCCGGTTTTTTGATCACCAGTGGCCTGGCATTGGGAATTGATGCGGCAGCACATCGGGGCGCGCTGGCAAGCAATGGCAGGACCGTCGCTTTTATCGGCACAGGAATCGACCGCATTTATCCGGCGCGCAACAAAGAACTTGCCATCGCTATCGCCACCACAGGCGCTATCGTTTCCGAGTTCCCGCTGGGTACCCCCGCCATAGCGGCCAATTTTCCCCGGCGAAATCGTCTGATTTCAGGATTTTCATTGGGAGCGCTGGTCGTCGAGGCGACGACCGAAAGCGGCTCCCTAATCACCGCCCGCCTGGCCGGCGAGCAAGGCAGAGAAGTATTTGCTATCCCTGGATCGATTCACTCTCCCCAGTCACGAGGCTGCCATAAACTCATCAAGCAAGGAGTGAAACTGGTTGAGACTGTCGAAGACATCCTTGAAGAATTCGATTGGGCGCGCAGCGCGCCGCCTCTTTTAGACGAAAGTCCAACAGATAAAATACCTGGTGGAAAATCACCCCTTGATTCCTTTCTGGATATCATGGGCTTCGACCCATGCGACCTGGACGAGCTTGTTATCCGCACAGATCTGCCCGCGGAGTCTTTGTTCCCAACGCTTCTTCAACTTGAGCTTGAAGGACGCATCGCGAGCCTTCCTGGAGGCCGTTATCAGCGGACTCCCGAATAATCCCGTCCACCTATTCACGTCCTGCGGCATCTTTCCTTTGCATCTTTTTTCGTCGCCTGCTTGCTATTCTTCGCACACTGCTTTTATTATCCCCGCTTGCGGAATTTTTCAGGCGATCTGCACACCACATTTCAAGGCCATAAAAAGTTGTTATGAACAAAAAACTGATCATCGCGGAAAAACCCTCGGTCGCGGCTGACATTGCACGCGCCTTGGGCGGATTCACCAAAAATAACGACTATTTCGAGTCGGACAATTATGTGCTTTGTTCCGCTGTCGGACATTTGCTGGAACTGGCCTGCCCCGAAGAATATGAGGTCAAGCGCGGCAAATGGTCTTTTTCTCATTTGCCTGTCATCCCGCCGAATTTCGATCTTCTCCCCATCGAAAAGACAGAGGCGCGCTTAAAACTCCTGATCCGTTTAATCAAACGCAAAGAGGTCGCTTCCTTGATCAATGCTTGCGATGCCGGACGAGAAGGGGAATTGATCTTCAATTATATCGTTCAATACGCCAAAACAAAAAAGCCCATCGAGCGTTTATGGCTGCAATCCATGACACAACAAGCTATCACGGAGGGCTTTAACCGTCTGCGCCCGGAAACCGAAATGAAAGGATTGGCGGATGCGGCTGTGTGCCGTTCTGAAGCGGACTGGCTGGTCGGCATCAACGGAACCCGCGCAATGACCGCTTTCAATTCCAAAACAGGAGGGTTTCATCTAACGACAGTCGGCCGCGTTCAGACCCCGAGTCTGATGCTCATCGTCGAACGCGAAGATAAAATCCGCAAATTCAAACCGCGCAATTTTTGGGAAATTGAAGCGACTTTCATCTGCCTCGCAGGCCAATACCATGGGAAATGGTTCGATAGCCGCTTCAGCAAAAAGAAACAAAGCGATGAACACGCGCGCGCGGAGCGCCTATGGGATGAAGAGCGCGCACGCGCCTTGATAGAAAAATGCCAGGGAAAGACCGGCAGCGTTTCTGAAGAAACAAAGCCCTCATCCCAAACAGCGCCGCTTCTTTACGATCTTACCAGCTTGCAGCGTGACGCGAACAGCCGCTTCGGATTTTCGGCAAAATCGACCCTGGGACTGGCGCAAGCGCTTTATGAAAAGCACAAGGTGCTGACTTACCCGCGTACCGACGCGCGCGCGCTTCCAGAAGACTATCCAGAAACTGTCAAATCGACGCTTGCCATGTTTTCGGATACCGCAACCCTCTCTTCCTATTCATCTTTTGCCCGTCAAATCCTTTCCAGGAAATGGGTCGTTGCCAATAAACGGATTTTCAATAACGCGAAGATTTCGGATCACTTTGCCATCATCCCCACACAACAGCCCCCCAAGCATCTCTCCGCGCCTGAACAACAACTTTACGATCTGGTAGTCAAACGTTTCCTCGCTGTTTTTTATCCAGCCGCCGAACATCTTTTAACGACGCGCATAACCCAGGTAGCTGATGAATTTTTCAAAACCGAAGGAAAAATTCTCGTGAATCCCGGCTGGCTGGCGGTTTATGGCCGCGAAGCTCAAAAAGAAGACAAGAATGACCTTGTTCCACTGACTTCGGGCGAATCCATTCAAACTGAAAAACTTGCCTTGGTTCCGGGGCAAACACGACCACCTGCGCGATTTTCAGAAGCTACGTTGTTATCCGCCATGGAAAGCGCGGGAAAAATGGTGGATGACGAGGAACTCAAAGCTGCTATGGCGGGCCGTGGCCTTGGAACACCGGCGACACGGGCCCAAATCATAGAAAACCTCATTGCCGAGCATTATCTGTTTCGCGAAGACCGCGAGCTTCACCCGACGGCCAAGGCATTTTCTTTGCTTTCTTTGCTTAATGGGCTTGGAGTTTCCGAATTAACCGCGCCGGAACTGACAGCGGAATGGGAGCACAAACTGGCGCGAATGGAACGCGGGGAATTATCAAGAACAAATTTTATGAAAGAAATCGCCACGATGACGCAGCACATTGTTGACCGGGCAAAAAGCTACGATAACGACACCATTCCGGGAGATTTTGGAGAGCTTAAAGTCCCTTGTCCAAAATGTGGCGGAAAGATCAAGGAAACGTATAAAAAATTTCAGTGCCAGTCCTGCGATTTCTCGCTCTGGAAAATAGTAGCCTCCCGTCAATTCGAGATGCCGGAAGTCGAATCGCTGATTACTCACCGTCAGATAGGGCCGCTTACCGGTTTCAGAAACAAGATGGGACGTCCCTTTAATGCTATCGTGCGTTTGAATGAGGAAAACTCGCCTGAATTCGATTTTGGCCAGAGTGCGAAAGAAAAAACAAACGAAGAAGTTGATTTTTCGGAAAAACAAGCTCTGGGCTCCTGTCCGAAATGTTCAGCCAGAGTTTTTGAACATGGAATGGCTTATGTTTGTGAAAAAGCCTTCGGCCCGGCAAAATCATGTGATTTCCGTCTAGGGAAAATCATTCTCCAACAACCGATTGAACCAGAACAAGCGCAAAAACTTTTAGCGACAGGGCGCACCGACCTCCTTCAGAGTTTTGTTTCCGCCCGTACACACAGGAAATTTTCTGCTTATTTGGTAAATTCATCCGGCGGAAAAATCACTTTTGAATTCGAAAAGCGCGATCAGGTTAAAAAGAAAACTCAAAGAAAAACGACAACCCGGCCGACGAAATAACTGGAAAGAAATTCTCGTCCGCGCTTCTGGATTCTATGGAGCCAGGAGAAACGGCAGTATCGAAGGCGCGAAAACGGCCATGAGAGTTTAGCAGCAATTCAATACGACAGGGTCGCCGCCAAGATGGCGATGTTGCCGTGTCTTATTTTAAAATCAATGAGTTACGTTTGATTTTACAGGATGGATCAAAGTTCTGGGGCAATCAATACATCTCGGTATCTTGAAAAAAACAAGAACCCGATACCGGCAATAGAATTGAAATCAAAGACGCCCACCTCGATCTCCGAATGTTTCACGTGAAACAATTTGAAGATGCCGTTTCCTGAAAATCAGATATCAATACATGCTGTCAGCGCATTCGATTCGATAAACACACGACGAGGCTCGACCACCTCCCCCATCAGTGTCGTAAAAATTTCATCCGCGCCAATCACGTCCGCGATCTGAACTTTCAGAAGACGCCGTATTTCCGGATCCATTGTCGTCTCCCAAAGTTGTTCCGCGTTCATTTCCCCCAAGCCTTTATAACGCTGTTTCGCAATACCACGCTCAGCTTCATTGAGCAACCAACGAATGGTTTGGGAAAAATTCGAGACTGCTTGTTTCTTTTCGCCACGGATGATTATCCCACCCGGACCGAACAATCCATTAAAAATTTCCGCTGTCCTGCGCAATTGGGCATAGTCACCGCCTTTCAGGAAATCTGTATCAATAATTCCGAACTTGCGATTTCCGTGATGTATTTTTTCCAGATGAAGGCGCCAGAGACCGTGTATATCATCGTAAAACGCTTCAATGAAAAAGGCCGATTTTTCTCCAAGTGCTTTCATCAATGCTTTGGCGCTGTCAACTGCTGCCATCTGGTCATCCAAATGAATTTCAAGATTGGAATCCACCAACGTTCGCAATATTTCCGGATCGATAAAATGTGAAAGGCGTTCTATCAAGGCTTCGGCAAGCAAATATTCACGGGCCAACGCCTCCAGAGGCGCGCCAGAAATTTCCAAAGATCCGCTCCTGGGTATCAAAACGGCGTTTTCCAAGGCAAGGGAAAGAAGAAACTGATTTAACGCTTGATCGTCCTTAAGATAACGTTCGTTCTTTCCATATTTGATTTTATAAAGCGGTGGCTGCGCGATATAAACGTGCCCGCCCTCAATCAACTCAGGCATCTGGCGATAAAAGAAAGTCAATAAAAGAGTCCGGATATGGGCGCCATCCACATCGGCATCCGTCATGATTATCAAACGGTGATAACGAAGTTTTTCCGGTTTGTACTCATCTTTTCCGATTCCGGTACCCAACGCGGTAATCAGCGCCACAATTTCCTGGGATGAAATCAACTTGTCGAAGCGCGCTTTTTCGACATTCAGTATTTTTCCTTTGAGGGGTAAAATCGCCTGGAATTTGCTGTCTCGTCCCTGCCGCGCCGAACCGCCTGCGGAATCGCCTTCGACAAGATAAAGTTCACATAGCGCGGGATCCTTTTCATAACAATCCGCCAATTTACCTGGCAGACCGGCTCCTTCCAGAATACCCTTGCGGCGAGTCATTTCACGTGCCTTTCGGGCCGCGTCGCGCGCCCGGGCCGCTTCAACGATTTTTCCGGTAATTACTTTAGCGTCGTGAGGATATTCCTGCAGGAATTCAGCCAGTTTCGCGGCGACAACTTCCTCTACTGCGGGCCGCGCTTCGGAGGAAACAAGTTTCATTTTTGTCTGAGAGGCGAATTTCGGATCCGGCATTTTTATCGATAAAACACATGCGAGACCTTCGCGCATGTCGTCTCCGGTAATTTCGACTTTCGCTTTCTTGGCAATCTCGTTCTCTTCTATGTATTTATTGATTACCCTGGTCATGGCCGCGCGCAAGCCTGTCAAATGTGTACCGCCATCCGCTTGAGGGATATTGTTCGTAAAACAAAGAACCTGTTCAGCGTAGCTGTCATTCCATTGCATGGCAACTTCAACGCTGACTTTGGAATTCGGAAGGTTTGATTCGCCTGAAGAAGAAAAAATATTCGGATGAAGCGTCGATTTCGAACGGCCGATATATTCAACGAAGCCTCTGACTCCGCCAAGAAAGGCAAAATTTTCTTCTTTCCCGTTTCTTTGATCGAGCAGGCGGATTTTTACGCCATTATTCAAAAAAGAAAGTTCACGAAGGCGTTTGGCAACGATTTCATAATGAAATTCCACCAAACCGAATATTTCGTCATCCGCGAAAAAATGAACTTCCGTGCCTCGTTGATCTGTATTTCCGTCGATTCTCAATGGAGAAATTTCCACTCCATTGTGGATTTCAATAAGACGATCCACGACACGGCCGCGGTTGAATTCGATCTGATGTCTTTTTCCCTCGCGATGAATCGTCAGACGAAGCCATCTGGAAAGGGCGTTTACACAGGAAACCCCAACACCATGCAATCCTCCGGAAACCTTATAGGAATTCTGATTGAATTTTCCGCCGGCATGCAGATCGCACATTACGATTTCTGCGGCCGAGCGCTTAGGCTCATGTTTGTCGTCGAGCTTTATTCCTGTGGGAATACCCCGGCCATTATCAAGCACTGAAATCGAATTATCAGAGTGAATTGTAATGAGTATATCGTCGCAATAGCCCGCCAAGGCTTCATCAATCGCGTTATCGACTACTTCAAATACCATATGATGAAGGCCCGTGCCGTCCGATGTATCCCCAATATACATTCCCGGACGCTTACGCACAGCTTCCAGCCCTTCGAGCTGCTGAATGCTCGATTCATCGTATATCGATAACTTTTCGTTTTCTGTCATGAATGAAATCTATCCACCTGTTCCACGTGAAACAATTTTTCTTGAATCCAAAAAATCAGATTCTCATTGGCATTACAACGTACTTGAACCTGTCGTTGTCCGGAATCGTCAGCAGAGCGCTGGAATTCGCGTCATTGAATCCCCAGTTGATTCTCTCGGCTGTTGTATTATTCAATATATCCAGCAAATAAGTGACATTAAAACCGACATCCAGGGAATCACCTTCATATGCGACTTCAAGTTCCTCCTGGGCTTCTTCCTGTTCAGCGTTCGCGGCCGTTATTTTCAGACTGCCTGAAGAAAGAAGCAGGCGGACTCCACGAAACTTCTCATTGGTAAGAATCGAAGCTCTAAGCATGGAGTGATAAAAAAGAACACGATCAAGCGAAAGCGTATTTTTCAACGTCGCCGGTACAACTCTTTCATAATCCGGAAATTTTCCATCAATCAATTTGGAAATTAAATTGATCTTTCCAAACTGAAAACGCACCTGATTGGTAGCCAGTTCGACAAGTAAAGGTTCTTCGTTATCCGACAACAAACGATTCAGCTCAAGAATCGTTTTACGGGGAATTATCAGTTCCTGACGAGAGGGTTCCTGTTCTCCCCCGACAGGCATGCTGGCATACGCCAAACGGTGACCATCTGTCGCAACCGCGCGAATTTCGCCGTCGCCGATGATGAGCAAAAGGCCATTCAGATAATAACGGACGTCCTGAGCAGCCATGGCAAACTGAGTCTGATTCAGAAGATGTTTAAACTGGCCCTGGGTCACCGTAAATCTTTCGAATCCTTCTTCCGAGGAAAGCATTCTCGGAAAATCCTCTGACGGCAAAGTCTGTAAAGTAAAACGGCTTTTACCGGCCCTAACCTGCAGACGAGCCGCGTCAAGATTCAGGTTTATTTCGGATTCTTCGGGCAAGGAACGCAGGATGTCCTGAAATTTTCTCGCGCCGACAGTCATAGCGCCATCTTCTCCATCCCCTGGCACAATATCGACAAAAGTCATAATCTGGATTTCCGAGTCGGTTGCCAAAAAAGTCAGCGTATCCCCCCGTTTTTCAAGCAGTACGTTGGAAAGAATTGGCAAGGTATGCCTTTTCTCAACAATCCCCGAAACAGATTGCAAGGGGGTCAGAAGTTTGTTCCGTTCAGTTTTTACTAGAAACATATGTATACATCCTGATAAGATAATATGAAGGTCAATTCTGTGGAAAATTTAAAATTTACTATATTTTTCAATTAGTTACTTTTTAATCTGGTGGAAAACAAGTGCTGTATCAAGTTGTGGAAGAAAGAGGATAATTCTCCGAATCCTGCAAAAAAAAGACTTATCGACATTCAATGAACAGCTTCTTAACAAGTTTATCAAGTTATGGATAATCCGGCGAGGCAAAGATTACCCTTTCAGAACTTGAGTTAGAACATGAATATCATGGTTCAACTCATTGTTTTTTATACGTAAAGATTCAATTGTCCGGATCGCATGCAAAACTGTCGTATGATCTTTTCCGCCGAAAGCCTCACCGATTGAAGGGTAACTTTGCGAGGTCAGATTCTTGGCGAGCCACATGGCGATCTGCCTTGGCCGGACAATTTGACGATTGCGCCTGCTTGAAAAAAGATCGGCGATCTTGATCTTGAAGTAGTCGGCGACAGTCTTTTGTATGTTGTCGATAGTGATCTGGCGGTTGACGGCTCCAATAATATCCTTAAGTGATTCCTTGGTCAGCTCGAGATCGATTTTTCGCCCGTAGAAAGAAGAGTAAGCCAACACTCTCTTCAACGCGCCTTCAAGTTCCCTCACGTTGGAACGAAGATGCTTCGCGATGTAGAAAGCGACTTCATTATCAAGAACAACATTCTCTGTTTCCGCTTTTTTCTTGAGAATGGCGACCCGCATTTCAGTTTCCGGGGGTTCTATCTGAACAGTCAATCCCCAGTCGAAACGAGTAATCAGGCGATCCTCCAGTCCATTGATATCTTTCGGGTAAGTATCACAGCTAATGACGATTTGTTTTCTTGCCTCGATGAGCGCATTGAATACAAAGAAAAATTCCTCCTGTGTCCGGTTTTTCCCGTTGAAGAACTGGATGTCGTCGAGCAGAAGGACGTCAAGCGAGCGGTAGTAGCGTTTGAAAGCATCAAAGGATTTCGTTTGGTAGGCGCGCACCACATTTGAGTAATAATCCTCGGCGTGAACATAACGGACAACGATTTCCCTGTTTTCTTTGAGAATATGGTTTCCGATAGCGTGGATCATATGCGTCTTCCCAAGCCCGGTGCCGCCGTAGATAAAAAGCGGGTTACATGCCGCCGCGCCGGAGTTGGAAGCGACCTGGATAGAAGCGGCCCGGGCAAGGTCATTTGCTTTTCCGACGATTAGATTTTCAAAAGTGAATACCGGATTGAGGCGAGATTTCTCGTCGCGGGATACCGGCGACGGTTCTGATGAAACGTCCGGAGTTTTTCTCAAGGGAGGGGAAACGGGCTTTCCAGGAAGCGGATTCGTAGGCGGGTGTTCGCTGATAACCAAGGAGACAGTAATCGGAGTTGAAAAATAAGCGTTTCCAAGCTCTTCGATCCGGGCCAGATAGCGTTCTTTAACCCATTTGAGAATAAAGCCGTTCGGGGCGAGCAGTCGCAGGCCGGCAATAGCGTTATCCTCGCTTTCGATTCGGAGAGGACGAATCCAGGTATTGAATTGTTGCGGAGGCAGTTCCTGTTTGAACTGACTCAAGCATGAAGACCAGAAGCTATTCATGGGCGTAATGCAATGAAGCGTTTTTTCTTCGACAAAAGTGGGTTCTGAAACGGTAAACCGGAAGCGGCAGGTCTTGGGATTCTAACTCGTAAAAAGAAAGTTATCCACAGATTTCGCCGAATTGCTTCTCATGGACTTGACAGACAAGGGCCAAGCATTGTCTAATCAATGGTTTGTAACGATTTTGAGGGTTTCGCAAATGAAGCGCACTTATCAACCATCGATTGTTCATCGTAAACGAACACACGGTTTTCTTGTCCGTATGTCGACTCGTGGTGGCCGTGCCGTAATCCGCGCCCGTCGCGCCAAAGGCCGTCACCGGCTGGCCGTCTGAACGCGGCCGTAAAATGTGCCGAATTGCGCAAGATCATTGGACAAGCGTTTCCACGAAGCTGCCGATTGACAAGAACGGATGAATTTTCATCCGTTTTTGGTTTCAGAAGGGCGATAAAAAGCGCGCATTTCCTGTTACATTACCGGCGCCGCGCCGAGGGTGAAGGAGCAAGGCTTGGCGTGGTCGTTGCCAAGCGTTTTTTGCGTCGTTCGGTGGATAGAAACTTGATACGGCGCTTGGCGCGTGAATGTTTCCGCAAGATGCGGGTCAATCTGGTTTCGCGTGATTTGGTTCTGAGACTCGCTTCGAAACCGGAAATTCTGGACCGGCGAGCCATAGGAAAAGAAATTGAAATACTGCTTGAGAAATGCAGACGCGTCGAAAATTAACGCCAACTGGAACTTTCCTTTCGGAAAGCGCGTCTGGAGAAAACGACCGCGCTGCCTGCTCCGTGGGACATGCGGCCCGGAATAGACGTTTTAAATGATGAAAGCGCTTCTGCTGGCGTTGATACGTTTTTACCACTATGGAATAAGCCCGCTGCTGGGACAGCGTTGCCGTTTCATTCCGAGCTGTTCGGAATATACCGCTGAGGCCATTGGGAAATATGGTGCGTTGAGAGGGCTGTGCTGTGGCCTGAAACGGATTTCCCGTTGCCATCCCTGGAATCCAGGAGGGTTTGACCCTCTTTCTTGAATGCCGAAAAAATACCACGTGAGCTACTCATGGATAATCGCCGCCTGATTCTTTTGATCGTTTTTATCGCCTCAATCTACTTGCTTCTTGACGCATGGAGGAAATATAAACAGCCACAGGTTTCCGGGCGGCAAACCGCTGTCTCTGTAACGCCCGCCGCGCCGGATATGCCGCCGCTGCTTTCAAAAACGCCGGTGGTCAGCGCGGAGAGCGTCTTTTCCATTCCGGAAGCCGATATTATCCGCGTCAAGACCGATCTCTATGTTGCCGGAATTTCCGCGCAAGGCGGGGATATTGTCGAACTGGTATTAAGCGGATATAAAGCGGCGGCACAGCGCAGGCTTTTTGAGGGCATGGGACGCAAAAACGAGCCATTTTCTCTTTTTGGGGCGAAGCACCGGTATTTTGCGCAGAGCGGATTGATCGGAGAAGGGTTGCCCAATCACAAAACCCGTTTTGCGGTTGTCGATGGCAAAAGGGAACTTGAACCCGGCGAAGATGTCCTGCGGCTTCGCCTTGAAGCTCCGGCGGTCGATGGCGTCAAGGTCACCAAGATATTTACTTTTAAACGGGGAAGCTACCTGGTCGACGTCAGCCACGAAATCGACAACGGCGGTTCCAGGGAAATCGCATCGCATGCCTACTACCAATTACAGCGCGACAGCCAGTCCCCGGACGGGGAAAGCGGCATGGCCAGCACATTTACCGGCCCGGCGCTTTACACCAAGGAAGACAAATACCAGAAAATCGACTTCAAGGACATTGGAAAGGGCAAGGCGAAATTCAGCGAAAAGGCCAATGACGGCTGGGTTGGCATGGTGCAGCATTACTTCGTTTCCGCCTGGATTCCCGGAGAAAATATGCAACGGAAATTCTATGTCCGCAATTTGCCGCGAAACGGGGATAACGCGGATAGCGACACCTTGCTTGTTTCCGCAGGCGTTATCATTCCCGTGCCGTCTGTCGCGCCAGGCCAGAAAATTGTCCAGAACGTCCCGCTCTACGCGGGGCCGCAGCTTCAGAATATCCTGGACCGCTTGTCCAGGCCCGTCAATGAAGGCGGGCTTGGCGCGGAGGGTCTGCCGCTCGTTGTCGATTATGGCTGGTTGACCATTGTCGCCGCGCCGATTTTCTGGTTCCTCGAATTTATCAACAAAATGGTTGGCAACTGGGGCTGGTCGATCATCATACTGACTGTCATCATCAAACTGCTCTTCTTCCCGTTATCCGCGACGAGCTACAAATCGATGGCCAAGATGCGCGGACTTGCTCCCCGTGTCGCGGCGCTCAAGGAGCGCTATGGCGATGACAAACAGAAACTGAACATGGAAATGCTCAATCTGTACAAATCCGAAAAAATCAACCCGTTTGGAGGCTGCCTGCCCATTCTGATCCAGATTCCGGTTTTTATCGCGCTCTACTGGGCTTTGCTTGGGGCGGTCGAAATGCGCGGCGCGCCGTGGCTTTTGTGGATACAGGATCTTTCAGAAGCAGACCCCTATTACATCCTGCCGGCGCTCATGATCGTCACCATGCTGGTGCAAACCCGGCTCAATCCGACGCCGCCGGATCCGCTTCAGGCAAAAATGATGATGATGATGCCATTCGTATTCGGTGCGATGTTTTTCTTTTTCCCTTCCGGCCTGGTGTTGTACTGGGTCGTCAGCAACCTTCTCTCCATCGCGCAACAATGGCAAATTACCCGGATGTTTGAAAGTGGCGGAAAGACCGCCGCCAACGCCTGACACGATCGCCGCCATCGCTACGCCTCCCGGGCGCGGCGGTATCGGAGTAATACGCGTTTCCGGAAAAAAGCTTCCGGAATTCGCTCGTGGACTCAGAAAATCCGGCCCTGAAAATCCACCGGCGCGGCAAGCTGTTCTGACCGGATTTTACGATGCCGAAGGCCGTTGTATTGATACGGGACTTCTCCTGTATTTTCCCGCGCCGCGTTCTTTTACCGGAGAAGACGTGCTCGAAATGCACGTCCACGGCGGCCCTGTTGTCCTGCAAATGTTGCTCGAACGCTGCATCGAACTTGGCGCTCGCCTGGCGGAGCCTGGCGAGTTTACGCGGCGTGCCTACCTCAATGGAAAAATCGATCTTGCGCAAGCGGAGGCCGTCATTGACCTGATTGATGCAGCGACTGTGGCGGCGGCGCGCAGCGCCGTCCGGTCGTTGCAGGGCGATTTTTCCAGAGAGATTCAAGCGCTCCTTGAGCAGTTGACAGAATTGCGCGCGCTCCTTGAAGCGACGCTCGACTTCCCTGAAGAGGAAATCGATTTTCTTTCATCGGACAAAGCGCTCGAACATCTGGAAGCGATACAGGAAAAACTCGGGCATATCTTTGAGCGCGCCCGTCAGGGGCGACGGTTGCAAAGCGGGCTGTGCGTCGTGATCGCGGGGCGGCCGAATGTCGGAAAATCCAGCCTGATCAATCGCCTGGCGGGCGATGAAATCGCGATTGTGACGCCGGCGGCAGGTACGACGCGCGACGCGCTTCACGCCTCAATGAACGTTGAAGGAATTCCTCTGCACATCATCGACACGGCGGGCCTTAGAGAAACAGGAGACGAAATCGAAAAAATCGGCATCGCGCGCGCCTGGAAAGAAATCGGACAGGCGGACGTCATTTTATTGCTGATTGATGCGCAAAATGGCCTCGACGCGGCGGACAGCGCGCTCGCGGAACGCTTTCCGAAAGAAACGCCGCGTCTCATCATCCATAACAAGATTGATCTATCGAACCATCCGGCAGGGCGCCGTGAAAACGGAAATAACGTCGAAATTTTTCTCTCGGCAAAACATGGCAATGGAATCGATCTGCTCCGCAGGGAACTGCTGGCTATCGCTGGTGGAGTGCCAGAGGAAGACGCCTTTATCGCGCGCGCGCGCCATCTCGAAGCACTTGAAGAAACATTCAGGCATATTACGGCGGCGCGGGAAGAATGGCCGCGATCTGAACTCGCCGCTGAAGAACTGCGGCTTGCCCAGCAGGCGCTTGGCCGGATCACAGGAGAATTTTCGGCCGATGATCTTCTCGGAGAAATTTTTGGCCGCTTCTGCATCGGAAAATAAGAAGCCTTCCCGACTGTTCCGCACACTACCGCTAACCCATTGATAACCCGCGTAAATGCGGGTTTTTTGTTCCGATGATGGCTTGCATGTTCCGTACAAATCCTCCAAAATGTGTGCCCATATTTGTGCCCATGATGGAAATCGGCGTGCCCAAAGTGCCCATCATGGGCACACGGCAAAAAAGGAATCAAGCAAAAAAACCCATCATTTTGCTTCGCTGAAATCTTTTTTTGGGGATAAACATGGGTGATATGAATGACGGAAAGCCATATCAGTAAAGGGATTCGCGGAATTTTGTGCCCATGGCTTTTGTGTGCCCATATTTGTGCCCATGGAATGGCAAAAAAAGGCACAAATTGCGAAATGTGCCCATGAAAGGGGTTTGAATGATGGCGCTATCGGATACCAAGTTGCGGAACCTGAAACCTGCCGACAAGGGCTATCAGGAATCGGATGAAGGCGGGCTGTTCGTGGAAGTCATGCCCGGCGGCGCGAAGGTTTGGCGGATGCGTTACCGCATCTGCGGACGTGGAACCAGGCAAGAGAAAATCACGCTTGGCGACTATCCGGCCTATTCACTATCCGATGCCCGTACATGGCGAGACGACTGCAAGGCACTGGCCGGGCGTGGCCTGTCGCCCATGGCCTTGAAACGTGGTGATCCGATCCCGAAGGACACAAGCCCGGTGGCAAAGGAACTGGCCCAACGGTTCGTCCGTGAATGGTGTTTGAAGGCCATCGAGAAAGCCAAGGCCAAAGAGGAGGCCACGAAAGCATTTGAAACCGTGGAATCTTTCGCCCGACGCTGGTACAAAGAGATTGCCGAGCCAGCGAACAGCAACCCGAGAAACATCCTGCGGGCGCTGGAAAAGGATGTGATCCCGGCGATTGGCGGCAAGCAGATTGCCAACGTGACCGTGACCGACATTCTGAAGATTACCGACAAGATCAAGCGTCGCGGGGCCGATCAAATGGCGCTGCAAACCCGCAACGTGCTGAAACGGCTGTTCGCCTATGCCATTGCGCGGGAGAAAACCCAATTCAACCCGGCGGCGGCCATCGAGGCCAAATTCATCGCCAGTGCCAAGAGTAGGGATGTTGCCCTATCGTCTGAGGAGGTCGGAAAGCTGCTGCGGGCGATCTACCAATCCAGCATGAAGCGGGCGCACAAGCTGGCGTTGCATCTACTGATTCTGTGCATGGTGCGGAAATCGGAACTGATCGAAGCCAAGTGGGAGGAGTTTGATCTTGAGAAAGCGGAATGGAATATCCCCGGCGAACGCATGAAGAAAGACAAGCCGCACCTTGTTTCATTGTCCCGGCAAGCCGTGGCGATGTTCGAGGAATTGAAGGGACTGGCGAGCGGATCGAAGTACGTTTTTCCGAGCGTGGGGAGTCTGAACAAGCCCATTGCCCATAGCACCCTGAATGTTGCCGTTCGCGGAATGGATGTCGACGTGCGGGACTTCGTGATTCACGACTTCCGGCGGACGGCATCAACGCACCTGCATGAAGCGGGCTTTAACTCCGACTGGATCGAGAAATGCTTGGCCCATGAAACCCGTGGCATCCGGGGCGTCTACAACCGGGCGCAGTATGCCGACCAACGGCGGGAAATGCTGCAATGGTGGGCGGATTTCGTGGATAGCCAGATTCAGGATGGACGCGGCAAGGTCATTATCGGGCCTTTCGGGAAGGCTTACCGGGCGGCCGCATGAGGTTTCGCCGCGCCTGGCCCGACGGGGCGAACGCCGGACAAGCCCTTTGATTCCGTAATGTATTGGATTACAATGGAAGGTATCGGACAGTACGCACATGATCCAGAATTTCAGGCACAAGGGCTTGCATCGGTTTTTCGCCAAAAGTGATTACCGTGGGATTCCCGCCCAATACACGGCGCGGATAGAACGCTTGCTGGACAGGCTGGACGCGGCCATCAAGCCCGAAGACATGGACTTGCCGGGTTATCGCTTTCACCCGCTAAAAGGCGACCGCCAAGGCGACTACGCCGTGTCGGTGTCCGGTAATTGGCGGCTGACTTTTCGTTTCGATGGTGAACATGCCATGGATGTCGACCTTGAGGATTATCACTGATGAGCCTGCGCGACCCGAACCGCAAACCCACGCATCCCGGCGCGATTCTGCGTGAAGACGTGCTTCCCGCGCTGGGCATGACGCAAACGGAATTCGCCCGAAGGCTGCTGGTGTCCCGGCTGACCGTATCCGAATTGCTGCACGAAAAGCGGGGCTTGAGTCCCGAACTGGCGACGCGCATCGGGAAATTGACCCGCACCAGCCCGGAATCCTGGCTGTGGATGCAAACCGCCGTCGACCTGTGGGAAGTTGAACGGCATTCGGATCGCCTTGGCCGCATCACGCCAATCGAAGCGGCCACATGAAGTTTTGCCGCACCTAGCCCAAAGCCAATCTGTCAGCCTTGACCTTTATGAGGAAGATGCCCCATGAAATTTAATGAAATAAAAATTGACCATGAGGGAATCCCATAAATGACCGCACTTGCCAGGCTTTTGGAAAGTTTCAGAAAGACAGCGCAGTCCGAACCAGAAAAAGGCGATTACTTTGAACGGCTAGTCAAGATATATCTGCAAAACGAGCCTTACTACGCCGATCTGTACGCTGGCAAGGTCTGGCTATGGGAAGACTGGCGGCGTGAATGGATTTCACGTGGCAATAGCGATCCCGGTACCGATGCCGGCATTGATCTGGTAGCGGAAACCACCGATGGCGAACTGCACGCCATCCAGGCCAAATTCTATGACGAATCAGCGCGGCTGACGCTCGACAATCTGGCCACGTTCTTTACCGCATCCAGCAAGAAGCATTTTTTTCGCCGCTGGGTCGTTTTGACGGCGACTACCGGCACACATCATTTGCGCGAGGCGGTGAAGGATCAACAGCCGCCGGTGAACTTCATCACTCTGACCGATCTTGAGAACAGCAAGATTGATTGGGCAAGCTATCAGCCAAAGGCCGCAACGGCCCGCCTGCAAGAAAAAAAGCAGGTGCGTGATTATCAGCGCCGCGCTATCGCCGATGTTCTCAATGGTCTGCAAGATGCGGATCGCGGCAAGCTCATCATGGCTTGCGGTACTGGCAAGACGCTCACTGCCTTGCGCCTGGCCGAACAGCTTGTCGGCAAAGGTGGCAAGGTGTTGATTTTAGTGCCGTCGCTCAATCTTTTGTCACAAACCCTGACAGAATGGACGCAGGAAGCCGAAATCCCCCTGCATAGCTTCGCCGTCTGTTCCGATAGCGATGTCGGCAAGAAACGCGGCGACGACGATTTCGGGCTGGCCTTGCATGAATTGCAGTATCCGGCTACCACTGAAGCGCGCTTGCTGGCAAAAGCCTGTTCGCGTCATTGCGACGATGAACATCTGAGGGTAGTCTTCTCGACCTATCATTCCATTGCCGTTCTCAACGAAGCCCAGCAAAAGCATGGCCTGCCGGAATTCGACCTGATCCTTTGCGACGAAGCGCACCGCACCACCGGGCAAAGTTTCGAAGGCGAAGACGAATCCGCCTTTGTGCGCATTCACGACCAAGCGTACCTGGCAGGCAGGAAGCGGGTCTATATGACCGCTACCCCGCGTGTCTACGGCACAGCGGCGAAAGTGAAAGCGGAACAGGAAAGCATCGTTCTCTATTCGATGGACAACGAAGCCTGCTACGGGAAAAACCTGCACACGCTCACCTTTTCCGAGGCGGTGCATAACCTTGGCGTCCTGTGTGATTACAAGGTCATCGTGCTGACCATTTCCGAAGAACATGTCAGTCGCAACCTGCAAAAGCTGTTGGCCGATACCGACAGTGCCATCAACGTCAATGACGCCGCCAAGATCGTCGGTTGCTGGCGGGCCTTGTCGAAAATGGACTCCCAGGACGATCTGGCTTTTGATCCACAGCCGATGAAGCGTGCTGTCGCCTTCGCCCAGGTGATCGAAGTGCAAAAGGGCGCACGGGTGCATAAGGTCAGTTCCAGGAACATCGCTGCCGAATTCCAGAAAGTGATCGACGAATACCGGGCCACTCTGCTGGAGGAAGAACCCGATGCCCCGATTTCGCAGCTGGTCTGCGAAACGAAACACGTTGATGGCAGCATGAGCGCCACCGAAAAAGACGCCAAGTTGGCATGGCTGAAAGACGAAACGCCCCCGGAAACCTGCCGGGTGCTTTCCAATGTACGCTGCCTGTCGGAAGGCGTGGACGTGCCGGCATTGGATGCTGTGCTGTTTCTCACGCCGCGCAACTCGCAAGTGGATGTCGTGCAATCCGTCGGGCGGGTCATGAGAAAACCCAAGGGCGGTAACAAGAAGCTGGGCTATGTTATCTTGCCTGTGGTCATTCCGGCGGGGAAAGTGCCCGAAGAAGCGCTTAACGACAACCAGACCTACCGCGTTGTCTGGGAAGTGTTGCAAGCCTTGCGTTCGCACGACGATCGTTTCGACGCGATGGTGAACAAACTGGACTTGACCGGGCAAGACCGGGCCAAGATGGAAGTCATTGCCATCAGCGACAAGCTGAAGAGCAAGCCGGGCGAGCGCAAGACCCCCGCTGGGCAAGGTAACACTATCGGCGTCAAGCCGCGCAAAGTACTTGCAGAAGACACGCAAGGCAAGCTGGATTTTTCCATCGGCGAAATCGAGCGTGCCATCATCGCCAAGGTGGTGCAGAAATGCGGCAACCGGCTTTATTGGGACGAATGGGCGCAAGACATCGCCCGTATTGCCGCTACCCACATCACGCGGCTGACGACGATTCTGGACAACCCGGGCAATACCGGGGAACGGGCCGCCTTTGATGCTTTCCTCGCCAATCTGCATGCCGACATCAACGACCGCATCAGTCGCGACGAAGCCATCGAAATGCTGGCCCAGCACCTGATTACCCGGCCGGTGTTCGATGCCCTGTTTGAAGGCTACCGCTTCACGCAACACAATCCCGTGTCGCTGGCCATGCAAGGCGTGCTGGCCGTGCTGGAAAACCACCATCTGGAAAAAGAGGCCGACACCCTGACGCGCATGTATGAAAGCGTCAAGATGCGCGCCGCGAAAATTACCGACATCAAGGCCAGGCAGCGCATCATCGTCGAGCTATACGACAAGTTTTTCCGCAACGCCTTCCCCAGGATGGCGGAACGGCTGGGCATCGTCTATACGCCGGTGGAAGTGGTGGACTTCATCATCCATTCCATCAACGACGTGCTGCAAAGCGAATTCGGCCAGACGCTGGGCAGCCGCAACGTGCATATCATCGACCCCTTCACCGGTACCGGCACCTTCATAACCCGCCTGCTGCAAAGCGGCCTGATCGCGCCGGAGGAGTTACCCTGGAAATACCAGAACGAAATCCACGCCAATGAAATCGTCCTGCTGGCCTACTACATCGCCGCCATCAATATCGAGGCCGTCTATCACAGCATCGTCGGAAGCGAGTATCAGCCCTTTGCCGGCATTTGCCTGACCGACACTTTCAATCTGCCCACGGGCAGCCAGGACGATCTGGACAGCCAGGGACAGGCGGATAACAGCACGCGGCTGAAACGCCAGCGCAGCCTGGATATTCGCGTCATCATGGGCAACCCGCCCTATTCGGCGGGACAAAAGAGCGCCAACGACAACAACCAGAATCTCGCCTATCCCACTTTGGATAGACGGATCGAAGAAAGCTATGCGCGGCATTCGACTGCCACAAACAAGAATTCACTTTACGACAGCTACATCCGTGCCATCCGCTGGGCTTCCGACCGCATTTGCGATTGTGGCGTGATCGGCTTCGTTTCCAACGCGGGCTGGATCGACTCGAATTCCGCCGATGGCCTGCGCAAATGCCTAGCCGAAGAATTCGGCAGCATTCATGTGTTTCACTTGCGGGGGAATGCGCGCACATCAGGGGAGCAGCGCCGCAAAGAAAAAGACAATGTATTTGGGCAGGGCACCCGGACGCCAGTAGTCATCTATCTGCTGGTCAAGAATCCGGCGACGAAAGAGCGTGGCAAAATCTTCTTTCACGACATCGGCGATTACCTCACCCGTGAGGAAAAGCTGGCGCGGATTGGGGAATTCAAAAGTATTGCCGGCATCACCACCGCCGGTGGCTGGCGCACCATCACCCCCGACGTTCATTACGACTGGTTGCGCCAGCGCGATAGCAGCTTTAGCGAATTCATCAGTTTGGGCGACAAGAAGAACAAGAGTAACGTCATTGTGTTTGACGATTTCTCAATGGGCATCAAGACTAACCGCGATGCTTGGGTTTATAACTTCTCTCGCGATGATCTGCAAGAAAACATGCAAAAGATGGTTGCATTTTTCAATTCAGAAGTTGATCGATATAGAACAGCATGTATTGATAAGCCGTCTGAACAACGCGCCTCGGTCAAAGACTTCGTTAACCAAAATGCTCGGAGGATAAGTTGGTCGCGTTCGCTCCGGTACGACGTTGGGAAATTCAGAAATCGGAGCTTCAATCGACTATCGATGATAGTTGGACTCTTCCGTCCGTTTACCAAACAACATCTCTATTTTGATAGAGGGTTTGTAAATGATGTTGCGCTTATGCCCTACATCTTCCCCAACAGCATAGCGAGGAATCGGGTTATCAGCGCCACGGGACGGGGCGCGACCAAGGACTTTAGCGCGTTGATGACGGACACCTTGCCCGATCTGGAAATGATTTCCAAAGGGCAATGCTTCCCGGAATATCTCTATGATGCGGATGAAGCGGTAGCCAGCACAGCACAGCACAGCACAGCACAGCACAGCACAGCACAGCACAGCACAGCACAGCACAGCACAGCACAGCACAGCACAGCACAGCACAGC